>NZ_JBGCCO010000030.1:0-105384 GCF_041262605.1 Kitasatospora sp. GAS1066B
GGAAACGCCCGGTTACATTCCGAACCCGGAAGCTAAGCCTCATAGCGCCGATGGTACTGCAGGGGGGACCCTGTGGGAGAGTAGGACGCCGCCGAACAATTCTTCTAGAGAAGCCCTCTTCCTTCGGGAAGGGGGCTTCTCTGCGTTTACCAACCAAACATCTGCTACAGCTGGCGAACTATCCGCCCCAGGGCCGGCCGCTCCCGATAGAGCGCGAGCGCGATGTCGACGAGTGGGATCCGGGGGAGTCCCGCGACGTCCGCGAGTGGAATCCAGGCGGCCAGATCGGTCGAGCCGTCCGCCTCGTTCCGCAGTTCACCACCGGCGATCCGGCCCTGGTAGATGATCCGCAGCCCCTGGAAGTCGCGTGGCGACGGGCCGTTCACCGGATCCGGCGGGTAGATCACCTGGTGCGAGTCGACGCCGAGCAGCCGTTCCAGCTCGACCAGGTAGCCGGTCTCCTCCTCGACCTCGCGGATGGCCGCGTCGTACGGGTCCTCGCCGTGGTCCAGTCCGCCGCCGGGCAGCGTCCACAGCCGCTCACCGTCGTGCGACACCCAGCGCGCGAGCAGGATCCGCTCGTTCTCGATACAGACCGCGTAGGCCGCAGGACGGAATCTTCGTCTGGCATCTGATGACATGTGAGGCAGCGTAGGGTCCGAATCATGGAGATCGCCACGAACATCACCTCCGCTGACACCCTCACCCCCGAGCAGCTCTCCGCTGTGCGGGCCGTGCTGCGAGCCGCCGCCGAGCTGGACGGGCGGGAGGCCGTTTCCGAGGCCGGTCGGCTCCGGCTGCGGACGACGGACCCGCGTCCGGGGATCCGGCACCTGGTGCTGACCGCCGCCGGTGCCCCGGCCGGATACGCACAACTCGAAGGAGCACAGGGGTCGTCGCCCACCACGGTCGAGTTCGCCGTCAGCCCTGACCGGCGCGGGCAGGGCCTGGGACGGCAACTGGCCGACGCCGTCCTCGCGGAAGCCGGCAAGGCCGGCGAAGGCGATGCGCGGCCGGCCGTCGACTTCTGGGCGCACGGCGGCCACCCCGCCGCGCGTCGGCTCGCCGAGCGGTACGGCGCGGAGCTGGTCCGCGAGCTGCGGCAGATGCGCCGCACCGGGCCGGCTCCCGCCGAGGTGCCCTTCCCCGCCGGGGTCACGCTGCGGACCTTCCGTCCCGGCGTGGACGACGAGGCCTGGCTGCGGCTCAACGCGCTCGCCTTCGCCCACCATCCCGAGCAGGGCTCCTGGACCGCGGGTGACCTCGCCGAGCGGATCGCCGAGCCGTGGTTCGACCCGAACGGTTTCTTCCTCGCGGTGCGCGCGGCGGAGTCCGGCGAGGAGCGGGTGGTCGGTTTCCACTGGACCAAGGTGCACCCGGCCACCGCCACCGAGCCCGAGCTGGGCGAGGTCTACGTGGTCGGCGTGGACCCGGCCGAGCAGGGCAACGGCCTGGGCCGGGCACTGACCGCGGCCGGTCTGCGGCATCTCGCGCAGGACCGCGGCCTGCCGACCGTGCTGCTTTACGTCGACGCCGACAACACGGCCGCCGTGCGGGTCTACGAACGAGTCGGATTCACCGTCCACGAGGTAGACCTGATGTATCGGGTCACCGAAGGCAAGCAGGTGGGGTAGCAGGCCGCAGGGCCGACCGCCTCAGCTTTCCTCCTGGCCATGCGGTGTTTACCGTGGATTCAATTGCCGCCGCGAAGATCACAGGATGACGTCCGTAGTGTCTCGCTCTCGCAGCGTGGGCCACATCGCCGGGGCCGGTCGGCTATCGACCGCCCCGAGCGGTCGGCTCCGTCCGCCGTGTCCGGCGGAGAGCGCAGCGGCTGAGTCGATCAGATGCCCGGATGTCCGTCGCTGGAGGAGCTGGAAACCATGACCGTCCCCCGCCCGGTCGCGGCCGAAGAGCCCGCAGCGTCCGACCCGTCAGGAGTGCCCACGATGCCCGAGTCCGCTGGTGTGCCGACGCCGTCCCGCCTGACCAAGGCGCTGGGGGTGGCCCTCGACCAGTTTCCCGACGCGTCCGGTGCCGACGAGCTGGAGGAGTTGCCGCAGGGCCGTTTCCTGGATCGGGAGCGCAGCTGGCTGGCGTTCAACGAGCGGGTGCTGGAACTCGCGGAGGACCCGGAGATCCCGCTGCTGGAGCGGACCAAGTTCCTGGCGATCTTCGCCAGCAACCTGGACGAGTTCTTCATGGTCCGGGTGGCCGGCCTCAAGCGTCGGATCGCCACTGGGGTCGCCCAGCGCAGCGCGTCGGGGCTGCAGCCGCGCGAGGTGCTCGATCTGATCTGGACCAGGTCGCGTGAGCTGATGGCGCGGCACGCGGCCGCGTTCCAGCAGGAGGTGCTGCCGGATCTGGCGGCCGAGGGCATCGAGCTGGTGCGCTGGGCGGAGCTGACCGACAAGGAGCAGGCCCGGCTGCACACCCTGTTCCGGGCGCAGATCTTCCCGGTGCTCACGCCGCTGGCGGTGGACCCGGCGCATCCGTTCCCGTACATATCGGGCCTGAGCCTGAATCTGGCGGTGGTGGTGCGCAACCCGGTCTCGGGTCACAAGCACTTCGCCCGGGTGAAGGTTCCGCAGTCGCTGATGCGCTTCCTGGAGGCCTCGCCGCAGCGGTACGTGCCGCTGGAGGACGTGATGGGCGCCCACCTGGAGGAGCTGTTCCCCGGGATGGAGGTGCTGGCCCACCACGCCTTCCGGGTGACCCGCAACGAGGATCTCGAGGTGGAGGAGGACGACACCGAGAACATCCTCAAGGCGCTGGAGAAGGAGCTCATGCGCCGCCGGTTCGGCCCGCCGGTCCGCCTCGAGGTGGAGGAGTCGATCGACCCCTATATCCTCGACCTGCTGGTGCGCGAGCTGAACATCACCGAGGCCGAGGTGTTCCCGCTGCCCGGGCCGCTGGACCTGACCGGGCTGTTCGGGATCGCCGGGCTGGACCGCCCGGAGCTGAAGTACTCCAAGTTCGTGGCCGGCACCGCGCGCGGGCTGACCGATGTCGAGTCGGCCTCGCAGCCGGACATCTTCGCCGCGATGCGCGAGCGCGACGTGCTGCTGCACCACCCGTACGACAGCTTCTCCACCTCGGTGCAGGCCTTCCTGGAGCAGGCCGCGGCCGACCCGCACGTGCTGGCGATCAAGCAGACGCTGTACCGCACCTCGGGCGACTCGCCGATCGTGGACGCGCTGATCGACGCGGCCGAGTCCGGCAAGCAGGTGCTGGTGCTGGTGGAGATCAAGGCGCGCTTCGACGAGCAGGCCAACATCAAGTGGGCCCGCAAGCTGGAGGAGGCGGGCTGCCATGTGGTGTACGGGCTGATCGGCCTGAAGACGCACTCCAAGCTCTCGCTGGTGGTGCGCCAGGAGGGCGAGACGCTGCGCCGCTACGCGCACGTCGGCACCGGCAACTACCACCCGAAGACGGCCAGGCTCTACGAGGACCTGGGGTTGTTGACGGCGGACCCGCAGGTCGGCGCCGACCTCTCCGACCTCTTCAACCGGCTCTCCGGCTACTCGCGCCGCGAGTCCTACCGGCGCCTGCTGACCGCGCCGCGCGGCCTGCGGGACGGGCTGATCGCGCGGATCCAGAACGAGGTCGCGGGCCACCACGAGGGCCGGCCGGCCTACGTGAAGCTGAAGCTGAACTCGATCGTCGACGAGCAGGTGATCGACGCGCTCTACCGGGCCGCGCAGGCGGGGGTGCCGGTGGACGTCCTGGTGCGCGGGATCTGTGCGATCCGTCCGGGAGTGGCCGGGCTGAGCGAGAACATCCGGGTGCGCAGCATCCTGGGGCGCTTCCTGGAGCACTCCCGGATCTTCGTCTTCGGCAACGGCGGCGACCCCGAAGTCTGGTTCGGCAGTGCGGATATGATGCACCGTAACCTGGACCGGCGGATCGAGGCGCTGGTGCGGGTGGCCGATCCGGCCCACCGCGCGGAGCTGTCCGGGCTGATCGACCTCGGCATGGCGGACGACACCGCGTCCTGGCATCTGGGGCCGGACGGGATCTGGTCCAGACGCAGCCATGACGCCGACGGTCACCGGCTGCGGGACATCCAGGAACTGCTCATCGATTCGCGCCAGCGGCGCCGGAGCGTCACCAGTTCGCTCTGACCATCCGACTGCTCCTGATCATCCGTCGCCTGCCCTGGGGGAACGGGGAGTACCCACGACATGACTGACGCGCCCATGACGACCTCGGCGTCCACCGCGACCGCCGAGGAGGTTCTCTCCCGCTATCTCACCGAGCAGGCGGGGCTGTTCCTGCGCGCCCTGCCGCAGGCCGTGGGGGAGGCGGGGGCCCGGCCCGGCGCGCTGCCCTCGTTGAACTCGTCCGGCACCAGTGCCGGGACCGGCGAGCTGCTGCGCGCGGTGCGGCGGGTCGGCGGCGCGCTGCACACCTTCGGGGTGCTCTTCGAGCCCGGCTGGGCGCAGGAGTCGCGCACCGAGCTGCGCTGGCTGCTGGGTCTGCTGGCCCAGGAGCCGGCCTTCGTGCGCAGATCGGCCCGCCTGCTGGCGGCGCTCGACACGCTCAGCGCCACCGGGCTCGGTGGCGAGTCGCGCGGCCCGGGGATGCTGGCCGGGCACCAGGGGGCGCCGAAGGCGCGGGCGCTGCTGGACCGGCAGCTGACCCTGGCCAGGACCCGGGCGCACAGTTCGGTGCTGCAGGAGCTGCGCTCGTCGCGGCTGCACGCGCTGGCGGATCGGATGACCTTGCTGGTGGGGGAGGTGCCGTTGCTGGCGCCGGCGCGCGGCCGGGCCGGCGAGGTGCTGCCGGCACAGGCGGCGGGGGCGTTCGGTGCGCTGGGGCAGGTGGTGCAGGCGCTGCCGCTGCACCGGGCGGCGACCGCGTACCAGGGGGACGCGCTGCACCGGTTGGCGGTGACTCCCGCGGTGATTCCAGCGGTGACCTCCGGGGTGACTCCCGCGATGGAGGCGTCGGTGCCGGTCCAGGGGCGGACGGGCGGCGCCGGAGACGCGGACGGGGCCCTGGCGGCGGACGACGCGCCGTGGCACCGGGTGCGGGTGCTGGTGAAGCGGGCCCGGTACGCGCTGGAGGTGTGCGGGCGGCCGGGACTCGAACTGGACGTGCTGGACCAGGTGCTGGACCGGCACCAGGAGGCGGCGGACGCGGCGGTGACGGTGGCCACGGCGGCGCGCACGCCGCGGATCACCCCGGCGACGGCGTACGTGCTGGGGGTGGTGCATGCTGATCAGCGATTGGAGGTCGAGGCGGCCAGGTACGCCTTCGGTCAGCAGTGGCCGACCCTCCCGCACCACGGATGGCATGAATGGGCGAGCGCCTGAGGGCGGAGCGGCAGCCGGATCCCCGCCGGGCGGACCCGAGGACGTCGGCGTCGGCCGAGCCGGGCGGGTCGTTGGCCCGTCGGCAGCTGCGGGAGGCGAAGAAGCACGGGCCGCGGACCGGCTCCGGGCACACGGTGGCGCCTGACTCGGCGGCGGCGGACGGTTCTGTGTCCGGGCCCGGGCCCGGCGGCGGTTCGGCGGGCCGGGTCGGCACGGTGCTGGCGGCGGGCGCGGTGCTGTGGCGGCCAGGTGGGCCGCGGCGGGACGGTTCGGGGGAGCGCAAGCCGCGGATCGCCTTGATCCACCGGCCCAAGTACGACGACTGGAGCCTGCCGAAGGGCAAGTTGCGGGCGGGCGAGACGCCGTGGCAGGCGGCGCTGCGCGAGGTGGAGGAGGAGACCGGGCTGGTCTGCCGGCTGCTGGCGCCGTTGCCCGCGCAGTACTACCTGGCGCAGGGGCGGCCCAAGGAGGTGCGGTACTGGGCGGCGGTGCCGGTGCGCGGGGAGTTCCGGCCGAACCGGGAGGTGGACCGGATGAAGTGGCTGAAGCCGGCCAAGGCGCGGGCCAAGCTGACCCATGCCCGGGACCGGGAGCTGATCGACGCGCTGCTCGCCCAGCTCGGGTGGCCGGCGGGCTGACCCGTCGCCGGTGTCGGCTGACGCACCATCAGCAACGCCGGATGTTCGCCCCGGTGACGACTGGCAGCCAGTTGATCACGTGTCTTGGTCTTATCCTTGCCGTGATGCAACCGTGACTACCAGCCCATGTTTCCTGGCATCCGTCCGAGGTTCACTCTCCGTTCATTTGCGACCGGCTGACGTGTCACCTGGTCCGCTTAGCTTCGGTCCTACCGGAGGGCCAGCGAGGCCCCGGACCAACAGCAAGGCCCGCAGGTCCGAACGTCGGATACGCGCGGGTTGTGCCAAAGAAAGGGACACCCCTGTGAAGCTCCAGCGGAACGGCCGCACCAAGGCCCTCGCGATCGGTGCCGTGGCGCTCGTCAGCACGCTGTCGCTCGCGGCCTGCGGCTCCGACAACAACAGTGCCAAGACCACCTCCTCCGCCTCGGGCGCCTCCAGCGCCGCGGCGATCACCTGTGCCTCGAAGCAGGCCCCGCTGCAGGGCGCCGGCTCGACCGCCCAGGGCAACGCGGTCGACGTCTGGAAGGCCGCCTACGGCACGGCCTGCTCCGGCACCCAGGTCAGCTACAACGGTGTCGGCTCCGGCGCCGGTGTCGCGCAGTTCAACCAGGGCAAGGTCGCCTTCGCGGGCTCGGACTTCGCGCTGAAGGCCACCGACGTCGCCGCCTCCAAGGCGGTCTGCCAGAACGGTGGCCAGGCCATCGACCTGCCGATGGTGGCCGGTCTGGTCACCCTGGTCTACAACGTCGACGGTGTGAACAACCTGATCCTGGACGGCCCGACCTCCGCCAAGATCTTCGACGGTCAGATCACCAAGTGGAACGACCCGGCGATCGCCGCGCTCAACCCGGGCGTGACCCTGCCGGCCGACGCGATCCAGACCTTCCACCGGTCGGACGACTCGGGCACCAGCTACAACCTGACCTCGTACTTCGCGAAGACCTCGGGCGGCGCCTGGTCCTACCCGGCCAGCAAGACCTGGGCGGGCAAGGGCGGCCAGTCGGCCACCGGCAGCGCCGGTGTCGCGGCCCAGATCAAGCAGGTCAAGGACTCGATCGGCTACGTCGAGCTGTCCTACGCGCAGAACAACAGCCTGAAGACCGCCAGCATCAACACCGGTGCCGCCAAGGCCGTCGACGCCACCGCCGCCAACGCCGCCATCACGCTGGGCAACTCCACCGTGGTCGGCACCGGCAACGACCTGGCGCTGCAGCTCGACTACGGCACCAAGGCCGACAACGCCTACCCGATCGTCCTGGTGACCTACGAGATCGCCTGCGACAAGGGCAACGCCCCGGCCACCCTGGACAGCCTGAAGTCCTTCTTCACCTACATCGCCAGCAACGGCGGCCAGCAGGCCATCGCCGACAAGGGCTACGTCCCGCTGCCGACCCCGGTCGCCAGCAAGGTGCAGGCCGCAATCGGCAACCTGAGCTGATCCGCTCCACAGCTTGACCGGTCGGCGGTCCCATGACGGGGGGACGGGATCGCCGACCGGATGTCTCCACCGCACCACCTCACCACCGATTCGTCCGGGGCACCGCCGCCATGGTGCCGCCCGCCCGCCGGGCAGCACCGCCAGACCGGAGTTAGAACTTCATGACTTCCTCCCCACCGCCCGACTTCTCCGAGAAGTCCGGGCCCCCCGCTTCCACCGGGGTCCGTCCACCCGCTTCCACCGGCCGATCCGGGCAGAGCTCCCTCAAGGGCAACAGCCGCCTGGGCGACAGCGTGTTCTTCGGCCTCTCGGCCGGCTCCGGGATCCTGCTGCTGGTCATCATGGCCGCGATCGCGGGCTTCCTGCTGTTCCGCAGCGGGATCGCGATCAGCAAGGACCACACGAACTTCCTCACCACCTTCGGCTGGGACCCCGACAACATCCTGAAGCCCAGCTTCGGTATCGCGGTCCTGGCCTTCGGCACGATCGTCAGCGCGGCCATCGCGATGCTGATCGCGGTCCCGATCGCGACCGGCATCGCGCTGTTCATCTCGCACTACGCGCCGCGCCGGATCGCCCAGCCGTTCGCCTACCTGGTGGACCTGCTGGCCGCGGTGCCCAGCATCATCTACGGCCTGTGGGGCGCGCTCTTCCTGGTGCCGCACCTGAACGGGCTGATGAGCTGGCTGAACGAGTACCTCGGCTGGACCTACATCTTCAAGACCACCGACCCCGGCGCCCCGGCCCGCAGCCTGTTCACCGTGGGGATCCTGCTGGCGATCATGGTCCTGCCGATCATCACCGCGGTCAGCCGCGAGGTGTTCCGCCAGGTCCCGCGGGCCCACGAGGAGGCCGCGCTGGCCCTCGGCGCGACCCGCTGGGAGATGATCCGCACCGCCGTCCTGCCGTTCGGCCGTCCCGGCATCATCTCGGCCTCCATGCTGGGCCTGGGCCGCGCGCTCGGCGAGACGATCGCGGTGGCCACGGTGCTCTCCTCCAGCAGCGTGCTGTCGCTGCACATCCTGGACGCGGGCGGTGGCACCTTCGCGCAGAACATCGCGCTGAAGTTCGGCGAGGCCGGCCCGCTCGGCAAGGACGCGCTGATGGCCGCCGGCATGGTGCTGTTCGTGATCACGCTGCTGGTGAACGGTGCGGCACGGCTGATCATCGCCCGCCGCAAGGAGTACTCGGGAGCCAACGCATGACCACCGCGCCTTCCGTAGCGGACCGCACGCCGGTCCCCCAGCTCAACCACACGCTCACCGCGGCCCGGCTGCCGCGCTGGGCCCCGGCCGGGGTCGCGGCGCTGTCCATCGTGCTCGGCTGCGCGATCGGCGCCGGCGCCGGTCTGGCCAGCCACCTGCAGTGGGGGCTGCTCGCCGCCCTGCTCTTCGTGGCGATCAGCTTCGGGCTCGCGGCCCGGGTCGAGGGCGTCCGGCAGGCCAAGGACCGGATCGCCACCTCGCTGATCTGGGTGGCCTTCATCCTGGCGGTCATCCCGCTGGTCTCGCTGATGGTCTACACGATCCAGCAGGGCGCCGGCGTGGTGAACGGCGACTTCCTGACTCACTCCATGCGTGGTGTGGTGGCCTCCTCGGGCCCCGGCGGCGGTATCTACCACGCGCTGCTCGGCACCCTGCAGCAGATCGGCCTGGCCACCGCGATCGCCGCCCCGATCGGCCTGCTCACCGCGGTCTACCTGGTCGAGTACGGCCGCGGGCCGCTGGCCAAGATCGTCACCTTCTTCGTCGACGTGATGACGGGTATCCCGTCCATCGTCGCCGGTCTGTTCATCCTCTCCGTCTGGAACATCGGGCTCGGCTTCCAGTACTCCGGCTTCTCGGGCAGCCTCGCGCTGGCGATCCTGATGATGCCGGTGGTCGTCCGGTCCACCGAGGAGATGCTCAAGCTCGTCCCGAACGAGCTGCGCGAGGCCTCGTACGCGCTCGGTGTGCCGAAGTGGAAGACCATCCTGCGGATCGTCCTCCCGACCGCCATCGGTGGCATCACCACCGGCGTGATGCTGGCGATCGCCCGCATCGCCGGTGAGACCGCTCCGGTCATGATGCTGGTGGGCGTCTGGGACTCGATCAACAGCAATCCGTTCGTCGGACCGCAGGAGTCGTTGCCGGTCTTCATCTGGCAGCAGTACTCCCAGGTCAACAACCAGTACGGGTACGCCCGTGCCTGGGGTGCCGCGCTGGTGCTGATCGCTCTGGTGATGGGTCTCAACCTGATCGCCCGGGGCATCGCAAGCTGGCGCTCGCCCAAGGCCGGGCGCTGACCGACCGACTGACGTACGAACAGACGAGAGAAGAAGAAAGATCATGGCTAAGCGCATCGACGTCAGCGGACTGTCGGCCTACTACGGCGGAACCAAGGCCATCGAGGACATCTCGATGACCGTCGAGCCCCGCTCGGTGACGGCGTTCATCGGCCCCTCCGGCTGCGGCAAGTCCACCTTCCTGCGCACCCTCAACCGGATGCACGAGGTGATCCCGGGCGCCCGGGTCGAGGGCAAGGTCCTGCTGGACGACGAGAACCTCTACGGTGCCGGCGTCGACCCGGTGGCGGTGCGGCGCACCGTCGGAATGGTCTTCCAGCGGCCGAACCCGTTCCCGACCATGTCGATCTACGAGAACGTGGTCGCCGGGCTCAAGCTCGCGGGTGTGAAGAAGAAGGCCGTGCTGGACGGCGTGGTGGAGAGCTCGCTCAAGGGCGCCAACCTGTGGAACGAGGTCAAGGACCGGCTGAACAAGCCGGGCGCCGGCCTCTCCGGTGGCCAGCAGCAGCGGCTCTGCATCGCCCGCGCGATCGCGGTCGAGCCGCAGGTGCTGCTGATGGACGAGCCCTGCTCCGCGCTGGACCCGATCTCCACGCTGGCGATCGAGGACCTGATCGGCGAGCTCAAGGAGCGGTTCACGATCGTCATCGTGACCCACAACATGCAGCAGGCGGCCCGTGTCTCCGACCGCACCGCCTTCTTCAACCTGGCCGGCGTGGGCCAGCCGGGCAAGCTGATCGAGCTGGACGACACCCAGCGGATCTTCTCGAACCCGTCGGTGCAGGCGACCGAGGACTACATCTCCGGCCGCTTCGGCTAGACCGTCCGGTCGGATCGAGCTGCTCCACGGCGCTGCATGGCGGTGCCGCCGCGGAGTATGAGAGGGCCCGCCCCCCGGGAAGTGGGGGGCGGGCCCTCGTCTTTTCGTTCTGCTGTCTTTCGCTCTGCGGTCTTTTCGTTCTGCGCGTCAGCTGACGATCGCCCAGGTGACGCCGTAGACGGCCGCGGCGACCAGGGCCGCGGCCGGCATGGTGATGAACCAGCCCAGCACGATGTTCTTGGCCACGCCCCAGCGCACCGCGCGGATCCGCTTGGTCGCGCCGACACCCATGATCGAGGCGGTGATCACGTGGGTGGTGGAGATCGGCGCCTTGAAGACGTAGGACGTGATGTACATGATCGTCGCCGAGGTGGACTCGGCGGCGAAGCCCTGTGGCGGGTCCAGCTCGATGATCTTGCGGCCCAGGGTCCGCATGATCCGCCAGCCGCCCGCGTAGGTGCCCAGCGACAGCATGGCGGCGCAGGAGAGCTTGACCCAGATCGGAATGCCGTTGCCGCTCTGGTGACCCGAGATGGTCAGCGCCAGCACCACGACGCCCATCGTCTTCTGGGCGTCCTGCAGACCGTGGGCCAGCGCCATCGCGGCGGCCGAGGCGGTCTGCGCGACCCGGAAGTTGCGCTTGGCCTTGTGCGGGTTGGCGCGGCGGAAGAGCCAGAGGATGCCCAGCATCACCAGGTAGCCGGCCAGCAGGCCGACGATCGGCGAGACCACCATCGGGATGATCACCTTGTCGACCACCCCGCTCCAGATCACCCCGGTGCCGGCGGCCAGCGCCGCCCCGACCAGGCCGCCGAAGAGCGCGTGCGAGGAGGAGGACGGCAGGCCGAAGTACCAGGTGACCAGGTTCCAGGCGATCGCGCCGACCAGCGCGCCGAAGAGGACCGTCATCCCCTGGCTGCCCTGCGGGGTGTCGATCAGCCCCTTGGAGACGGTCTGCGCCACGCCGCTGCCGAGGAAGGCACCGGCCAGGTTCATCACCGCGGCCATCGCCAGCGCGGCCTTCGGGGTCAGTGCCCGGGTGGAGACCGAGGTGGCGATCGCGTTCGCCGAGTCGTGGAAGCCGTTGGTGTAGGTGAAGAAGAAGGCGACGCCGACGACGCAGATGAGTGCTGCCATGTCCACGCTGGTCAGGACTCCTTGACCGCGATGGTCTCCACCGTGTTGGCGACATGCTCGAACGCGTCGGCGGCCTCCTCCAGCACGTCGACCACCTGCTTCAGCTTGAGCACCTCGATCGCCTCGTACTGGCCGCTGAACAGGTGGGCCAGCAGCTTGCGGTGGATCTGGTCCGCCTGGTTCTCCAGCCGGTTGATCTCGATCCAGTACTCGTTCAGCCCGGACATGCTGCGCAGGTTCGGCATCGCCGCGGCGGTCAGCTCGGCGGCCCGGGCCAGCACCTCGATCTGCTGCTCGACACCCGCGGGCAGGGTCTGGATGTCGTAGAGGACGACCAGGTCGACGGCCTCCTCCATGAAGTCCATGATGTCGTCCAGCGAGGAGGCCAGGCTGTAGATGTCCTCACGGTCGAACGGCGTGATGAACGAGGAGTTGAGCTGGTGGAAGATCGCGTGGGTGGTGTCGTCCCCGGCGTGCTCGGCGGCGCGCATGCGCTCGACGATCTCCGCCCGGGACGAGACGTCTGAGCCCAGCAGTTCCAGCAGGAGCTTCGATCCGACGACCAGGTTCTCCGCGGCTGCGGCGAACATGTCGTAGAAGCTCGTCTCCTTCGGGGTCAGGCTAAAACGCACGGAAATCTCCGATGAGCGGGGAGTGGACTGAATGATGCTAGGTGCTCTGCGTCGGCATTGTGCAAACGGGGTGTGCGGCGGGGAACCGGATACTCCTCTTCCGGCCACTGGCCGAGCGGTACCCGTTCGGGCCCCGTACGTCGGCGGGCGGTCGTGAGGTCTCAGTCTGACGGAAGCTCGAAGGGATTGCCCCCGGCTTCGGCCCGGTGATCGTGATCCGCCGCCCGGACGGGGTAACCCCATGGGCGGCCGCGGTGCGGGACACTGGGGTCTGTCTGACAATTCCCGTCGGGCGCGGACGAGAACGGGGCAGGCCCGATGACCACCAGCAGCAGCACGGACGGCAGCGCCGTCGCGGCCGGCAACCACGGCCCGCACGGGTACAGCTCGCACAAGGCGGACCATCTCAAGCGGCTGCGCCGGATCGAGGGTCAGGCCCGGGGGCTGCAACGGATGGTGGAGGAGGACGTCTACTGCATCGACATCCTCACCCAGGTCTCGGCCAGCACCAAGGCGCTGCAGTCCTTCGCGCTGGCGCTGCTGGAGGAGCACATCAAGCACTGCGTGGCGGCCGCCGTCGAGGAGGGCGGCCCGGCGATGGACGAGAAGGTGGCCGAGGCGATGGCGGCGATCAGTCGGCTGCTGCGGAGCTGACCGGGGCGCCGCCGTGGCCGGCCGCGGCCTCGGGCGCCCGGCTCGGGTGCAGCAGCACCTCGTCGATCCGGGCGGTGGGCAGCCGGTCGCCGGCGCTGGCCGTCGCCGCGATCATCAGCTCGCCGGCCAGCTCGATCTCGTCGAGGGCCGCGCTCTCGTGGCCGCCTGTGCGATCCGCGCGATCCGCCCGATCTGTTCGATCCGCTCGATCCGCCGAGGACGACATCCTGCACCACCCCTTCACCACCCGTACGCCGGGGCGGCAGCCACCCTCCCCCGGCCTTCGGCCGGGAGGCGCCCCCATCCAGCCTAGAGAGTGCCGGGCCCGGTCCCCATGGCACGGACGGGCCATCTCTGTCGCCGAAACGGGTGGCTGCCGGCGCGGAGCCGAGGTGGCCGTCACTTCGTCGGCGAGCCGGACTCCGTCATCTCGACCACGTCGGCGGCGGGCGGCTCGCTGAGCTGGACCGGCTTGCCGAAGTCGCTGAAGGTCAGTGAGGAGGTGACCTTCACCTGGTCCTTGGCGTCCTTGGAGCCGGCCACCCCGGCGAAGGTGAAGAACTCGGTCACCTTGTTCAGCCGCCCCTGGGCGTCCAGCCAGGCCTCGAACGGGACGTCCTTGACGGTGAAGGTGGCGGCCGCCATCCGCAGGCCGTACGCCCCCTGGCCGCCGGTGGCGTCGGCGGCCTTCGCCAGGTCGAGAGTGCCCTTGTAGTGCTTGAGCGGCACGCCGTTCAGCGTCTCGTCGCCGACCACCGAGGCCTGCTGGACACCGCGCAGGGCCGCGGCGGCGGTGGCCGGGTCGGTGGCGCCGTTGCTGATCAGGTTGCCGTCGGCGAGCTGGCGCACGTCCAGCTTGACCCACTTGCCCGCAGGCACCTTGGCGCCGCTGTTCTGCAGGAAGACGATGCCCGGCTCGACCACCTCGACCACCTTGCCGGTGGTGGCCGCCCCGGGCGGCACCTGCACCTCCAGGCGGCCGATCCGCTTGCCGTAGTCGTACGAGCCGCTGCCGGAGAAGTCGGCCTGCTTCGCGCCCGACTCGGTGGTCAGCTGGGTGGCGGCCTGCACCGAGCCGGTCCGCCCGGTGATGTCGGCGGCGTTGCGCACGGCCGTCAGCGGGTCGTCGGCGAGCTTGTCGGCCACCGGGCTCTGGCTCGCCGTCCCGGCGGGGCTCGCGTCGGCGGAGCCGCCGGAGGCGCCGCCGCAGGCCGACAGCGTGGCGGCCAGCAGGGCGGCGGCCGCCACCGGGCCGAGCAGGCGGGCGGAGCGGGCCGCCGTCGTGCTGAACGTCGGTGTGCTGTTCGTCGTCGTGCTGTTCGTCGTCATGGTGATCTCAACCCCCAGGGTGATCCGGTCCCCGACGGGCCGGACGACCGGCGGGCCGCCGCCCCTGGGTGGGCGGGGCCGGTACTGGCGAAAACGACCGGCCGTCGCGCGGGTTACGGCAGTGACGGCGCGCGGCGGCCGGTGCGCGCCGGGGATAGGGGTCGGGAGTTACCGTTAACAACGTGTATACGGAGCCGTCGGCCCACGCCGACTCCCGCGATGAACACGAAGACGGGCCCGCCGCGCACCGGGTGGCGGTCGCCGAGCGAGGGTCCTTCGCGTACGCCTCCTGTGACTGCGGCTGGTTCGCGCCGGCCCGGCGCTCGCGCGATCGGGCGCGGCGGGACGCGGGCGAGCATCAGGCGGGGGCGGGCTCGGCGTAGCGTTCGCCGCGGGGCGCCGGCCGGGGCCGGATCAGGCGGCGAGATCGGAATCGGCGGTGGTGGCGCGTTCCGGGCCGGGCAGCGGGCGATCGAGCGCCCGGGCGCCGCGCCGACGGCGCCCGCCGCGCGGGTTGCCGTACGGGCCGGCCGTGATCAGCGGCGCGGCCGCCGTGCGGGCCAGCGCGTGGCACAGCGGCACCAGGACGGCCATCGCCAGCGGGGCCAGCAGCAGCACCACGGCGGTGGCGAGGGCGTAGCCGCCCAGCACGTCGGTCGGATAGTGCACGCCCATGAAGATCCGGCAGAAGCCCTGCAGCGCCGCCAAGGTGCCGGCCAGTGCCCCCAGCCGCCGGTCGACCAGGAAGAGCGCCACGGCCACCGCCATCGACATGGTGGCGTGGTCACTGACGAAGGAGTGGGTGCCGGCCTTGCCGGCCACCAGCACGTCCAGGCCCGGGTGGTTCAGGAACGGGCGGGGCCGGTTCACGATGGCGGCGATCGGCAGGTTGGCCAGTTCGGCCAGGGCCACCGCGAGCGGGACCCAGAGCACCCCGGCCACCGCCGCGGGCGCGGCCGGCCGGTGGCGGGCCCGCAGCCAGGCGACGGCGCACAGGGTGAACAGGCCGAGCAGGATGCCGTACTCGCCGATCCAGGAGACCAGGCCGTCGAGCCAGCCGGGGGAGGCCTTGGCCCAGCCGTTGACGGTGTAGAGCAGTTCGAGGTCCGGGTTGCTGGTGTCGGCAAGCAGCGTCGACACGCCGTACCTCCTGTGCGCCGCGTGGTCGGTGGGTGGCCCTGTGCATAACGAGCCGGGCGGAGCACAGCGTTCCATGGCAGGCGGGTGTTACGGAAACTTGACGTGAGCCGGGCGGATCTGGTGGGCCGTCAGGCGGCCTTCCCCGGCCTGGTGGTGCTGGCGCCGGTGGGCAGGGCGGCCGCGGCGGCGGGTGGCGCGGGGTTCGAAGCGGGGGCGCCGGGCGGCGGAGTGGTCGGGGTGGCGGTCGACTGGGCCGGGCCGTTCGCGCCGGGGTCGGAGCCGCCGGTGATGTTGCCGTTGCCGTTGTTGTCGCGGACCGGTACGGCGGCGGCGCCGTCCTGGGTGACCCGGGTGGCGCCGATGTACTCCTTCTGATCGATGGAGTCGTAGCGGATCACCGCGCCGGTGTGCGGGGCGTTGATCATGTAGCCGCCGCCGACGTAGATGCCGACGTGGTGGATGGTGCGCGGGTCGCTCAGGTCGGTGGCGAAGAAGACCAGGTCGCCGGGGCGCAGTTGGTCGCGCGAGGGGTGCGGTCCGGCGTACCACTGGTCGTTGGCCACCCGGGGCAGCGTGATGCCGACCGAGGCGTAGGCGGCCACGGTCAGGCCGGAGCAGTCGAACTCGTAGTTCTGCGAGGCGAGTCCGTCGCCGCCCCACAGGTAGGGCGTGCCGAGCTTGGTCTGGGCGAAGTAGATCGCGCCGGAGGCCTGCGGGGAGACGGCGACCGTGCTGGTGGGTGCGGTGAAGCTCGCCTCCAGCGCCTTGATCGAGCGGACGTACCCCTGGGTCTCGGTGTAGCCGGGCACCCCGCCGGCGCTGATCACCGCGTAGGGGCCGGCGTTGTAGGCGGCGAGCAGGTTGGCCTGCGGGTCGCCGGGGACGTTGGCGGTGTCCTTGGCCAGCGCGCAGTCGTAGTTGGCGGCCGAGGCGATGGCGTCGGCCGGGTTCCAGATGTCGACCTTGCCGTCACCGTCGCCGTCCACTCCGTAGATCGCCCAGGTGCTCGGCAGGAACTGGGCCAGGCCAAGCGCCCCGGCACCACTGCGGGCTGACGGATCGAAGCCGCTCTCCTGGTAGAGCTGGGCGGCCAGCATCGGCGGGGAGATCTGCGGGCACTTGCCGCCGGCCTGCTGGATCAGGCCCTGATAGGCGGCCGGAACGGTCCCCGGGGCGAGCGCCAGGCCCGAGCCGCCGGCCTGCACGGTGCCGCCGGCGGCGTATGTTCCGACGCCGACCAGCAGTAGGAAGCCGAATGCAACAGCTCCCCCCGCGATCGCCGCGCGACCGCCTTTCCGGAGTACCATCAGCACCATCCCGATGCAGTGTCAGAGTGCTTGTGCCCCAGTGGATCCTGGGCCGGAGCCTCCGGCGCGACACGGGCCCGCATATGCCCCCCGCACGCGCCAGGGCGATCGGCCGACACCCCCGCCAGTCTTCTGCAAGGCGTTGCTCGGCGCAATCATCGGAGATACAAAGAGTGAGCGCTATCCTTCGTACGGTGGACATACTGACGTACATGTCCCGAGCCGCGCGACCAATCTGCAAGAAGTAGCCAAGTCGACATCAGATCCGGCCAAGAATAGGCCTCAGCCCTTCGCGCTCCTGAGGTGATGGGCCTTCAATTGCCTGAGCGGGCGGTGAGACAGGAATGCACGTGAGTGACACAGCGAGCAGTGTGGGTGGCGTCGTGAACGGATACGCGGGGGGCTTGCTGGCAGACCCGAGCCCGAGTCCGGCCCCGAAGGGCAGCATCGACACCATCATCGGGGGAATCGCCCCGGACTGGGGCCCGTTCTCCACCCTCGGTTCGGAGGCCCGGATCATGGTGGAGGTCGTGATGGCGGTCGCCATTCTGGCTTGCCTGGCGATCGCGGTCTGGGGGGCGGCGAAGCAGCGGATCGGAGCCACCGCGATGCGCGACACCTTCAGTGCCGAGCAGGGCAAGGGGCTGATCATCGCCGGCCTGACCGGCGTGTTCATCATCGGATCCCTGGGCACTCTGTTCACCATTGTGTACGGCATGTCCATCTGACGGTCAGACAGTCATACCGGAAGTCTTCCGACAGTCGTACCGGTAGCCGTGCCGGTCGGTCAGAATCGGAGAGTCAGAACTGGACGGCCGACCTGCGGTCAGCCAGGTCGGCCGCCGCCGGGTGTCCCGGAACGTAACGCTGGAGCCCACCGCCGGCTCCCCTGTCCCAGGAGGGCCGCCGTGCCGTTGCCCGACGACCAGCCGCACACCCGTACGCGGCTGCCGGTCGGCGAACAGTCCTCCCCGTATCCGGCGGGCCGTCAGCCCCGGCCGCTGCGCACCCTGCTGACGGTGCTGCTGGTGGTCACCCTGCTGGTGGTCGCGATCGCCATCGCCAACCGCGGCAAGCCCGACCCCTCGGCGAGCGGCGGCCACCAGGCCCCCCCGCCGCCCGGGGCGAGCGCGCCCACCGCGCCCAGCGGCACCCAGCCGGTCAGCACCACCAGCAACGGGATCGCCACCGGCTACCCCGACACCGAACAGGGCGCCCAGTCGGCGGCGGCCAACTACGCGGTCGCGCTGGGCAGCACCGACATGTTCCGGGCCGACGGACGGCGCGGCGTGTTCGCCACCATCGCCGACCCGGCCACCGCCGACGCGCTGCGCGGCCGGCTGGACCAGCAGCTCACCGCGGCCGTGCTGAGCGGCTACGGCCTGGACGCCCAGGGCCAGCCGCCCAAGGGACTCACCTTCGTCAGCCGCACGGTGCCGATCGGCACCCACACGGACGGCTACACGGCCGACAGCACCAAGGCGATGGTCTGGTGCACGGGGTTGGAGGGGCTGGCCGGAACCTCCTCGACCAAGCCGGTGTCCGCGAACTGGTTCACGCTCACGCTGAGCCTGCGCTGGACCGGCGGCGACTGGAAGCTCACCGACTTCGCCACCCAGAACGGCCCCGCTCCCGTCCCAGCCGACCAACAGGCCGCCAGTGCCGACGAGATCACCGGCGCCGTCCAGCAGTTCGGAGGCTTCCGCTATGCCCGCTGACGGTCTGCAAGGCTCCCTCCTGCGCCGGACCGGGCGGCTGGGGAGCGCGGTGCTGCTGGTGCAGCTGGGCGGGCTGCTGCTGGCGCAGCGCGCCTTCGCGGCGCCGTCGCCTTCGGGGGGTCCGAGCCCGTCCGCTGCCCCGTCGCCTGGTGCCTCGGGGGGCTGCAACGTCCTTCCGCTGCCCGGCAGCGACGTGTACTGCGCCCAGGGCAATGGTGGTACCAACCTCCCCGGCACCTCCACCGTGGGCTCCGTCACCGACCCCCTCGGCTCGCTCGCCAAGGGCTGCGCCCAGGCCGCCGCCTGGGTGGTGCGCAGCCTGTCCGGCCAGATAGACGGCACCACCCAGGTCGACTTCACCAACGCCAGCTTCCTGCAGCAGTACGCCGTCGTCTTCGCCGGCGCCACCGTGGTCACCCTGGTGCTGTGGCTGCTCGCGGTGACCAAGCGCGCGGTGCGCGGGGTGCCGCTGACCCAGGCCTTCTCGGAGGCGATCGGCTTCCTCTGGCTGACCGTGGTGGCCTCCGCCTTCACCCCGCTGATCCTCTACACCGTGACCGGCGCCACCGACAGCCTGACCGCCGCCATCGCCTCGGGGACCAAGTCGGACACCAAGGGCTATCTCGGCGGGCTCGCCGACACCCTGGAGCACGGCACGATCGGCGGCGGTCCGCTGATCCTGATCCTGGTCTCGCTGGTCGCGGTGCTGGCCGCCGCGGTGCTCTGGATCGAACTGCTGATCCGGGCCGCGATGCTCTACGTGGGAGCGCTGCTGGGCACCGCGGTCTACGCCGGCCTGGTGGACAAGCAGTTGTGGAAGCACGTGCGCCGCTGGGCGGGCCTGATGGCCGCGATCGACCTCGCCAAACCGGTGATCGTGATCATCCTGGGCCTGGCCAGCGCGGTGGCCAGTGGCGCCGGAGCCTCGGACGACTTCGCCCGGGTGCTCTCGGGCCTGGCGATCCTCTTCCTGTCGATCTTCGCCAGCACCGCCATCTACCGCTTCGTGCCCGGCTTCGGTGACGAGATGGTGCACCTGCGCCAGGCCCGGGCGAGCGCGGTGTCGGCCGGCTCGGCGATGATCAACGGTCCGGCCAACCTGGTGAAGCAGGGCATCTCGACGCACGGCTCGCGCGGCGGCGCCGAGGGAGGGGGCGGCGGGGGTGGTGGCGCCGGTGGCGGCTCGGCCGCGGCCGGGATCGCCGCGCACGCCTCGCGCACCCCGGCGCCACCGGCCCAGCCGCCCGCCCAGGCCCCAGCACAGAACCCAGCGAAGGGAGGGTGACGCACCTTGAGCAGCGAGCTCGGCCAGTACGGGGGGCAGTACGCCCAGAGTTATGTCCACCAGCGCCGCACCTATCTGATCGGCAAGGCCCGACCGAACGCGCCGATCGGGCGCAACCGGGAGTCGGGGGAGATCCTGCTGATCATCTTCGGCGCCTTCCTGGGCATGCTCTGGGGCCTGCTGATGCCGATCCTGGCGCTGCGGATCGCCGGCCTGGTCGGCTTCCCGCTGCTGGCGATCGCCGCCGTCTACGTCCCCTACCGGCGCCGGACCTTCTACAAGTGGGTCGAGATCAACCGCAGCTACCGGCGCACCGTGCGCAGCGGGCGGGCCGTGTGGCAGTCCACCGCGATGGACGCCGGCACCCGTCTTGACGGCCGCGAGATCGAGGTCGGCCCGCCGCCGGGGGTGGGCCGGCTGCGCTGGCTGAGCGCGCCGTTCGGGCCGGACGAGGTCGCGGTGCTGATGCACCTGGAGCGGCGCACGGTCACCGCCGCGATCGAGATCGAGGGCCCGGGCGTGGGCCTGCGCGACTCCGAGGACCAGGAGGCGCTGGTCGACCGCTTCGGCACGCTGCTCAAGCATGTCGCCAACGGGGACGGGTTCGTGACCCGGCTGCAGATCCTGGCCCGCACCCTGCCCGCCGACCCGGACGCGCACGCCAAGGACGTCGAGCGGCGCGGCGATCACGACGCGCCGCGCTGGCTGCAGGACTCCTACGACCAGCTGCAGTCGATGGTCTCCACCTCCTCCGAGCAGCACCGGGCCTACCTGGTCGCCTGCATGCAGTACAACCGCGACCTGGCCGCCGAGGCGCACGCGATGGGCCGCAGCGCCTACGACAAGCGGGACGCCGACCAGGCGAACCGCGACGACGAGGGCCTGGCGGCCGTGATGGCACGTGAACTGACCGACATCTGCGCCCGGTTGGCCGAGGCCGACATCCGGGTGCGGCAGCCGCTCGGCCAGGCCAGGCTCTCCTCGCTGCTGCACTCGATGTACGACCCGGACCACCCGATCGACCACCTCCAGGCGATGAGCCGGCGCAACGCCTGGCCGGCCGAGCTGGACGCCACCCACCCGCAGTACCTGACCGCCAAGACCCGCGAGTCCGCCACCCGCGCGCCCTGGTGCCACGCCACCGCCTGGATCAAGGAGTGGCCGCTCACCCCGGTGGGCGTCAACTTCCTGGCCCCGCTGCTGGTCCACACCCCCGACGTGATCCGCACGGTGGCCGTCACCATGGACCTGGAGCCCACGGACGTGGCGATCGAGCGGATGCTCACCGAGAAGACCAACGACGAGGCCGAGTCCAGCCGGGCCGCCAAGATGAACCGCACGGTCGACCCGCGCGACCTGGCCCACACCGGCCGGGTCGACCAGCGCGGCGACGACCTGGCCTCCGGCGCCGCCGGGGTCAACCTGGTCGGCTACATCACCGTCTCCTCGCGCAGCCCCGAGGCGTTGGCCCGCGACAAGCGGACCATCCGGGCCTCGGCCGGCAAGAGCTACCTCAAGCTGGAGTGGTGCGACCGCGAGCACCACCGGGCGTTCGTCAACACCCTGCCGTTCGCCACCGGCATCCGCCGCTGACCCGCACTGGAGGCCCCCCTTGGCGATTGGCAATCTCACCGACGCCTTCACCAGCCTGATGTTCGGCAAGGTGGAGACCGCCCGGCTGCCGGTGCGCACCTCCACCGGCCAGGCCCAGGCGGTCTACCTGCCCACCGCCGCACCGGGCCTGGGCGACTCCGGGGTGATCATCGGGCGCGAGGTCTACAGCGGCAAGGGGTACGTCTACGACCCGTTCCAGCTCTACGGCCAGCAGCTGCCCGCCCCGCACTGGCTGGTCCTCGGCGAGTCCGGCAACGGCAAGTCGGCGCTGGAGAAGACCTACGTGCTGCGCCAGTTGAGGTTCCGCGACCGCCAGGTGGTGGTGCTGGACGCACAGGGCGAGGACGGCGTCGGCGAGTGGAACCTGATCGCCAACGCGCTGGGCATAAAGTCGGTGCGCCTGGACCCGATGGCGGCCCGGGACGGCGGGGTGAAACTCAACCCGCTGGACCCGGCGATCACCACCACGGGCCAGCTGTCGCTGCTGCGCACCATCATCGAGGTGGCGATGGGGCGCGGGCTCGAGGAGCGGGCCGGCTTCGCGCTGAAGGCCGCGCACGCCCATGTGCGGGCCACGGTGACGGACCGTCAGCCGATCCTCGGCGACATCATCGACACGCTGCGCCGCCCCGACCTCTCCTCGGTCGAGTCGCTGGGCGTCGAGCCGCAGGAGGTGCAGTCCTGGGGCCTGGACGTGGCCCTGGTGCTCGACCGGCTGGTCGACGGCGACCTGCGCGGCATGTTCGACGCCTCGACCACGGACGGCATCGACCTGGACGCCCCGCTGATCGTCTTCGACCTCTCGCACATCGACCGCAACTCGATCGCGATGCCGATCCTGATGGCCATCGTCGGCGTCTGGCTGGAGCACACCTGGATCCGCCCCGACCGGAAGAAGCGCATCTTCCTGGTCGAGGAGGCCTGGCACATCATCAACAGCCCGTTCGTCGCCCAGCTCTTCCAGCGGCTGCTCAAGTTCGGCCGCCGGCTCGGCCTGTCCTTCGTCGCGGTGGTCCACCACCTGTCGGACGTGGTGGACGGGGCGGCGGCGAAGGAGGCCTCGGCGATCCTCAAGATGGCCTCCACCAGGACCATCTACATGCAGAAGGCCGACGAGGCCAGGGCCACGGGCCGGGTGCTGGGCCTGCCCCGGTGGGCGGTGGAGATCATCCCGACCCTCTCCCCGGGCATCGCGGTCTGGGACGTCAACGGCAACGTCCAGGTGGTCAAGCACATCATCACCGACGCCGAGCGCCCGCTCGTCTACACCGACCGCGCGATGACCGAGGACGCGGTCGCGGAGCGGATCCGGGCGGAACGTCAGCTCGCGGCGGAGCCGGGGGTCTGACGTTCCGCCCGGGCCGCGAAATGGGGGTCCCCCCGGCCGCCCTCAGTCCCTGGGCAGCACCGGCGGCACGGCGTCCGGCTGCTCGGGCACGCCGGGCAGCCGGACCACCGCGAGGGCACCGGGGCCGCCGTCCTGCGCCGCTCCGAGGGCGACCTGGCCGCCGGAGTCCTGGATGGTCTGCGCCACGATCGACAGGCCGAGCCCGGAGCCCGGGAGTTGGCGCGAGGAGGGCGAGCGCCAGAACCGGTCGAAGACGTACTGCAGCTCGTCGGCCGGAATGCCGGGCCCGTGGTCGCGCACGGTGAGCCGGCCCTCGTGCAGCGCGACGTCGACGGCCCCACCGGGCGGGCTGTACTTGACCGCGTTGTCCAGCAGGTTCATCACCGCCCGCTCCAGCGCGGCGGCGTCCGCCCGGACGTACCAGGGATCGAGCTCGACGTTGAAGGTCAGCCCGGGGCCACGGAGTTTGCCACGCTCGACCGCCCGCACCACGATGTCGTGGAACGCCACGGTGGCCACGTTCTGCCCCGGGCGCGGGGAGTCGGGACGGGAGAGTTGCAGCAGGTCGCCGATCAGCACGGTGAGCTCCTGCATCTGGGCCTTCATGCTGTGCAGCAGCTTGGTCTTGGTCGCGGGGGGCAGCGGCCGGCCGGTGTCGTCGCTGCGGATCATCAGGTCGACGTTGGTGCGCAGCGAGGTGAGCGGCGTGCGCAGCTCGTGCCCGGCGTCGGCGATCAGCCGGGTCTGCCGCTCGCGGGAGTTGGCGAGGGCGGTGCTCATCGAGTTGAAGGAGCCGGAGAGCCGGGCGATCTCGTCGTTGCCGTGCACGGGGATGGTGGTTCCGACCTCCTCGGTGCGGGCGATGTGCTCGACAGCGTCGGTGAGGTCGTGCACGGGGCGCAGCGCGGCCCGCGCGACCAGGCGGCCGGTGATACCGGCCAGGGCGACGCCGCCGACGGCGACGCCGCCGAGGATCAGGGCCAGTTGCTGCAGGGAGGCTTCGACGCTCTTCACGGGCAGCGCGGTGAGCAGGACGTAGACGTTCTGCGCGGAGTCCTGGACGGCGCTGACCCGGACCTCGACCGGTGTACCGTCCACGAAGGTTCCGGAGCGGTAGCTGACCTGATCGCTGCCGAAGCTGACGGCATCCTGGTCGCCTGGTGCGAGCTGGATGCCCTTGGTGGAGCCGGGAGTGAGGCAGACCTGCGAGTCGACCGGCGAGTAGATCTCGGAGCTGGACTGCTCGGCGCGCGGCGGTCGTTTGGCGGCCACACTGCCGCGATGCGGCGGGTGCTGCTCGACCGCGGTCTGCGCGGCCGCCGGCGTGGGTCCGCAGTTCGTCGGGCCGACCGGGGTGACGACGTCCAGCGGGCTGGCCGCCAGGTTCGCCCTGACCTGCTGGTACAGCCGCTGGCTGACCAGGAACCAGCACGCCAGCGCCGACAGCGCGATCACCACGGCCACGGCCGCCGCCGTGAGGATCGCCAGCCGACTGCGCAAGGTTCTCCCGTGGTACCACCTCGCCACGCGTCCCCGCCCCCGTTGCCATGCCACTCTCGTCATCGCCCTCAGTTCGCTATCGCCGTCGCTCAGCCGGTCGTGCCGCTGGGTGCCCGCAGCGCGTAGCCGACCCCGCGCACGGTCTGGATGAGGCGCGGCATGCCGCCCTGCTCGGTCTTGCGCCGCAGGTACATCACGTACACGTCCAGCGAGTTCGACGACGGCTCGAAGTCGAAGCCCCAGACCGCCTTGAGGATCTGCTCCCGGGTGAGCACCTGGCGCGGGTGCGCCAGGAACATCTCCAGCAGCATGAACTCGGTGCGGGTGAGCTCCACGGGGCGCCCTTCGCGGGTGACCTCGCGGGTGGCGGTGTTCATCCGCAGGTCGGCGAAGGCCAGCACCTCGGAGTCGTCCTCGACGGCGGTCGCCCGGGCGGCGGCCTCGGTCGCCAGCGCGTTGCGGCGCAGCAACGCGCGGATCCGGGCGAGGAGTTCGTCGAGTTCGAAGGGCTTGGCGAGGTAGTCGTCCGCGCCGACGTCGAGGCCGGTGACCCGGTCCCCGACGGCGTCGCGGGCGGTGAGCATCAGGACGGGGGCGGTGTCCCCGCGCGAGCGCATCCGGCGCACCGCGGTGAGGCCGTCCATCCGGGGCATCATGATGTCGAGCAGCACCAGGTCGGGCTGGTCGCGTTCGACGGCCTCCAGCGCCTCGTAGCCGTCCGTGGCGGTGGTGACCTCGTAGCCCTCGAAGGCGAGGCTGCTCTCCAGGGCGTCCCGCAGTGCGGGTTCGTCGTCGACCACGAGCAGGCGGGCGGTGGCCGGCTGCTCGGCAGGGGTGCGGTCGTCGGCGGGGGGAGTCATCGGCGGTGTGGCCCTCTCTGGGTCCGGAAGGGGTCTTGCCATTGTGCGGTGTTCGGCGGGCCGAACCGTGGACTACAGCGTCTGACCGGCCTGCATCTTCGGCAGCACCTGCTTGACGGCGTTGATCGGGATGGCGAAGCCGAGGCCGACGCTGCCCGCCTGGCTGCTGCTGGTGGAGCCGCTGCCGCTGCCGGAGTACATCGCGGAGTCGATGCCGATCACCTGGCCGGCCGAGTTGATCAGCGGACCGCCGGAGTTGCCCGGGTTGAGTGCGGCGTCGGTCTGCAGGGCCGAGTAGGTGGCGGTGTCCGAGGCGGTGGCGGTGCTGGAACGACCGCCGTAGCCCGGGAAGTAGGGGTAGCCGAAGCCGCCGTTGCCGCGCGTGCTGCCCTCGTCGACCTGGACGGTGACCTGGCGGTTCTTGGCGCTGATGATGCCGGAGGTGACGGTGCCGGTCAGGCCGTCGGGGTTGCCGATGGCCACCACGGAGTCGCCGACCGCCATCGCGTCGGAGTCGCCGAGGGTGGCGGTGGGCAGGCCACTGGCTCCGCTCGCGGTGATCACCGCGACGTCCAGCGACTTGTCGCTCCCGGTGATGCTGCCCGAGGTCTTGGTGCCGTTCTGGTAGGTGACGGTGATCGTGCCACCGCCGCCCACGGCGCTGGAGATCACGTGGTAGTTGGTGAGGATCTGCCCGTTCGCGGTGAGGACCACGCCGGTGCCGGTCGAGGTGCCGCTGTTCGACTGGACGTCGATCTGCACCACGCTGGGCGAGACGACGGCGGCGATCGCGGCCACGTCGGCGCTGCCGTCGCTCTTCGCGGAGACGGGGCTGACCAGCGTGGTGGAGCCGGCGGAGGTGCTGTGCCGGGCATCGGCGACCGCGCCGCCGGCCAGCCCGCCGAGCACGGCGGCGACCGCGGCGACGGCGGTGACCAGGGCGAGCCGGCCGCGCAGGAACCCGGTGCGGGCCCGGTGCGCGGGGCTGCCCGGCTCGGGCTGCTCGCCGACCACGGTGGGCGGCGGGCCGTAGTAGGGGGGCTCGCCGCCGGCCGAGGCGGCCGGGGTGCCGGCGGCGTAGGCGCCCTGGGTGTAGTCGAAGTGGGCCACGGCCGGGGCCGGCGCCATCGGGTGTTCCTGGTGAGCGGTGGGTGCTCCGGCCGGCTTCGGCGGGAGGCTGGACCCCGACTCATCTGCGGTGGTGCGGTACTGGTCGCTCATGGATCAAACCGTCCGCCCGGCGGATGAAGAACCCATGAGAGTCCGGTCAGAACGGACAGAGAAGCCCGTTGACTTCTCATAAAGGGCGGCTACTCTGCCGCCCACCCACGGGTCACCGCGGGGCGCCGTCGCAGCCGCAGGAGCGTCGCACCACGAGGCGGGACGGGAACCGGCGCACCCGCTCGGTTTCGGAGCCCGGCACCATCAGCGAGTCGTCCAGCACCAGGTCCACCGCCGCGCGCGCCATCGCCTCGCGCTCGCTGGCCACCGTGGTGAGCGGCGGGTCGGCCAGCGCGGCCTCGGGGATGTCGTCGAAGCCCGCCACCGCCAGGTCCTGCGGGACCCGCAGGCCAACCTCGCGGGCGGCCCGCAGCACGCCGATCGCCTGGTCGTCGGTGGAGCAGAAGATGGCCGGCGGGCGGTGCTCCGAGCGCAGCAGCTCCAGCGCCACCTCGTAGGCGCCGTAGCGGTGGAAGGGGGCGTCGATCAGGTGCTGGTCGACGGGCAGCCGGTGGCCCTCCATCGCCCGCTGCCAGCCCTCGACGTGGTCGATCACCGGGTCGCCGGGCGCGGGGGTGTCCACCGGGCCGCCGAAGCAGGCGACGTACGGGTGGCCGTGCACCTCCAGCAGGTGGCGCACCACCAGCTCCGCGCCGCCCACGTCGTCGGTGACCACCGAGACGTCGTCGATCGCGTCGGGCCGGCGGTGCAGCAGCACCACCTTGGCGCCCTCCATCGCGGCGAACTCCTTGGCGGCGCGCTGCGGGGCGCCCTGGCTCACCAGGATCAGGCCGGAGACCCGCATGCCGAGGAAGGCCTGGATGTAGTGCATCTCGCGGTCGTCGGCGTAGTCCGAGTTGCCCATCAGCACGAGCTTGCCGCGGTCGGAGGCGGCGCGTTCGACCGCGTGTGCCATCTCGGCGAAGAACGGCTGGCGGGCGTCCGGCACGATCATGCCGATCAGGTTGGTCCGCCGGGAGGCCATCGCCTGCGCGACGCTGTTCGGCCGATAGCCGAGTTGCTCGATCGCGGCGAGCACCCGCTCCTTGGTCGCGGGCGCGACAGGTCGCGGTCCGTCGTTGATGACATAGCTGACGACCGCGGTCGAGGTCCCAGCCAGTCGGGCTACATCGTCGCGCGTCACCTTGGCCACAGCGGGAGTCTACGCGTGTTTGTCCAGCCCTGGCCGGTGGGCCCGGTCACGTTGCCGGGCCCGCGCAGGTCAGCTGGGCGGGCCGCCGCCGACCACCTGCTCGGCGCCCGTCCGCTCGGCGCCCGTCCGCTCGGCCGGCTCGCTCTGGCCCGCGCCGCGCTCGGCCTTGTCGCCCTGCGAGGGGATCACGAAGCGGTAGCCGACGTTGCGTACGGTGCCGATCAGCTGTTCGTGCTCGACGCCGAGCTTGGCCCGCAGCCGCCGGACGTGGACGTCCACCGTGCGGGTGCCGCCGAAGTAGTCGTAGCCCCAGACCTCCTGCAGCAGCTGGGCCCGGGTGAAGACCCGGCCCGGGTGCTGGGCGAGGTACTTGAGCAGCTCGAACTCCTTGAAGGTGAGGTCGAGCACCCGGCCCTTGATCTTGGCCGAGTAGGTCGCCTCGTCCACCGACAGGTCGCCGTTGCGGATCTCCATCGGGCTGTCGTCCACCTGGGCCTGCTGCTGGCGGCCCATCGCGAGCCGCAGCCGGGCCTCCACCTCGGCCGGCCCGGCGGTGTCCAGCAGGACGTCGTCGACGCCCCACTCGGCGGTGACGGCGGCCAGCCCGCCCTCGGTGACCACCAGGATCAGCGGGGAGCTGACGCCGGTGGACCGCAGCAACTGGCACAGGCTGCGGATCTGTGGCAGGTCACGCCGGCCGTCGACCAGTATCACGTCGGCGCTGGGGGTGTCGACCAGCGCCGACCCCTCGGCCGGGGCCACCCGCACCTGGTGCAGCAGCAGCCCGAGGGCCGGCAGCACCTCCGCGGAGGGCTGCAGTGCGTTGGTGAGCAGGAGGAGAGAACTCATATCCCGGGTCGTCCTCTTTTCGTCTCCGCGGACCGGGGGCCGGCACCTCGTCGTGCGGCCACTGGTACGGGTGGGCTACCACTCGCAAGGACGTCCGGATCGGAGTCCTGAAAGCACAAAAGGACCCGGGGGCGACTCTGCCCGGATCCCTTAGCGATCGAGAATAGCTCAACAGAGCTGGCCGGCGCAGGGGTCAGGACACGTGATCCTTTTCGCATCCGGCCCCGTGCGCCCCGGGTACGCCTGCTCTGGCCTGCGGGATTCCCGCCTGGTCCGGGGCCGGGGCGATGATGGAGCACGGCAGCGACCGGCACACGTATGTGTACACCTTCGAGAAGGGGCCGCCATGACCGCGACCACCGAACCGACCACCTTGGTGGCCGGGACCATCCGCTACTGGGCCGCCGCCAAGGCCGAGGCGGGCGTCGCCGAGGAGCCGTACCGGGCGGCCAGCCTGGCCGAGGCGCTGGCGCAGGCCGCGGCGCGGCACGCCGACCGTCCGACCTTCGTCCGCCTGCTGGGCATCTGTTCCTACCTGGTGGACAGCGAGCCGGTCGGCGGCCGGGACCGCACCCGGGTGCCGCTGACCGAGGGCGGCACCATCGAGGTGCTGCCGCCTTTCGCGGGCGGCTGACCGGACCGGGTGCGGGCGGCCGACCGGACCCCGGTGCTCAGCTGCCGGATGCCCGTTCGGAACCATGGTCCGCGCCGGATCGTCGTTACGGCGGTAGGACGAGCGAGGACGGGGAGAGAGTTCGATGCGGACCTGGATCAAAGCGGCCGTCGCCGTCCTGGTGCCGGCGGGGCTGCTGGTCGGCGCCGACCGGATCGCGGTGGTGGTCGCGCAGGGGCAGGCGGCCGACCGGCTGGCGGGGCGGCAGGGCATCACCGGCAAGCCCTCGGTCTCGATCGACGACCTCCCCTTCCTGACCGACCTGATCAGCCGGAAGGTCGGCAGCGTCCACCTGTCGGGCGCCGGCGTTCAGCTGTCCGGCGGCGGCAGCAGCTTCCAACTGGAGTCCTTCTCGGCCGACCTGAAGGGCGTTCAGCTCTCCGGCGACTACAAGTCGGCGACCATCGACTCGGGCACCGGCACCGGGCGGGTCAGCTACCAGGAGGTGCACAGCCTGCTCGGCCTCGACCAGAGCGTCACGCTCGGCTACGGGGGCCCGGGCCTGGTGAAGGTGACCGGGGTGATGTTCGGGCAGAAGCTCAGCACCACGGTGAAGCTGCGCACGAACGGCGACACGGTCGAGGTGGACAGCGTGGGCGCGCTGCCCGGGGTGGGCGCCCTGCCGGGTGTCGGGCAGCTGGTCAACTCGGCGATCGGCTCGCACACCTTCACCCTCCAGGGCGGCATGCCGGTCGGCCTGCGGCTGCAGCAGGTCGCCCCGCAGCCCGACGGTCTGGCCCTCACCTTCCAGGGCAGCCACGTCCAGCTGATCGGCTGACCCAGGGTCCGAAATCCCACTATTCGAACATATTGGTCTCGCCATTCGATACGCTGGTGACAGGGGCGGTCCCGGCTCCCTAGCATCGTCCTCATGAAGCGACAGGCGGACCTCACGAAGCGGCGGGCGGTAGACCTCTGCCGCGTGGCTGCCTGCCTGTGTCGCATGCGCTGACCGGCGGCCCGGTCCGGCAGAATCGACTCGCCGCCACGCCCGCACCCTTGGCCTGACCAGGCATTCTCGCCTGCGGCCGGATTTCTCCCCAGCTTGCCCGGCAGTACCGGCTTCCCCGCCCCGTCCCACTATCCGGACAGATTTTCGGACAAGTGGCCCGGATGGCCGGACCGTGACCGGCCGGGCCCTCACCTTCCGCCAACCGCCCCCGGATGGAGACAGAACATGAGCCGCAGCGACGTGCTGGTCGATGCCGACTGGGTCCAGGCCCACCTGGACGACCCGAAGGTCGTCGTCGTCGAGGTGGACGAGGACACCTCCGCGTACGACAAGAACCACATCAAGAACGCCGTTCGGATCGACTGGAAGAAGGACCTCCAGGACCCGGTCCGCCGCGACTTCGTCGACCAGGCCGGCTTCGAGGCGCTGCTCAGCGCCAAGGGCATCGCCAACGACGACACCGTCGTCCTCTACGGCGGCAACAACAACTGGTTCGCCTCCTACGCGTTCTGGTACTTCAAGCTCTACGGCCACGGCGACGTCCGCCTGCTGGACGGCGGCCGCAAGAAGTGGGAGCTGGACTCCCGCGACCTGGTCGACGGCTCCGAGGTCCCCGACCGCGCGGCCACCGCCTACAAGGCGCAGGCCCAGAACAGCGCGATCCGCGCCTTCCGCGACGACGTGGTCGCCGCGATCGGCAACAAGAACCTGGTCGACGTGCGCTCGCCCGACGAGTTCTCCGGCCGCCTGCTCGCCCCCGCCCACCTGCCGCAGGAGCAGTCGCAGCGCCCCGGCCACGTGCCGAGCGCCCGCAACATCCCGTGGTCGAAGAACGCCAACGACGACGGCACCTTCAAGTCGGACGACGAGCTGCGCGCGCTCTACGCGCAGGAGGGCGTGGACCTGGCCCAGGACACCATCGCCTACTGCCGGATCGGCGAGCGCTCCGCGCTCACCTGGTTCGTGCTGCACGAGCTGCTCGGCCAGCAGAACGTCAAGAACTACGACGGTTCGTGGACCGAGTACGGCAGCCTGGTGGGCGTGCCGATCGAGATCGGCGCCTGAGCGGCACCGCGCCGTACCGAGAAGCAAGGAGACCGAGACATGTGTGGTGCGAAGGCCGGCGGCCCGGACCTGGCAGGAGTTGACGTGGCGAACGAGACGATCATCCAGGGTTCGGTGACCCGCGACGGTGAGCCGGTCAACGGCTACGTGCGCCTGCTGGACGCGGGCGGCGAGTTCACCGCCGAGGTGCCCACCTCGGCCACGGGGCAGTTCCGCTTCTTCGCGGCCCCCGGCAGCTGGACCGTGCGTGCGCTGGTGCCGGGCGCGACCGTGGACCGCAAGGTGGTCGCCTCCCAGGGCGCCCTGACCGAGGTCCCGATCGCGGTCTGACCCCGTTCGGGAAAGAAGCGCTGAGCCCCTGCCCGTCGGCGGGGGCTCAGCGCTTTACTGGGAGGTGTGCAGCAGCGGCGCAGGCATGTCTACTACTTCGCGGCGATGGCGGTCTGCCTCGGGCTCTTCGTCCTGGCCTGGGGCGTCGTGCGGTTCTTCTCGGTGGGCGCGGCGATCGGCATGTGCCTGGTGGCGATGGTCATCCCGCCGCTGGCCGCGATCTTCGCCAACCGGCGCGACCCGGAGGACGACTGGTGGCGGGACCCGCGCTGGGACGACCCCAAGTGGGAGGAGCCGGGGCACGACCGGGACAAGCCGGACCACGAGACCGAGCGGTGAGGCCGGCCTCTTGACGCCCTAGTACACGAGCGCCTGGACGGCGTCGGCCATGATCTCGCTGACGAAGACCTGGGCGCCCGCGATCCGGACTCCCTCGATGGTGTCCGCCTGCTCGATGCCGCGCCGGACCGCGCACTGGGTGCACAGGGTGACCGTGCCGGCTGCCAGGATCGACTCCAGCAGGTCCGGCAGCGGGGCGGCGTGCGGCAGCTCGAACTCCGCGGCCCGCCCGGGCAGGGCGAACCAGGAGGACTCCCCGGTCAGCCAGAGCGAGACCTCGACCCCGCTGGCGACCGCGACGGCGGCGACCGTGAAGGCCTGCGAGCAGCGCTCGGGCGCGTCCGCTCCGGCGGTGACCTTGATGACCAGCTTCTTCGACACGCCGTCAGCTTAGACCGGCCGCGTGGCGGGCCTCACCGTGAAGCGCGTGGTGGGGCCGGATAGACTCGCGCCGTCATCGTCCGTCCGCCGACACCGCACCGGGAGCCCACCGTGAACGGTCTTGAACTCTTCTTCGACATCCTGCTGGGCGTCGTGGCCGTCGTGATCGCCTGGTTCGCCGTCTTCTCCGTGATGAAGCTGTACCAGGGCCAGCGCTGACCTCTCCCGTACCGTAGAGGTAGCCCACCGCCCACGACTGCGATCCAGGACCATGATCGAGATTCCTTCCGACCTCCACAAGGACGTCGTTTCGCTGGCCTTCCTCCTCGGCACCTGGGAGGGAGCGGGCGTCTTCGACTTCCCCGGCCAGGAGAAGTGCAACTTCGGCCAGGAAGTCGTCTTCCGCCACGACGGCCGCCCGTTCCTGGAGTTCCGCTCCCGCAGCTGGGTGCTGGACAACGAGGGCGAGAAGATCCGCCCGCTGGAGACCGAGCACGGCTTCTGGCGGATCACCAGCAACCACCAGGGCACCAGCGGCGAGCGCGAGGTGGAGATCTCCATGGTGCGCGACGACGGCACGGTGGAGATCTGGTACGGCAAGCTGGCCGACGGCAAGCCGCAGATCGACGTGGCCACCGACGCGGTCGCCCGGGTCGAGGGCTCGGCGCCCTACAGCGGTGGCAAGCGGCTCTACGGCTTCGTCAACGACGAGCTGCTCTGGGTCGGCGAGAAGGCGGCGCCCGAGGTGCCGCTGCGCCCCTACATGTCCGCCCAGCTGCGCAAGGTGCTCAGCCCGGCCCAGCTGATCAAGGACATCAACGACCTGCCGGACGACGGGATCGCCTTCTTCCGCTGAGCGGCGGGCGAGCGAGTGGCGAAGGGGTGGCAGCGTGGTGGCGGACACCGGCACCGACTGGAAGGCCGACCTGCGCCGGCGCGGCTACCGCCTCACCCCGCAGCGCCAGCTGGTCCTGGAGGCGGTGGACACGCTCGACCACGCGACCCCGGACGAGATCCTGGCCCAGGTCCGGCTGACCGCCAGCGGGGTGAACATCTCCACCGTCTACCGGACGCTGGAGCTGCTGGAGGAGCTGGGCCTGGTCTCGCACGCCCACCTGGGCCACGGTGCGCCGACCTACCACCTGGCCGGTCGCCACCACCACCTGCACCTGGTCTGCCGGGACTGCGGCAAGGTGCAGGAGACCGGCACCGCGATCGCCGCCCCGCTGATCGAGAGCCTGCGCGTGGAGCACGGTTTCGACACCGACCTCAAGCACTTCGCGATCTTCGGCCGCTGCGCCGACTGCACCGCCGGGGTCGGGCAGCCGCAGTCGTAAGCTGGCGGGCATGAAGAGCCCGCTGCTGTCCCTGCCCGGAGCCGTCCCCGCCGAGGGAGCCGACGAGGGCGTCGCGGCCCACTACGGCGACATCTTCCGCGAGCAGCGGGAGCTGGCGGCCGGCCGGGCCTTCACCGACCTCTCGCACCGCGGTGTGATCACCGTGACCGGCCCCGACCGGCTCGCCTGGCTGCACCTGCTGCTCACCCAGCACGTGAGCGAACTCCCGCCCCAGCACGCGACCGAGGCGCTGATCCTCTCCCCGCACGGGCACGTCGAGCACGCCCTCTACCTGGTCGACGACGGCACCACCACCTGGGCCCACGTCGAGCCGGGCACCCAGCCGGCGCTGCTGGAGTACCTGGAGCGGATGAAGTTCATGTACCGGGTGGAGGTGGCCGACGCCACCGAGCGGTTCGCCGTCGTCCACCTGCCGGCCGGCAACCCCGCCGCCGCGGCCGGCGCCGCCGCAGTGCGCGAACTGCCGTACGGGCGGGACCTGTTCCTGCCGCGCGGCGAACTCGCCGAGCAGGCGAAGGAGTTCGGCAGCCCGGCCGGGATCTGGGGTTACGAGGCGCTGCGGATCGAGGCGCACCGCCCGCGGCTGGGCTTCGAGACCGACCACCGCACCATCCCGCACGAGGTGGACTGGCTGGGCTCCGCCGTGCACCTCAACAAGGGCTGCTACCGCGGCCAGGAGACGGTGGCCCGGGTGCACAACCTGGGCAAGCCGCCGCGCCGGCTGGTCTTCCTGCACCTGGACGGCACCGAGGAGGTGCTGCCCGCGCACGGCACCGAGGTGCGCCTGGCCGCCGAGCCGGAGGGCCGGGCACTGGGCTTCGTCACCTCCGCGGCCCGCCACCACGAGCTGGGCCCGATCGCGCTCGCCCTGGTGAAGCGCAACGTCCCGGTGGACGCCGAACTGCGGGCCGGCGGTGTGCCGGCCGCCCAGGAGGTCGTGGTCGCCCCGTAGCCCCGTAGCCCCGTAGCCCCGTAGCCCCGCAGCGCTGGAGCGCGCTCCGGGACCTCAGACCTCCAGCAGCACGGTGAACGGCCCGTCGTTCACCAGCGAGACCTTCATGTCCGCCCCGAACCGGCCGGTCTCCACCGTCGCGCCCAGCGCCCGCAGCCGCTCGACCAGCTCGGCCAGCAACGGCTCGGCGACCGGCCCGGGCGCGGCGGCCTGCCAGGTGGGCCGGCGGCCCTTGCGGGCGTCGCCGTAGAGCGTGAACTGGCTGATCACCAGCAGCGGCGCGTCGAGGTCCGAGCAGGACAGCTCGCTATCCCCACCGTCGAAGAGCCGCAGCGTCCACAGCTTGCGCGCCAGCTCGGCGGCCTGCGTCGCCGTGTCCTGATGCGTCACCCCGACCAGGACGCAGAGCCCCGGACCGCTGATCGCGCCGACCTGTTCCCCGGCCACCGTCACGGCGGCCTCGCTCACCCGCTGCACCACTGCTCGCATGCGGCCATTGTGCCGAGCCGCCGACAGGTCATATCAGCCAGGTCCCGTTCGCCAGGCCGCCGTTCGGGTGCATCTGCGCCGCAGCGGTGCTCGCGGGGTGGCACGATTCCGGAGTCGGCCGTGCCGCCCGTCGCGGACGGCCGTTCGCACCGCTCGCACACCCGTGCCGAGGGCGCTCGCCCGAGTGGGTGGCAGCGGTGCTGGTGGGGAACCCCAGGGGGCGCCGGAGCGTGCCACCAAGGGCAGGGGTGACACGGGTGGGATCTATCCGAGGGCAGGTGGTTGGTCGATGGAGGCGAACGGGGTGCCCGGCAAGCCCGCGGCACCGGAGGTGCCGGTGATCGAGGCGCTGGCCCTGGACGAGCTGCGCACGCTGCGCCGGGACGCCCTGGAGCAGGAGGCCGACCTCTCGTACCTGCGCCGGCTGCTGCAGGGCCGGGTGGACATCCTGCGGGCCGAGCTGGACCGCCGCACGCTCGACGTCCGGCTGTGCCCGCCGAAGCCGGACGCCGGCTGGCAGACCCTGCTGCACCGGCTGCCGCAGATCCTCGCCGACGCGCCCTCCAACGTGCGCCAGTCGGCCCGGCACCTGACCCTGGGCACCCCGCGCGGCGAGCAGTACCAGGCGCAGGCGGACGCCCTGATGGGCGACGTGCAGCTGGCCGACCTGGCCGCGCACGCCTCCGCCGAGCTGCTCGCGGCGCTGGACCGGCTCACCGCGCACGAGCGCGAGGTCTCCGGGCGCCGCCAGCTGCTGCAACGCACGGCGGACGGCTGCGGGGCGGAGATCACCCGGCGGTACCGTGAAGGGGAAGCGCGGGTCGACGACCTGCTGGCCGGCGGCCCGCTGCCCGACTGAGAACCAGCGGGCGACGGCGGCCGGCTCCCACCCTCCTGCTCCGGAAGGCTGCCACCGATGCCAGACTCCGCCGCCCTGTCGCCCGTCCTCGCCGAGGTCGTCCGCTCAGGCTTCACCGAGGGGTACCACCGCGGTTCCCTGGTGGTGCTCGCGCCCGACGGCTCGATCGAGTTCGCGCTGGGCGACCCCGAGCGGCCGATCTTCCCGCGCTCCTGCAACAAGCCCTTCCAGGCGGTGGCCACGCTGCGGGCGGGGCTGCCGATCGAGGGCGAGCTGCTGGCCCTGGCGGCCGCCAGCCACTCCGGAGAATCGTTTCACCTGGACGGGGTGCGGACCATCCTGTCCGGCGCGGGCCTGGGCGCCGACGCCCTGCAGACCCCGCCGGACCTGCCGCTGGACCCGACCGAGGCCGAGGCGTACCTGGCCGGCGGCGGCCGCCGGGAGCCGCTGGTGATGAACTGCTCGGGCAAGCACGCCGCCTGGCTGGCCGCCAGCCTGGCCAACGGCTGGCAGACCGAGAGCTACCTGGACCCGGAGCACCCGATCCAGCGGCTGGCCCACGAGGCCCTGGAGGAGGCGAGCGGCGAGTCGATAGCCGCCGCCGGCACGGACGGCTGCGGCGCCCCGCTGCTGGCCGTCTCGCTGGTGGGCCTGGCCCGCGGCTACCGCGCGCTGCTGCGGGCCCCCGAGGGCAGCGCGCCGCGACTGGTCGCCGACGCGATGCGCGCCCACCCCGAGTACGTGGCCGGCACCCGCCGCCCGGACACCTGGCTGATGCGGGCGATCCCGGGCACCCTCTCCAAGATGGGCGCGGAGGCCGTGCAGGCGGTGGCGCTGCCGGACGGCCGGGCGCTGGCCTTCAAGATCGACGACGGCGCGGGCCGGGCGCTCGGCCCGGTGCTCGCCGCGCTGCTGCGCCGGCTGGGGTACACCGACCAGGTGCTGGACCGGATCGGCGGCGCCCCGCTCTACGGCGGCGCCGAGGTGGTCGGCGAGATCCGCGCCGTGGTCTGAGCACGCTGAGACTGATCCCTCACCTTCGCCCTCGGTCGCTCGACCGAGGGCGGAGGTTAAGCATCACGCTCAGTGCGCGTCGCCGGACTCCGCCAGGCGCTTGACCGAAGCGGTGATCTCGGTCTCGGCCTCGACGCGGCCGACCCACTCGGCACCCTCGACCGACTTGCCGGGCTCCAGGTCCTTGTAGACCTCGAAGAAGTGCTGGATCTCCAGGCGGTCGAACTCCGAGACGTGGTGGATGTCCCGCAGGTGCTCCCAGCGCGGGTCGGTGGCCGGGACGCAGAGCAGCTTGTCGTCGCCGCCCGCCTCGTCGGTCATCTTGAACATGCCGATCGCGCGGCACTTGATCAGGCAGCCGGGGAAGGTCGGCTCGTCCAGGATGACCAGGGCGTCCAGCGGGTCGCCGTCCTCGCCGAGAGTGCCCTCGACGAAGCCGTAGTCGGCCGGGTAGCGGGTCGAGGTGAAGAGCATCCGGTCAAGACGAAGACGACCGGACTCGTGGTCGACCTCGTACTTGTTGCGCGAGCCCTTCGGGATCTCGATGGTGACGTCGAACTCCAACGGTTCCTCCAAGGTAGGGACTGACAGAATCCAAGTGTCTCCTACGGGAGGGAGTGCTGTGGAAAGGGGCTGGGCTGTGGCAGGCACGGGGACTCGCAGAAGTCTGGGAGCAACGGTGGTGGCGGGGCTGACGGGGTTCGCCCTGCTGGCGGGAGGGGGCCCGGCGCACCCGCAGGCGCCGGACGGGGCCACCGCGCCGTCACCCGCCCCACCAGTGCTCGTTCCGGCCCTCACTGGCGGCACCGACGCCCTGCCCACCGCTGCCGGCCTGCAGGCCGCGCTCGGCCAGCTCACCTCGGACAAGGCGCTGGGCACGCTCACCTTCGCGATCAGCGACGGCGTCACCGGCAAGCTGCTGCTGGGCTCGGGCGAGACCACCCCGTCCACCCCGGCCTCCACCACCAAGCTGGCCACCTCGGTGGCCGCGCTCAGCCTGCTGCCCCCGGACACCCGGTTGACCACCAAGGTGGTGCACGGCGCCGCCCCGGCCGACATCGTGCTGGTCGGCGGCGGCGACCCGACGCTGACGGGCCTGACGGTGGATCAGATCCGGATCGGCGGTGCCCCGGTGGACCCGGACTCGGCCCCCGCCTCGCTGCCGGACCTGGCCAGGCAGACCGCCGCCGCGCTGAAGGCGGCCGGGGTGGCCACCGTCCACCTCGGGTACGACACCTCGCTGTACACCGGCCCGGCCGCGCACAAGTACAACGACGGCTACAACATCGGGCCGATGTCGTCGCTGATGATCGACGAGGGCCGGGTGGTCGCCACCCAGGACATCGACGCCCCGGCCCGGGTCCCCGACCCGGCCGCCCAGGCGGCCGCCAAGTTCGCCGACCTGCTCGGCGCCCAGGGCGTGACGGTGGACGGCAAGCCGGCCCAGGCCCAGGCCGCGGCGAACGCGGCGCCGATCGCCCAGGTGCAGTCGCCGATCCTGCCCCGCCTGGTGGAGCGGCTGCTGACCAACTCCGACAACACGCTGGCTGAGGCGGTGGCCCGGCAGGTGGCACTCGCCCAGCACCTGCCGGTCGGCTACGACGGCGCGGCACAGGCGATCACCAAGACGCTCGCCGGGCTCGGCCTGCCGATGGCGGGCGTGCAGCTGAACGACGGCAGCGGCCTGAACGTGAACAACACCATCCCGCCGATCGTGCTGTCCGACCTGCTCACGCTGGCCGCCTCGGCCGACCACCCGCAGCTGCGCGCGGTGCTGACCGGACTGCCGATCGCCGCGCTGACCGGAACGCTCGACAAGCGCTTCGTCCAGGCCCAGGGCTCGGCCGACGGCGCCGGCGTGGTGCGGGCCAAGACCGGCACCCTGAGCGGTGTCAACACGCTGGCCGGCACCGTGGTGGACGCCGACGGGCGGCTGCTCGCCTTCGCGCTGATGACCAGGACCAACGTCGACGCGAACGCCGCCCGGGCCGCGATGGACCGGATCGTGGCCAAGCTGGTCCTGTGCGGGTGCAAGTAGCCGAGCCTGTCCGGAAGGGGTGGGGCCCGGGCGCCGCAGCACGTACCGTGAGGACATGACGAGCGCGAGCGGCGGTGCTGACATGGTCGACTGGAATCTCGCGGTCGCGACGGCGACCCGGCTGGCCCGGCCGGGGCCGCAGGTCAGCCGCGAGGAGGCCCGCACCGTGGTCGCGGAGCTGCGCCGGCACGCGCTGACCGCCGAGGACGCGGTGCGCGGGTACACCGGCATGCGCGCGTCCCGGCTGGCCACCGACGGGGCCGCGCCGGTCCTGGTGGTGGACCGCGCCGGCTGGGTGCGCGCCAATGTGGCGGGCTTTCGCACGGTGATCCGCCCGCTGACCCAGAAGCTCGCCGCCAGGCGCTCCGAGACCTCCGGTGGTGCGGTGCTCGGCGCGGTCGGCGAGAAGCTCACCGGCGTCGAGGTGGGCGCGGTGCTGGCGCTGCTCTCCGGCAAGGTGCTCGGCCAGTACGAGACCTTCGCCGCCGACGAGGAGCCGCTGCCGATCACCGCACCCGACAGCCCGGCCGGACTCTTCGAGCGGCCGGGGGCCGGCACGGGCCGGCCTGGTCCGGGGCGGCTGCTGCTGGTGGCGCCGAACATCGTCCAGGTGGAGCGGGAGCTGGACGTCGACCCGCACGACTTCCGGCTCTGGGTCTGCCTGCACGAGGAGACCCACCGCACCCAGTTCAGCGCGGTGCCCTGGCTGCGCGACCACGTGCAGTCCGAGGTGCAGGCCTTCCTGGCCGCGGCCGACGTCGAGCCGATGGCGCTGCTGGAGCGGCTGCGCGAGGCGCTGATGCCGGGCGAGCGCCCGCCGAGCGGCGCCGGCAGCCTGCTGGACGTGGTGCAGACCGCGGGCCAGCGCGAGATCCTCGCCCGGTTGACCGCGGTGATGTCGCTGCTGGAGGGCCACGCGGACGTGGTGATGGACGGGGTGGGCCCGGCCGTGGTGCCGAGCGTGGCGGAGATCCGGGAGAAGTTCCAGCGCCGCCGCGACCGGGGCGCCAGCCGGCTCGACCTGATGCTGCGCAAGCTGCTCGGGATGGACGCCAAGCTGCGCCAGTACCAGGACGGCGCGGTCTTCGTGCGCGGGGTGCTGGACCGGATCGGGATGGACGGTTTCAACCGGGTGTGGACCTCGCCGAACACCCTGCCCACCAAGGACGAGATCCACGACCCGGCCGCCTGGGTGGCGCGCGTCGGACGCCAGTCCCAGCCGAAACCCCCGGACGAGTGAGGGGGCGGGGCGGCGGAACGTTTCTGCATTCACCCGTCCGTGGGACGGTGGTCGTACCGGTGGCGCCGGTGGCCTGGGCGTGCCCCGGTTTCTGCGACTATCTGTGAGCGTTCGGTCACCCATCCAGTCTGAGGAGTTGCTCCACCGTGGGCCCACACCCCGCTGTCGCGGCGATACGCCTGGCCGTCCGCCGCGCTCTGATGGACCTGGCGGCCGAGGCCGCCGTCCCGATCCCGGCCGCCGCGCTGCGCGGCGTCGCCACCCCGATCCCCGTGCCGGCCGCCGCCGTCGCCCTCGCCGGCGCCTCCCCGGGCCCGGCCACCGTGCTGATCGGCAACGCCCGCCGCCACCCCTCCGGGCTGCCCCGTACCCCCGCCGCCCCCGGCTCGCCACTGGTCCTGGTCGCCGTCTCCGGCGGTGCGGACTCCATGGCGCTCGCCACCGCCACCGCCTTCGAGGCCCCCAAGCTCGGCCTGCGGGTCGGCGCGGTCACCGTCGACCACGGGCTGCAGGACGGCTCCGCCGACCGCGCCCGCCAGGTCGCCGAGCGGCTGCGCGCGCTCGGCCTGGACCCGGTGGAGGCGGTCCCGGTGCGGGTCGGCCGGCAGGGCGGCCCCGAGGCGGCGGCCCGCGACGCCCGCTACGCCGCACTGGACGAGGCCGCCGAGCGCCACCAGGCGCTGGCCGTCTTCCTCGGCCACACCCGCGACGACCAGGCCGAGACGGTGCTGCTGGGCCTGGCCCGCGGCTCCGGGGCCCGCTCGCTGGCCGGCATGCCCGCGCAGAAGGGCCGCTACCGCCGCCCGCTGCTCGATCTGGACCGCGCCGCCACCCGCCAGGCCTGCGCCGCGCAGTCCATCCAGGTCTGGGACGACCCGCACAACCTCGACCCCGCCTACACCCGCGCTCGGGTCCGCCATGAGGTGCTCCCGGTGCTGGAGAAGCACCTGGGCGCCGGCGTGGTCGAGGCGCTGGCCCGCACCGCCCGGCTGTTCCGCGACGACGCGGACGCCCTGGACCAGTGGGCGGTCCGCGCCGAGCAGCGGCTCTACCGTCCCGACCAGGGCGAGCTGCCGGTGGCCGCGCTCGCCGAGCTGCCCGCGGCGGTGCGCCGCCGGGTGCTGCGCCGGGTCGCGCTGCGCACCGGCTCGCCCGCCGGCGACCTGTTCGCCCGCCATCTGGAGACGGTGGACCTGCTGGTCACCGGCTGGCGCGGCCAGGGGCCGCTCCAGCTACCCGGGGGCGTCGAGGTCACCCGTAGGTGTGGCAACCTGGTGTTTCGGCGGCAGGACGACTGACCGTCGACACAGGACCACAAACCCTTGAGGACGTACTCCCGGTGGACGACAAGGACATGGGCGCCGATCTGGCGAAGGTGCTCATCAGCAAGGACGAGATCGACGCGAAGCTGCTGGAGCTGGCGGAGCGGATCGACCGGGACTACGCCGGGAAGGACCTCCTGATCGTCGGCGTCCTCAAGGGCGCGGTGATGGTGATGGCCGACCTCGCCCGGGCGCTGCACTCGCAGGTCACCATGGACTGGATGGCGGTCTCCTCCTACGGCATGGGTACCAAGTCCTCCGGTGTGGTGCGTATCCTCAAGGATCTGGACACCGACATCGCCGGGCGCGACGTGCTGATCGTCGAGGACATCATCGACTCCGGGCTGACCCTGTCCTGGCTGCTGGGCAACCTGGGCTCGCGTGGCCCGGCCTCGCTGGAGGTCTGCGCGCTGCTGCGCAAGCCGGACGCGGCCAAGGTCGAGATCGACGTCAAGTACGTCGGCTTCGACATCCCCAACGAGTTCGTGGTCGGCTACGGATTGGACTACGCGGAGAAGCTCCGCAACCTCCCGTTCATCGGTACGCTCGCCCCACACGTCTACGGCGGCTGAACCGGAACCCGGGCTCCCGGGGAACACCTCACCGGCTTCGCCCGTTGGAGTCGGCGGAACCCACAACTGGACAGGACCGTACCGCCGTGCTTCCACAGAGCGGGGCACGACTGCTGTACGGTCAAATTACCTGCTCGTCGTACCACAGCGGCGATGGCGAGCGAGTGCATACGCACATACCAGATGCACCGGCGGCCGAAAGACCGGCCGGTGCCGTTGAGTGGCAGGAGGGACGGGGCGGCAACGCCCCGCATGGATGGACGTCAAGCGATACTTCCGCGCGCCGATCGCATGGATCCTCCTGGCAGTCGTCGCCGTCATTGTGCTGATGAACGTCGTTTCGGACTCGAACGGCTACAAGACGGTGGACACCGGCCAGGTGGTGGCGGCGATCAACGCTGGCCAGGTCCAGCAGGCCCAGCTCACCACTGGTGACTCGAACACGATCAAGATCCAGCTGAAGGACGGCGCCACGCTGCCGGTCGGCAGCTCCGGCAAGGCGCCCTCGGGCACCAAGTTCCAGGCCTCCTACATCGGCGACCAGGGCAAGGACCTGGCCGAGACGATGTCCTCGGCCCAGGGCAAGATGCCGCCGCAGGGCTACACCGTCAGCCCCGAGAAGACCTCGACCTTCGTCAGCCTGCTCGAGTCGATGCTGCCGATCGTGATCATCGTGGTGGTCTTCCTCTTCCTGATGAACCAGATGCAGGGTGGCGGCTCCCGGGTCATGCAGTTCGGCAAGTCCAAGGCCAAGCTGCTCACCAAGGACACCCCGAAGACCACCTTCGCCGACGTCGCCGGTGCCGACGAGGCCGTCGAGGAACTCCACGAGATCAAGGAGTTCCTGCAGGAGCCGGCCAAGTTCCAGGCGGTCGGTGCCAAGATCCCCAAGGGCGTGCTGCTCTACGGCCCGCCCGGCACCGGCAAGACCCTGCTCGCCCGCGCGGTCGCGGGTGAGGCGGGCGTGCCCTTCTACTCGATCTCCGGTTCCGACTTCGTCGAGATGTTCGTCGGTGTCGGTGCCTCCCGAGTGCGTGACCTCTTCGAGCAGGCCAAGGCGAACGCCCCGGCGATCGTCTTCGTCGACGAGATCGACGCGGTCGGCCGCCACCGCGGCGCCGGCCTCGGCGGTGGTCACGACGAGCGCGAGCAGACCCTCAACCAGCTGCTGGTCGAGATGGACGGCTTCGACGTGAAGGGCGGCGTGATCCTCATCGCCGCCACCAACCGCCCGGACATCCTGGACCCGGCGCTGCTGCGCCCGGGCCGCTTCGACCGGCAGATCGCCGTCGAGCGCCCCGACCTGCAGGGCCGCCTGGACATCCTCAAGGTGCACCAGAAGGGAAAGCCGGTCGCACCGGACGTCGACCTCAAGGCCGTCGCCAAGCGCACTCCCGGCTTCACCGGCGCGGACCTGGCGAACGTCCTCAACGAGGCCGCGCTGCTGACCGCCCGTTCCGACAAGAAGCTGGTCGACAACGTCACCCTGGACGAGGCGATCGACCGCGTGGTGGCCGGCCCGCAGAAGCGCACCCGGATCATGTCGGAGAAGGAAAAGAAGATCACCGCGTACCACGAGGGCGGCCACGCCCTGGTCGCGGCGGCCTGCCCCAACAGCGACCCGGTGCACAAGATCACCATCCTGTCCCGCGGCCGGGCGCTCGGCTACACCATGGTGTTGCCGGAGGAGGACAAGTACTCCACCACCCGCAACGAGATGCTCGACCAGCTGGCCTACATGCTGGGCGGGCGTGCGGCGGAGGAGCTGGTCTTCCACGACCCGACCACCGGCGCGTCGAACGACATCGAGAAGGCCACGGCCACGGCCCGCGCGATGGTCACCCAGTACGGCATGACCGAGCGGCTGGGCGCGATCAAGTTCGGCTCCGACAACGCCGAGCCGTTCCTGGGTCGTGAGATGGGCCACCAGCGCGACTACTCGGAAGAGGTCGCCGGGCTGGTGGACGAGGAGGTCAAGAAGCTGATCGAGAACGCGCACAACGAGGCCTGGGAGATCCTGGTCGAGAACCGCGACGTGCTCGACAACCTGGTTCTGGAGCTCCTCGAGAAGGAGACCCTGAACAAGGAGCAGATCGCCGAGATCTTCGCCCCCGTGGTGAAGCGCCCGGCCCGCCCCGCCTGGACCGGCTCGGCTCGGCGCACCCCGTCGACCCGCCCGCCGGTGCAGTCCCCGAAGGAGCTGGCGCTGACCAACGGCGCCGCCGCCTCCGTCGATGCCGCCCCGGTGGACATCATCAAGCTCCCGCCGCTGGGCGGGGACAGCGCGACCGAACTCTGACCGGCCGGTAGGTCGATCGGCGTTCGGAATGGATGCCGCGTTTCCAGGGTTTGTACCCTGGAGGCGCGGCATTCGTGCTGCTCAGGCTCGTTCACCTTTCCAGCTACTTGCGAGGCCCGCATGATCGACCCGGTGACGCTCGACGGACAGCCCGCCGTTGGCACCTTCGACCAGAAGCGTGCCGAGAACGCGGTGCGGGAGCTGCTGATCGCGGTCGGTGAGGACCCGGACCGCGAGGGGCTGCTGGAGACCCCGGCCCGGGTGGCCCGGGCCTACAAGGAGATATTCGCCGGGCTCTGGCAGCAGCCCGAGGAGGTGCTGTCCACCACCTTCGACCTCGGCCACGACGAGATGGTGCTGGTCAAGGACATCGAGGTGTTCTCCACCTGCGAGCACCACCTGGTTCCGTTCCAGGGCGTCGCGCACGTCGGCTACATCCCGTCCACCAGCGGCAAGATCACCGGCCTGTCCAAGCTGGCCCGGCTGGTCGACGTCTTCGCCCGCCGTCCCCAGGTGCAGGAGCGGCTGACCAGCCAGGTCGCCGACTCGCTGATGCGGATCCTGGAGCCGCGCGGCGCCATCGTGGTGATCGAGTGCGAGCACATGTGCATGTCGATGCGCGGCATCCGCAAGCCCGGCGCCAAGACCATCACCTCGGCGGTCCGCGGCCAGCTGCGCGATCCCGCCACCCGCAACGAGGCGATGAGCCTGATCATCGCCCGCTGACCACCCGTCAGCGGGCGTCGCGGCGGTCAGCCGATCGGTTCCCGGTCCGGCGCCGCCGCCAGGTGGTTGCCGCTCCACTCCAGCGCGGCGGGCAGCTCCCGGCGCCAGGTGTCGAAGGTGTGCCCGCCGTCGGGCAGGAAGAGCGAGTCGACGGTGAACTCCGGGTGGGCGGTGCTGACCGGCGCGGCGGTGGCCAGGAACTGCCGGGTGGCCGCGTAGTCGTCCTCGGTCCTGGTGCTGACCACCAGCAGCGCCGCGTGCGGCACCGGCGCGTTGTGCAGCCGCCAGTTCAGGTCGTAGCCCTGGGCCAGCTGCTGGTTGCCGCTGAACAGGTCGCCGGTGCCCCAGTCCGCGGCCACCTGGTAGTCCGCGTGCAGCGCGGCCGCCGAGGCGTAGCTGCCGGGGTCGCGCATCGCCAGGCGCAGCGCGCAGCTGCCGCCGGTGGAGTAGCCGAACACGCCCCAGGAGCCGGGTGAGCGGCTCACCCGGTAGGCGGAGCGCAGCGCGGCGGGCAGGTCCTTGGCGAACCAGGTCTCGCTCTGCGGCCCGCCGGGCACGTCCACGCACTCGGTGTCGCGCGGCGCGGCCACGGTGGGCCGGGCCATCACCACCACGGTCGGCGCCATCTTGCCGGTGCGTTGCAGGTCCCAGACCGTCTGCGGGGTGTGCAGCTCGTTCAGCAGGCTCACCGGCCCGCCCGGGAAGCCGGCCAGGGTGAGCAGCACCGGGAAGCGCTCCCGGGAGTACTTCGGATTGAAGTACTCGGGTGGCAGATAGATGAACATCTGGTCGGAGAGCCCGGTGGCTTTCCCGCTCACCCGGATGGAGTCCACCCGGCCCACTTCTTCCGGCTTGCCCTGCGGCAGGTCGTCGGCGACGCCGGACAGGCCGCCGTCGTCGCTCGGCTGGACCAGGGCGTCCCCGGTCGGCGGCCCGCCCTTGCCGCCGCTCTGCGCCGGCCCGAGTGCGAGTGTGCTGGTGTCGGGGGCGAGCAGGTCCCGCCAGGACGTGTAGAAGCCGTAGGCGTTGTTGACGGTCAGTCCGCAGACCGCCAGGACCGTCAACTGAGTGAGCGCCAGCAGGCCGAGCCGGCCGAGCAGCGACAGCGGCCGCTGGCGGGCCAGCCGCGGCCAGAGCCAGAGCGTGGCCAGCAGGGTCAACGCGGCCAGCGCCGCAACGGCGTACACCAGCACGCTGCTGGTCAGTTCCATCCCAGAGCCTCCCCCGCACGGGGCCGGACGATCTGTCGGGGCGTCATGTCTCAGCTTCAAATGTCTTGGCGAGTTGGGCAACGCGGCGTGAACGGTGAGCGGCACGGGCGCGCCGGTGGCTGCCGGTCGGCTTCACCCACAGGAACCAAGGCTCTAGACTTCGGCGTCGCCACTCGTGCGGGGGGCGCGGATCGGCCGCCCGGCGGAGGTCCGACGCAGCTGGACCAGCCATTACTCGCTCTTGACGGTCACATGGTCAAGGTAAGGACATACGTATGAAGGCCCATCACGGCTCATCCTCCGGGGTGACCGGGCACCCGCGCGTTACCTCTACGCTGAGTCCCCATGAGCGTTCCCGTGTCCACTGAGCCGACCCCTCAGACCCCGGAGCAGCCCCGTCGACGAGGGCTGCAGACGCTGCGCAGTCAGGCCGCCGCCGTCCCCCGGGCGTGGCTCCCGGGCGTGGTGGGGTGCGCCTCTCTGCTGATCGGCCTGATGGACATCGCCAGCGCGGTCTTCCCCAGGCTGCGCCGGACCCGGGTGCACATCTGGGCCGGACAGCTGCCCGGCACCACCACCACGCTGGCCACCGCGGGCACCCTGCTGATCGGCATCCTGCTGGTGCTGCTGGCGCACGCGCTGCGCCGCCGCAAGCGCCGGGCCTGGCGGATGGTCTGCGTGCTGCTGCCGGTCGGTGCCGCGCTGCACATCCTGCGCTGGCACCAGATGGGCCCCGCGGTGGTCTCGCTGGTGGTCCTCGCGGTGCTGCTGGTGCACCACGGCGAGTTCTACGCCAAGGCCGACCCGCGCACCCGCTGGCGGGCGCTGCTCAACCTGGTCGTGATGGGCGCGGTCAGCCTGGGCCTCGGGTTCCTGATCGTCAGTGCCCACCCGAGGCGGGAGATGGGCTCGCCCAGCCTCTTCGACCGGGCGCACGAGACCGTCTGGGGGCTCTTCGGCCTGGACGGCCCGATCAGGTACCACCCGGACCGGATCGGCGACGTGGTGGGCTACTCGCTGGCCGGGCTCGGGCTGCTGACCGCCTTCTCCACCGCTTACCTGCTGCTGCGCCCCGAGAAGCCGGAGCCGGAGCTGACCTCCGAGGAGGAGGTCAAGGTCCGGGCGCTGCTGGAGCGGCACGGCGAGCGCGACTCGCTGGGCTACTTCGCGCTGCGCCGGGACAAGAGCGTGCTCTTCTCGCCGACCGGCAAGGCGGCGATCTCCTACCGGGTGGTCTCCGGGGTGATGCTCGCCTCGGGTGACCCGGTGGGCGACGTGGAGGCCTGGCCGGGTGCGATCAAGGTCTTCATGGCGCAGGCCCGCGAGCACGCCTGGGTGCCGGCCGTGATGGGCTGCAGCGAGGTCGGCGGCGAGGTCTGGACCCGGGAGGCCGGGTTGGACGCGCTGGAGCTGGGCGACGAGGCGATCGTCGACGCCAGCACCTTCTCGCTGGCCGGCCGGGCGATGCGCAACGTGCGCCAGATGGTCAAGCGGATCGAGCGCAACGGCTACTCCTGCCAGGTCCGCCGGGTCGGCGAGCTGAGTCAGGCCGAGAAGATCCGGATCGCGGACGCCGCCGCCCGCTGGCGCGGCACCGACACCGAGCGCGGCTTCTCGATGGCGCTGGGCCGCTTCGGCGACCCCAACGACGACGACTGCGTGGTGGTCACCGCGCACAAGGCGCCGGAGGAGGGCGAACCGAACGGTGACGACCTCAAGGCCGTGCTGCACTTCGTGCCCTGGGGCCCGGACGGCATCTCGCTGGAGCTGATGCGCCGCGACCGGGCGGCCGATCCCGGCCTGAACGAGCTGCTGATCGTGGCCGCGCTGCAGGCGGTGCCCGCCATGGGCGTGCGCCGGGTCTCGCTGAACTTCGCGATGTTCCGCTCGGCGCTGGCCCGCGGTGAGCGGATCGGGGCCGGACCGGTGCTGCGGGCCTGGCGCGGGCTGCTGGTCTTCCTGTCGCGCTGGTTCCAGATCGAGTCGCTGTACAAGTTCAACGCCAAGTTCCAGCCGGAGTGGGAGCCGCGGTTCCTGGTCTACCCGAGCACCCGCGACCTGCCGCGGATCGGCTTCGCCGCGATGCAGGCCGAGGCGTTCATCACGCTGGGCATGCCGAAGTTCGGGCGCAAGCGCCAGCGGCAGGGGCTGCTGCCGGCCCCGGCGGGTGAGCCGGGATCGATCGCCCCGGCGGCGTAGGCCCTGGTGGTCACCAGGACCGGGCGGCGGGGCGTTCGATAATGGCCCCATGAACAACCCGCTGCCCGGCCTGCCCGCCCTTGACCGCTGCGCCGTGATGGGCGTCGTCAATGTCACGCCCGACTCGTTCTCGGACGGCGGGCTCTGGCTGGATCCGGGCGCCGCGGTGGCGCACGGTCTGGACCTGGTGGCGCGGGGCGCGGACCTGGTGGACGTCGGCGGTGAGTCGACCCGCCCCGGCGCCAAGCGGGTCACCGAGCAGGAGGAGCTGCGCCGGGTGCTCCCGGTGGTCCGGGAGCTGGCCGCGGCCGGTGTGGTGGTCTCGATCGACACCATGCGCGCCGCGGTCGCCGAGCAGGCGCTGGCGGCCGGTGCCGCGCTGGTCAACGACGTCTCCGGTGGTCTCGCGGACCCCGTGATGGCCCAGGTGGTGGCCGATCATGGTGCCCCGTTCGTGGTGATGCACTGGCGCGGTCAGTCCGACGACATGGACAGCCTGGCGGTCTACGGGGATGTGGTGGCCGACGTGCTGGCCGAGCTGACCGCGCGGATCGAGGCGCTGCTGGCGGCGGGCGTCAAGGAGGAGCAGCTGATCCTGGATCCGGGCCTCGGCTTCGCCAAGACCAGCGCGCACAACTGGGCATTGCTCGGGGGTTTGGACGCGCTGACCGCCTTGGGCCGCCCGGTCCTGGTGGCCGCATCGCGCAAGCGCTTCCTGGGTACGCTGCTGGCCGACCCGAAAACCGGGGAGCTGCGCCCGGCCCGGCAGCGCGACGATGCCACCGCGGCGATCTCGGTGCTCTCGGCCCGGGCCGGTGCCTGGGCCGTCCGGGTGCACGACGTGGCGGGTACGGCGGACGCGGTCCGTGTGGTGGCCGCCTGGCGTGCGGCGGGGGCGAGTTGAGCTGACGGAAGTGGGTGGTGGCGTGACTGGTGACAGCACGGCGGGCAACGGCATGCTGGGCAACGGCGCGGCGGCCTCGGCGGCCGCCGACCGCGAGGCGGTGCTGGCCGCCAACCAGCGGCTCTACGAGGCCCTGGAGAACGGCGACCTGGAGGCCATCGAGGACGTCTGGCTCTCCGCGGCGGACGCCGACGACAAGACCGGCGTGGTGTGCGTGCACCCCGGGTGGCCGGTGCTGCGCGGGCGGGCCCAGGTGACCCGCTCCTATCTGCTGATCATGATGAACACCGAGTACATCCAGTTCTTCCTGACCGATGTCGAGGTCGAGGTGCAGGGCGATGTGGCCCTTGTCACCTGTACCGAGAACATCCTCTCCGGCGGCGAGGCCGAGGAGGAGGGGGAACTGGGCCCGCTGGTCGGCGGCAAGGTGGTCTCGACCAACCTGTTCCGGCGGACCGCCTCGGGTTGGCGACTCTGGTCACATCACGGCTCACCCGTGCTGACCAGCGGAGATGACGAGGACGACGAGGACGGGGCCTGACCGTCGGCGCTGTCGGGGGCCGGGGGTAGATTCGCCGGAGGGTAGATTCGACGGACGGCGGGCGATGGTGCCTGCCGTTCCAAGATCAGGAGCAGTGATTCAGGTGCTGGACCGCGTCACCCTGCGGGGCCTGCGCGCCCGCGGCCACCACGGTGTCTTCGAGCGCGAGCGGATCGAGGGGCAGACCTTCGTGGTCGACCTCGTGCTCTTCCTCGACACCCGCCCGGCCGCCTCCGGCGACGACCTCGCCCGCACGGCCCACTACGGGATCGTCGCGGAGGAGGTCACCGCGATCATCGCCGGTGAGCCGGTGGACCTGATCGAGACCTTGGCCCAGCGAATCGCCGACCAGTGCCTCAAGCACGACGCGGTCGAGGAGGTCGAGGTGACCGTGCACAAGCCGGACGCTCCGATCACGGTGCCGTTCGACGATGTGACCATCACCATCCACCGGGGCCGCGCATGACGGTCCCGGTGATTCCCGCAGTCTCAGCCGCGGCCGCAGCCGTGCCACCAGCCGAAGAGGACTTCCGATGAGCACCAGCGACCCGACCGCCTCGCCGACCACGTTCGACCTGGAGCACCGGGTGGACAGCGTCGACGCCACCCTGCAGAACCCGCGCACCGCGGTGGTGGCGCTCGGCAGCAACCTCGGCAACCGGCTGGAGACCCTGCAGGGCGCCGTGGACGCGCTGGCGGACACCCCCGGACTGAAGATCACCGGCGTCTCCGCGGTCTTCGAGACCGCGGCCCTGGGTGGCCCCGACGAGCAGCCCAACTACTACAACGCGGTGGTGCTGCTGCGCACCACGCTGCCGCCGTACTCGCTGCTGGAGCGGGCGAACGCGATCGAGGACGCCTTCGGACGCGAGCGCGCCGTGCGTTGGGGCGCCCGCACCCTGGACGTCGACATCCTCAGCTACGAGAAGGTGCTGAGCACCGACCCGGTCCTGCTGCTGCCGCACCCGCGGGCGCACGAGCGCGCCTTCGTGCTCGCGCCGTGGACCGACGTCGACCCGGCGGGCGAGCTTCCGGGGCACGGCAAGGTGGCCGAGCTGCTGGCCGGGCTCGGCGGCGAGGGTGCCCAGGGCGTGCGGCGGCGCACGGACATCCAGCTCCGGCTGCCGGAGTGAGCGTGACCGCGCCCTGAGTCGAAGGGCGGCGATCCGGACACGCCGGTGATCGGCCGCCAGGGTGCGGGTACGGTGGGTTGGCGCTGCCCGCACCACCCACCGTCGGGAAGGACCCTCTTTCCAGTGAAGCCGCTCCGCCTCCGTCTCCTGCTCGGCATCTTCGTGGTCGCGACGGCGCTCTCCTGGGCCGGTGCCAAGCTGTGGAACTCGCTGGACACGCTGCCCGGGGTGCCGGCGGCCGCTCCGGTGGTGCTCGCGGTGATCGCGGTGATCCTGCTGGCGACGGCGATCTCGCTGCGGTCGCGGCTGAAGGCGATCCGGGACCGGCAGCCGGGCGCCAAGCGGGTGGACCCGCTGGGGGCCGCCCGGGCGCTGGTGCTCGGGCAGGCCAGTGCGCTGGTCGCGGCCCTGGTCAGCGGCGTCTATGCGGGCCTGGGCATCGAGTTGCTCACGCTGCCGGACTTCGACGCCCACAAGAGCGCGGCGCTCACCGCGGGTCTGGCGGTGCTCGCCGGGGCCGGGGTGGTCGCGGCGGCGCTGTGGCTGCAGCACATCTGCAAGCTGCCCGAGGACGGCGGCAGCGGGAACGGCAAGGGCGCGGCCCCCTCGCCCCGCTGACGATCCGTCGGTTTCGGTTGGCGCTCTGTAACGACCTCGGTCTGTCAAGGTCGAGATCGGGTCTCAGGCTGACAATGCCGGTATTCGCACGCTAGTTTCTTGCTCATGCCTCGCGGACGCCACCGACACTCCTCTCTGCTCAGCCGCGCCGTGCCGCCCACCGCGGCCGCCGGCCTCACGGTGGCCGCGCTCGCCGCCCTGCTGGTCAGCGAGGACCACGTGGTGGTCAGCTCGGTGGGCGTCGCGGCGGTCTTCGCGGTGCTCGGACTGGCGCTGGTGCTGCGGCAGCGTGACGCCGCCGCCCGCACGGCGGCGGACGCCGCGGCCGTGCGCCGGATCCGCGACGAGGAGCGGTTCGAGGAGCAGCTGGCGGAGGCCGAGTACGCCGCCGAGGTCGCCGAGGAGCGGGCCACCCGGCTCGGCCGGCGGCTGACGGCGGAGAAGTCGCGGCTGGCGAAGGCGGAGACCGAGATCGCCCGGCTGCTGCGCGAGCGGGCCGTGCTGGCCGCCGAGCAGGCGCTCAGGGAGGCCGAGGCGGCCCAGCGGGCGACCGAGGCGGCCCGGCCCGTGCACCCGGTGACGCCGCTGGCCTACCTCAAGGCGGCGAACGCGCTGCGGGCCCTGGAGCAGCGGGCGGCCGAGGCGGAGCGGGCGGCGCGGCGGCGGGGGAGTGCCCTGGCACTGCCCGAGGTCCGCACCGCCCACGCCCCGGCGGTGCCGGTCGAGCGGATCGGCCGGCTGGAGCCGGCCGCGCCGCGTGCGGAGCGGCCCGCCGTGGCCGCCTCGCCGGTGCGCCCGGTGCTGGCGGGCCCGGCCGAGGCGGCCGTCGCGGCCGCCGCCATGGTCCCGGTCGAGCGGCAGCGCCCGCGCCCGCAGCAGACGACGGGCCGGGGCCCCGGATTCAGCTTCTTCGACCGCGCCGCCGCGGTCCGTGCCGCGGCGCCGGCGCCCGCGGTCGGCTCGGTCACCGAGCTGACCGAGCCGGCGACGCAGGCCGAGCGCCCCGGGCTGGTCGAGCGGCCCGCACCGGCCGCGGCGCCGGTGACCGCAGGTCAGCGGGAGCTGGCGGATCTCGCGGATGTGCTGGGCGACGAGGTCGCGGCCGAGCAGGAGCGGCCCGAGGTGGTCGACCTGACGCCGGAGGACGACACCGAGCTGCTCGACCTGGGCGAGCTGCGCGCCTCCCGGAGTAGCTGAGCCAAGCTCACGTTCGTCTTTTCCCCGGGTGGTCAGATCCGGGGGAAGCGGGCCTGCACCGTCCAGATGTTCGGGTTGTCGGCCAGTCCCGGGTGCAGGTCGGTGAGATCGGCCAGCACGTCCTGCAGGAAGTCCCGGGCCTCGCGGCGCAGCTCCGCGTGCCGGACCACCAGGGGCTCCTCCTCCAGCCAGGTGGCCGAGACCTCGACCAGCCCGAACCGGCGGGCGAACCGCAGGAGTTCGGTGTTCTGGGTGAAGTCCAGGTCGGCCCGCTGGAGCGCGGCGGCCCGGCTGCCGCGCGGGTCCTCGTCCAGCCGCTCGGCGATGTCGCACAGCGCCCAGGCGAAGTCCAGCACCGGCACCCATCCCCAGGCTGTGGACAACTCCAGCTCGTCCTGCGCCAGGTAGACGTCACCGCAGAACAGGTCATGGCGCAGCGCCCGCACCGCGGCGGTGCGGTAGTCGGTCTGCGGCGGGTCGGGGAAGCGTACGGACAGGGAGTAGCCGATCTCGATCACGCGGGCCATTGTTCCGGCCCGCGGCCGTGGGCGATAACCGGGTGACGGCACGGGGCCGGGCCGGGGATGATGGACCCATGCCCGAGCCCATACGCGTGCGGGGCTCGGTGGTGGTTCCGGAGGCCGAGCTCCAGTGGCGGTTCTCCCGCTCCAGCGGCCCCGGTGGCCAGCACGTCAACACCTCCGACACCCAGGTCGAGCTGCGCTACGACTTGGCCGCCTCGGCCGCGTTGCCCGAGGTGTGGAAGCAGCGCGCCCTGGAGCGCCTAGCCGCCCGCCTGGTGGACGGTCGGGTGCTGGTGGTGCGGGCCAGCGAGCACCGCTCGCAGTGGCGCAACCGCGAGGTCGCGGTCGCCCGGCTGGCCTCGCTGCTCGGTGAGGCGACCGCGCCGCCGCCCCGGACCCGCCGGGCCACCAAGCCCAGCCGGGGCATGGTCGAGCGGCGGTTGGAGAACAAGAAGCGCCGCTCCGAGGTCAAGCGCGGCCGCGGCCCGCTGCGGGCCGACTGAGCGGGCCTCCTGCTACGCGCCGCCTGTTACGGGCCGGCCGTTCGGTGGGCCGGCGCCGGTCAGGCCAGCTGGCGGTAGCCGGTCCGGAAGTAGATCAGCGGGCGGCCGTCCGGCGCGGGGACCCGCGCCTCCAGCACCCGCCCGATGAGCAGCAGGTGGTCGCCGGCCGGTATCCGCTGCTCGGTGCGGCACTCCACGGTCGCCAGCGCCCCGGTCACCAGCGGCGCTCCGCTGGCCGGGCCTCGCTCGTGCGGGGTGTCGGCGAACAGCAGCCGGTCGCTGAGCCGGCCCTTCATCGCGAACCGCGAGGCCAGCGTCCGGTGCTGCTCGCCCAGCAGCGAGACCGCCCAGCGGTCGTTCCGGGAGAGCAGCTCGTCCATCCGGGAGTCCTCGCGCACCGAGATCAGCACCAGCGGCGGCTCCAGCGAGACCGACAGGAACGAGGTCGCGGTCATCCCGGCGTCCTCGCCCGGCTCGTCGGCGTCTTCGCCCGTGTCATGGACCGTCACCAGCGCCACCCCGGCGGCGAGCTGGGACAGGGCGGCGCGGAACTCGTCCGGCGTGGCGAGGGAGGCAGCGGCGGGCTGCGGCGACATGGACACGTACCGCACGGTAGTCGCCGTACGGGTGCGGCTGCATCAGGCGGTGGGCCTAGGTCCATCGCCCCGGGCCCGGCGGCTCGCCGGTCGGCCGTCCGGCCGCCTGCGGTTCACCCTGGACGGGGGCTCGCCTCACTCCGGGCGGTGAAGCGGTGCGGCCCGCTGGCGGGCGCGGGCTACAGCTCGCGGCCCGTCCGACCGAACTCGAAGGTGTCCATCGCTGCATCGTGTCCGGGCATGACCGGGATGAACCGGGTTTGCCTGTCTATGCGTTGTGTGATTTGAGTCACAAGTGGCGACCTATTGCTGACCGAGCGTGCCGATCGCTGTGCTCGCTGTGATTCAGTTCTTCTGGCAATCGGACGATAACCATCAAGACCTATCCGAAGAAGCCGGGGAGCCCCCGCATGGAAGCCGAGTCGGAGCCGTACGTCCGCCTCGCGACCCTCCGCACCTTGCACCGGGTCGTGGCGGACCTCAATGCTGCCCGCAGCCTGCCGGGCACTCTGCAGGCCGTGGTCGAGGGTTCGGTGCACGGGCTCGGCTTCGACGCCGCGGCGCTCTCCCTGGTCCGCCCGGACGGCGACCTGGTGGTGGCGGCCGTCTGGGAGTACCAGGAACGCGACTACGGCGGTCCGTCGGTGCTGCTCGGCCAGGTCGGCACCCGGGAGTCCTGGGACCGGCTGCTGGCGGTCAGCGACCACTGGGGGACGCTGCGCTTCCTGCCGCACGACCGGGGCTGGGCGGTGGGCACCGACATCCCGCGGTGGACCGGGGACGGCCCGCTGCCGATGTACGCCAACGACTGGCACCCCGAGGACGGCCTGCTCGCGCCGATGTACAGCGCCGGCGGCGAGCTGCTCGGCGTGCTCAGCGTGGACCGCCCGCGCAGCGGCAAGCGCCCCGGCGCCTGGACCCGCGAGGCGCTGGAGATGTTCTCCCTGCAAGCCTCCATCGCGATCGGAAACGCCCGGTTGCGCGCGGAGATGCAGCGCGCGCTGGCCCGCCTGGAGAAGGAGCAGCAGGCGCTGCGGGCCAGCGAGGAGAGCTTCCGGCACGCCTTCGAGTACGCCCCGAGCGGGATGGCCATCACCGAGCTGCACGGCAGCTCGCGCGGCCAGCTGACCCGGGTCAACGACGCGCTCTGCCGCCTGCTCGGGCGCCCGCGCGCCACGCTGCGCCGGCAGAGCTTCCTGGACCTGGTGCACCCCGACGACCGCGGCCTGCTGGAACGCACCAGCGCCGAGTGCGGCCGGGCCGAACTGCGGCTGGCCCGGCGCGACGGCGACTACCGCTGGGTCTGCCTGCGCAACTCGATCGTGGCGGATTCGGCCGAAGGGCCGACCTTCCTGCTCACTCATGTGGAGGACATCGAGGAGCGCAAGCGGCACGAGCTCCAATTGGCCCACCGGGCCAGCCACGACGCGCTCACCGGCCTGCCGAACGGCGCCGAGCTGCGCTCCCGGCTGGCCCGCCGGCTCTGCTCGCTGCCGCAGGGGCCCGGCGGCGCGGCCGAGCACGGGGCGGTGGACCCGGTGCCGTGCGCGCTGGAGGGGGCGGCGACCGGGCACGGCCCGCTGGGCTCCTACGGGCCGCACAGCCCCCGCTCGGGGCACGAGGCGCTGGAGCCGGCCGGCGGGCCACTGGAGGGCGGCTGGGGCGCCGCGACGCGCGGCGGCACCCTGGTGCACGGCTACTCCGACCGGGTGGGGCGCGGCGGTTACGGTGCCGTGCCGGCCGAGCATGTGCACGCGGTGGTCCCCACCGAGGCGCCGAGCCCGCCGGAGGCCTGGCAGCGCCGCTCCCGCCCACCGGCCGGGCCCCCGGAGAAGGGGCTGGCGGTGCTCTTCTGCGATCTGGACGGTTTCAAGTCGGTCAACGACCGGTTCGGCCACAACGCGGGCGACGCGGTGCTGGTGGAGGTGGCCAGGCGGCTGCAGCAGGCGGTCCGCGAGGGGGACACGGTGGCCCGGCTCGGCGGCGACGAGTTCGTCGTGCTGGCCGACGGGATCGGCAGCGAGGAGGCCGCCGACCTGGCGCTGCGGCTGCGCAACGCGGTGGTGCCGCCGATGCGGATAGCGGGCCGGGTGGTCCGGGTCGGGGTGAGCATGGGGATCGGCTGGGCGGGCTGCGGGATGAGCATCGAAGAGGTGCTGCACGCCGCCGACAAGCGGATGTACGACGAGAAGCGGGCCCGCGGCGGGGCGGTCCGCGGGGCCCGGGGCGAGCGCTCGCACCGCCGGGCGGTCTAGGCGCCGTCCGGGCGCCTTTTCGCCTCCTCAGCCGTGACGGGTAGGGTGCCGTGGACAACGGGTCCAGCCGGCCTCGGCCGTAGACCGCCTTTGGGGAGTTGACCAGCGCGATGACAGCCGACAGCAGCCGCGGACCCGAGGGCGCCGAGCAGCCACCCGCCGAGGACGATCCTTTCGCCTACCTCTACCGCTCCGAGGGCGGCGAGGGGGACGGCGCGCCGGAGCGCGCGCCCGGCGTACCGCGCACCTCGTACACCCGCCCGATGGAGGTCGGCCGCACCCAGTACGGCGCGCCCCCGCAGCAGCCGCAGGGCGGCTACCCGCCGCCGCACGCCCAGCCGCCGCGCGGCCCGTACGGGCCCGGCCCGGACGCCACCACGCAACTGCCGCACCAGCAGTCCCGCTACGCCGAGCGGTCCCGGCCGCAGCCCGGCGAGGACGCCCCGCGCGGGCGCGGCAAGGGCCCGGTGATCGGCGTGGTCGCGGTGGTCGCGGCGATCGCCATCGGCTCCGGGGTCGCGCTCTCCGGCAACGACGGCAAGAGCACCAAGGACAACGGCGCCCCCGGCCCGGCGACCGCGACGAGCACCGGCCACGCCACGGCGCCCGCCGGCTCGGCCGCCGGGAGCAGCCCGTCGGCTGCCGCCTCGCCCTCGGCGAGCGCCTCCGGCGGCTCCATCAGCTTCGTCGACGGCTCCAAGGCCCAGGCCCAGGGCGCCGCGCCGGGCACCGGGGTGAAGGGCGCGATCTCCTCCGACGGCAGCTACCTGACGCTCCAGCAGGGCTCCTCGGCGACCTGGACGTTCACCGCGCCAGCCGCCGGGCAGTACAAGTTCTGGGTGCACTACAACAACGGCGGCGGCCCGGTGAAGGCCTCGGTCAGCGTCAACGGTCAGGACAAGGCCGGCGGCACCACCTTCAAGAACTCCAACCCGGCGGGCGGCGACCCGTACTGGTCCTACACGAACGTCTGGCCGGACCTCCAGGCGGGGAACAACACCATCACGGTGTCGGTCCCCGCCGGTGGACCGGTCCTGGTGGACCAGGTGGCGCTCACCCCGTTCTCCTACAACGGCGACTACCCGAGTGCGGCGGGCGGTGCCTCGGCCGCCGCGCCGGGGTCCGCCAGCAGCTGACGGACGGGAGAAACCTGAGGGAGACTCAGTTCCCCTTGGTGAACCGCTCGGCGCCGTTGATCCACTCGCCGCGGCGCAGCACGGCGACCAGCGCGTAGGACTCGGAGTCCAGGACGGCCAGGTCGGCCCGCAGCCCGACGGCCAGCGAGCCGACCGTGTCCGACAGCCCGAGCAGGGCGGCCGGTGTGGTCGAGATCGACTGCACGGTCTGGGTCAGGCTCAGCCTGTTCACGGTGACGGAGCGCTGGAAGGCGACGTCCAGGGTGAGGGTGGATCCGGCGATCGAGCCGCCCTCGACCAGCCGGGCCACCCCCTGTTCCACCCGGACCTGGAGCGGGCCGAGCGGGTAGAGCCCGTCGCCCATGCCGGCCGCGCCCATCGCGTCGGTGATCAGCGCGACCCGCGCGGCACCGGCCGTGCCGTAGGCCAGGTCCAGCACCGAGGGGTGCAGGTGGGTGCCGTCGTTGATCAGCTCGACGGTGACCCGCTCGTCCTCCAGCAGCGCGACGATCGGGCCCGGGGCGCGGTGCTGGATGCCCGGCATGGCGTTGAACAGGTGGGTGGCGACGGTGGCGCCGGCCTCGATCGCCTCCAGCGTCTTGGCGTAGTCGGAGTCGGTGTGGCCGACCGCCGCGATCACCCCGAGGTCGGCGAGCAGGCGCACCGAGTCCAGGCCGCCGGGCAGTTCGGGCGCCAGGGTGACCATCTTCGCGGTGCCGCGGGCGGCGTCCACCAGCTTGCGGACCAGCGCCGGGTCGGGTTCCCGCAGCAGGTCGGGCCGGTGCGCGCCGCACCGCCCGGGGGAGATGAACGGCCCCTCGAAGTGGACGCCCGCCAGCACCCCGTCCTCGACCAGCTCGGAGAGGACGGCGGCCTGCCGGCAGACCTCGTCGATCTCCCCGGTGACGGTGGAGGCGATCGTGGTGGTGGTGCCGTGTGCCAGGTGGGTGCGGGCCGCCGTCAGCGCCTCCTCGGCGATGCCGGCGGCGTACGAGGCGCCGCCGCCGCCGTGCACGTGCAGGTCGACGAAGCCGGGCACCACCGTGTACCCGGTCAGGTCCAGGTCCGCCGGGGTGCGCTCGCCGCCGATCTCCGCGATGGTGCCGCCCTCGATGGCCAGCCGGCCGTCGTCGACCACACCGCTGGGCAGCACCAGCCGGGCTCCGGACAGAACAGTTCGCTGCGCGGTCGTCACGCGGTCACCTCCGTGGAGAGCAGATCCCAGGCGAGCAGGCCCGCGCCCAGGGCGGCGGCGGTGTCTTTGAGCATGGCGGGTACCACCTTCGGGGGCATGTGGAACGTCAACCGCTCGGCCACCGCCGCGCGCAGGGGAGTGAAGAGGGTGTCGCCGGCCTCGGCGAGGCCGCCGCCGACGATCACCGTGCCGGGGTCGAGCAGGCTCTGCGCCAGCACGATGCCGTCCGCCAGGGCGTCCACCGCGCCGCGCCAGACCGCCGCGGCCCGCGGGTCGCCGGCCTCGACGGCCAGCGCGCAGCCCGCCGCGTCCGCCGCCGGGTCGCCGATCGCCTCGGCCCAGGCGCGGGAGACCGCGGCGGCCGAGGCCAGCGTCTCCAGGCAGCCGCGGGCGCCACACCCGCAGGCCGGGCCGCCGGGCCGGACCACCACGTGGCCGATCTCGCCGCCGTAGCCGTGCGCGCCGGCCTCGATGCGTCCGTCGATCCCGATCGCGCCGGCGATGCCGGTACCCAGCGCGATGAAGAGGAACCGCGCCACCCCGAGCCCCGCGCCGATCCGCCCCTCCGCCAGCCCGCCGCTGCGGACGTCGTGGCCGAGCGCGACCGGCAGGCCGCCGAGCCGCTCGCCGAGCAGCTTGCGCAGCGGCAGGTCCCGCCAGCCGAGGTTGGCGGAGAAGACCGCGATCCCGTTCCTCTCGTCGATCGTGCCCGGCACCGCGACGCCGGCCGCCAGCGGGTGCTCGCCGAAACGGCGGCCGCCCTGCTCGGCGAGGTCGGCGGCGAAGTCGAGGATGGCGGTGACCACGGCGTCCGTGCCGTGCTCCCGCCCGGTCGGTCGGCGTGCTTCGAACAGCACGGAGCCGTCCTGGGCGAGCAGCGCGGCCTTCATGCCGGTGCCGCCTACATCGAGTGCGATGACGTGCTTCACGGGGACAGTTTCCCTTGACTGAGGAGGAGAGGTCTAGTCCACTGCCGGGTTTTGTCGATCCGCCGCAGTGAGTTCGGTCGCACGCGGCGAGCGCGCGGTGGCCCCCCGGCCGGCGCGGTGCGTGCGGGACGCTGTGCGACGCTGTCCACGCAGGAGTGGACGTTCAGGGTGGAAACAGAACGGAAGGTGCGGCGTGTCCAGATACGAGCGGTGGAACAGTCTCCTCGAACTCCTCGCCGAGCACGGCAAGTTGGAAGTCGAGGAGGCGGCGGTCGCGTTGGACGTGTCGGCCGCCACGATCCGCCGCGACCTCGACCAACTGGCCCGCCAGCAGATGGTCACCCGCACCCGGGGCGGGGCGGTGGCGCACAACGTCTCCTATGACCTGCCGCTGCGGTACAAGACGGCCCGCAATGCCGGGGCCAAGCAGCGGATCGGCGCCGCGGTGGCGGGACTGATCGCGCCCGGCGAGGTGGTCGGGCTGAACGGCGGGACCACCACCACCGAGGTGGCCCGTGCCCTCGCGGTCCGCCCGGAACTGACCGAGCGCGCCGAGGCGGGGCACCTGCTGACCGTGGTCACCAACGCGCTGAACATCGCCAACGAACTGACGGTCCGTCCGGCCGTGAAGATCGTGGTGACCGGCGGGGTGGCCCGGCCGCAATCGTACGAGCTGATCGGCCCACTGGCCAGCACGGTCCTCGCCGAACTGACGCTGGACGTCACGGTGCTGGGCGTGGACGCGCTGGACACCGGGATCGGGGCCAGCGCGCACCACGAGGGCGAGGCCAGCGTCAACCGGCTGCTGGCCGAGCGGGCCCGCCGGGTGGTGGTGGCGGCCGACTCCTCCAAGCTCGGTCGGCGGGCGTTCGCCCGGATCTGCGGGCTGGACGCGATCGACACCCTGGTGACGGACCAGCCGCTGAGCGAGGAACTGGCGGCGGGCTTCGCCGAGGCGGGCGTGCGGGTGCTGACGGCGTGACGGGGCGGCGACGAGCGGCTGCGCCCACTGGGCATGCCGCGCTGGGCAGGCCGCGCCGGGCACAATGGCCTCATGGGTGAGCTGACCGAACGCGAGCGGGCCGTGCTCGCCCTGGAGGGCGCGGGCTGGCGCACGCAGGGCGCCAAGGAGCAGGCCGTCCGGGAGCGGTTGGGCATCTCCGCCACCCGCTACTACCAGCTGCTGAACGGACTGCTCGAGCGCCCCGAGGCGCTCGAGCACAGCCCGGTGCTGGTCAACCGGCTGCGCCGGATCCGGGACGCCCGCCGCGCCGAGCGTTAACCGCGGCGGGCCCTGGGTAGGCCTTCGCCATGGGCATCGTGCTGGAACCGACCACCCCCGCCGGCCGCGCGGGCCTCGCGGCCGTGCTGGCCGACCCGGCCGGCGCCGTCGTCGCGCTGGACTTCGACGGCACCCTCGCGCCGATCGTCGCCGACCCCGAGCGGGCGTACGCGCACCCCGACGCCGCCGCGGCGCTGGCCCGGCTGGCACCGCTGGTCAACACGGTGGCGGTGGTGACCGGCCGCCCGGTGCTCAGCGCGGTGCGGCTCGGCGGCTTCGACCGGCTGCCCGGCCTGGACCGGCTGGTGGTGCTCGGCCACTACGGCGCCGAGCGCTGGGAGGCCGGCAAGCTGACCGCCCCCGAGATCCACCCGGGGGTGGCCGCCGTCCGCGCCGAACTGCCCTCCCTACTGGGCGCGCTGCCCGCCCCCGAGGGCACCTCGATCGAGGACAAGGAACGCTCGCTCGCCGTCCACACCCGCCGCACCGCCGACCCGCAGGCCGCCCTGGAGCTGCTGCGCGCCCCGCTGGCCGAGCTGGCCGCCGCCCACGGCCTGGCCGTCGAACCGGGCCGGTTCGTACTGGAGTTGCGCGCGCCGGGCGTGGACAAGGGCGCGGCGCTGACCGGGCTGCTGCGCGAGCGCGGCGCCCGCTCGGTGCTCTACGCCGGGGACGACCTCGGTGACCTGGCCGCCTACGCGGCGGTGGAGCGCCTGCGGGCAAAGGCGCTGCCCGGGGTGCTGGTGGCCAGCGGTCCGGTGACCGGCGAGCCGCCGGTGCGCGAGATCGCCGAACGGGCGGACCTGGTGGTGCCGGGCCCGGCCGGGGTGGTCGAGCTGCTGGACCGGATCGGTCAGTCGCTCAGCTCCGCCAGCTGAGCCAGGAACCACTGCTGCGGGGAGAGCGCGGTGGCGGCGGTGGCCAGCCGCGCGGTGCGCTCGTGCCGCTCCGCCGCCGGCATGTTCAGCGCCCGGTGCAGCGCCTCGGCGGTGCCCACCACGTCGTACGGGTTGATGCCCAGCGCGTCCTCGGCCAGCTCCGGGTACGCGCCCGCCTCGCGGGAGAGCACCAGCGCGCAGCCGGCGTCGGAGACCACCGGGACCTCCTTGGCGACCAGGTTCATGCCGTCCCTGATCGGGTTGACCAGCGCCACGTCCGCCAGCCGGTAGGCGGCCAGCGAGCGGGCGAAGTCGTCCTCGACCTGGAGTATCAGCGGCTGCCAGGAGTCGGTGGCGAACTCCTCGGTGATCTCCTGGCTGATCCGCAGCACGGCCGCGGTGTACTCGCGGTACTCGGCCAGGTCCTGCCGGGAGGGGTAGGCGAAGGCGATGTGCACCACCCGCCCGCGCCACTCGGGGCGGCTGCGCAGCAGGTGCTGGTAGGCCTGCAGACCGCGCACGATGTTCTTGCTCAGCTCGGTGCGGTCCACCCGGACGATGGTCCGGCGGTCGCCCACCGCCGCGCGCAGCGTGGCCAGCCGCTCCTCGACGTCCGGCCGGTGGGCTCGCTCGAGCAGGAAGTCGGCGTCGGCGCCCAGCGCGTGCACGCCGAGCCGGGTGGTGCGGCCCTGGTAGCTGACCGAGAGTTCGGACCCGGGGCCCGCCCCAGAGATGATCTTCGCGTCCAGCACCCGCTCGCAGCAGTCGGCGAACGCCTCGGCCCAGCGCCGGGTGTGGAAGCCGGCCCGGTCCGCGCCGAGCACGCCGGTCAGCACGGCGGTGGCCAGTGCGTCCGGCAGCAGCCTGAAGTAGTCGACCGGGGCCCACGGGATGTGCAGGAAGTAGCCGATCCGCAGGTCCGGGCGCAGCTCGCGGAGCAGCGCCGGCACCAGGGTCAGGTGGTAGTCCTGCACCAGCACCGCCGCGCCGGGCGCCGCCTCGGCGGCCAGCGCCTCGGCGAAGGCCCGGTTGTAGGCCTCGAAGGCCCGCCAGTGCTCGGCGGCGGCGGCGTCGAAGACCGGTGCGGTCGGGGTGTCGTAGAGCAGGTGGTGCAGGAACCAGAGGGTGGAGTTGGCCACCCCGTTGTACGCGTGGTCGAAGACCTCGGGGTCGATGTCCAGCATCCGGACGGCCTGTCCACCGACGTCGAAGCCGCCCCGGTCCAGCCGCCCCTGCGGCGAGCGGCGGACCGCCTCGCGGTCCGCCGCGCCGAGCGCGGCGCAGACCCACACGGCGTTCGGATCGTCGATCGCGGACAGGCCGGAGACCAGCCCGCCGCCGCCGCGGCGCAGCGTCAGCGAGCCGTCCTCGGCGCTGCCGAAGGAGACCGGGCCCCGGTTGGAAGCCACCAGGACGCGGGCGGTGGTCGGATGATCGGCCATTTCTCCTCGAAACGCTCGGCGGTCAGCCGGCTCTGCGGAGCCGGGTGGGCGGCCGTCCCTCCCGAGGGAGTGGAGGGGTCACATGTTCAACCTTGCCGGAGGCGGTGGACCGCAAACCCCGGCGAAGGTCACACCCGGCCGGCCCGGTACTCGGGCAGGCCGATCATCGGTGGCCGTTCGGTGGCCGTCACGACGTGGCTGTGGGCCCGGAAGTCACGCGTTCGCGGATCCCTGCCGAACTGGGTCAGCACCGGGCGGGCCAGGTCCTCGGTGGCCTTCAGCCGGTGGGTGCGGTCCAGTCGCTCCAGCGCGGTGCGGTAGATGGTGGCGGCCATCCGGCCAAGGGCCTGGCTGTCCTGGTGGCGGTGGTGGCGCACGCCGACGTCCACCTGGGCCAGCGCGTCCAGGCCGACCAGCTCCAGCGCGTCCACCAGCAGGCCCAGTTCCACCCCGTAACCGGTCGGGAAGTGCAGCTGCTCCAGCAGTGAGCGGCGGGCCGCGTACTCGCCGCCGAGCGGCTGGACGAAGCCGGCCAGCTGGGGCCAGTGCAGGTTGAGCAGCGGCCGGGCGACCAGCTCGGTGACCCGCCCGCCGCCGGCCGGCACCACGGCGCCTTCGGTCTCCAAGGGTCGGTCGTACATCGCCTTGACCAGCTGCAGGTCCGGGTCGGTGAGCAGCGGGCCGATGATGCCGGAGACGAAGGCCGGGTCGAACTCGCGCAGGTCGGCGTCGATGAAGCAGACGATCGCGCCGCTGGTCACCAGCAGCGAGCGCCAGAGCACCTCGCCCTTGCCGGCTGCCGGGGGCACCCGGGGCAGGATCTCGTCCCGGTGCACCACCCGGGCCCCGGCCGCGGCGGCCACCTCGGCGGTCCGGTCGGCCGAGCCGGAGTCCACCACCACCAATTCGTCCACCAGCGGCAGCCGCTCGATCAGCTCCCGCCGGATCACCTCGACGATCCCGCCGACCGTGGACTCCTCGTCCAGCGCGGGCAGCACCACGCTCACCGTCCCGGCCGGCCCGGCGGCGCGCTTGGCGGCGAGCAGGCCGGCGGCCGAGCGGTCGGCCGACCGCCAGGACCGGCGGCGCAGCCAGTCGGCCACCTCCGGGAGTGGCGCTGGGCTCTGCTCGGCAGGCAAATCTCGCTCCTCGTAGTTCTCGTCTCGCGTGGCGGACGCTCCGGGTCGGTGGCCCGGCCTTCGGTTACAGTCTTCGTACTGCCGTCAGACCTTCGCACGCCGGGGTCGGCCGCAGAGCAAGACCAGCACAACGCAGGACCACAACTTCACAGAGCTCATCCAGAGGGACTGAGGGAACGGCCCGTCGACGTCCCGGCAACCTTCTCGCCCGGCCATCGCAGGCGCCGGCGGGACAGGTGCCAATTCCGGCCTGTGGCGCGACCGCGCCACGGGGAAGATGAGGAGAGAGGCCTCCGCCATCATGGCTACCGCTACCCCTGTCGAGCCGTCCACCGTCGACCTCGGCCCCGCCGCTTCGCTGTCCTGTCGCGAGTGCGGCACCAAGTTCCCGCTCGGCCCGAGCTTCGCCTGCCTGGAGTGCTTCGGGCCGCTGGAGATCGCCTACGACTACGCCGGCTACGACGCCGAGGAGCTGCGCAAGCGGATCGAGTCGGGCCCCGCCTCGATCTGGCGCTACGCCCCGCTGCTGCCGGTGCCCGCCGACGTCGCGTCCAAGCCCAACCTGAACCCGGGCTGGACCCCGCTGGTGAAGGCCGACAACCTGGGCCGCGAGCTCGGCTTCACCGCCCAGCTGCACGTCAAGGACGACTCCGGCAACCCCACCCACTCCTTCAAGGACCGGGTGGTGGCCTGCGCCATCGAGGCCGCCCGCGCCTTCGACTTCACCACCCTGTCCTGCTCCTCCACCGGCAACCTGGCCGGCGCGGTGGGCGCCGCGGCGGCCCGGGCCGGCTTCAAGTCCTGCGTGTTCATCCCGCACGACCTGGAGCAGGGCAAGATCGTGATGGCCGGCGTCTACGGCGGCGAGCTGGTCGGCATCGAGGGCAACTACGACGATGTGAACCGGTTCTGCTCCGAGCTGATCGGCGACCCGGCCGGCGAGGGCTGGGGCTTCGTCAACGTCAACCTGCGCCCGTACTACGGCGAGGGCTCCAAGACGCTGGCGTACGAGATCTGCGAGCAGCTCGGCTGGCGGCTGCCGGAGCAGATCGTCATCCCGATCGCCTCGGGGTCGCAGCTCACCAAGATCGACAAGGGGCTGCAGGAGCTGATCAAGCTCGGCCTGGTCGAGGACCGGCCGTACAAGATCTTCGGCGCCCAGGCGGCCGGCTGCTCGCCGGTCGCCACCGCCTTCAAGGACGGCCGCGACGTGATCCGGCCGGTCAAGCCGGACACCATCGCCAAGTCGCTGGCGATCGGCAACCCGGCCGACGGCCCGTACGTGCTGGACATCGCCCGGCGCACCGGCGGCGCGGTCGAGGACGTCACCGACGCCGAGGTGGTGGCCGCGATCAGGCTGCTGGCCCGCACCGAGGGGATCTTCGCCGAGACCGCCGGCGGCGTGACCATCGGCGTGCTCAAGAAGTTGGTCGAGAACGGCCTGCTGGACCCGGCCAAGGAGACCGTCGCGATCAACACCGGGGACGGCCTGAAGACGCTGGACGCGGTCGCCGACGCCGGTCTGACCGCGACCATCCGGCCGACCCTGGAGTCCTTCCGCGCCGCCGGCCTGGCCTGACCCACCCCCAGCACTTCGCTAGCGAGGAGTAACCCCATGAGCGCGACCGTCCGCATCCCGACCATCCTGCGCAGCTACACCGACGGCAAGGCCGAGGTGGGCGTCGAGGGCGCCACCTTGCAGGAGGTCATCGCCGACCTGGACGCGAACTTCCCCGGGATCGGCCAGCGGATCCTGGACGAGACCGGCAAGCTGCGCCGCTTCGTCAACGTGTACGTGAACGACGACGACGTGCGGTTCGCCGAGGGGCTGGCCACCGCGGTCGGCGACGGCGCCGGCGTGTCGATCATCCCGGCGGTGGCCGGCGGCTGCTGACGGCCCGTCACCGCTCCCGTCAGGCGCTCAGGGCGCCGGGCCCGTGCGCCGGTCACCGGCGGCGGGCGCGGCGCCCTGAGGCGTGTCCGCGGCGGTCGTCGGCAGGGCATAGGCTGTCCCCGACTTCCGGCCCCGTTCTGGTGCGCGGCTGGAGCACGGCTCGGGGTGTCCCGGGTCCTGAGACGGCAGCTGCCGCTGTATCACCCGAATCATGTCGGCGGATCGTCAGAATTCTTTGTGCTATTCGTGAGTTTCGTCCGCTATGTCCCGGCCGAATTGGCGAGTTCTGTCGCATTCCTCCCTTGCTATCCCTTCACGGCCCCGCCGAATTTGCGCTCAGTGGGCCTGTTGCACAGGGCTCCGATGCGGATACATTCAGCCGCGGTCGATGCATTCGCCTGCTCCGTCGGCGCCAACTGGCTTCCGGGGGTGGGGCGGTGCGGCATGCGGGAGCGCGCCCAGGGGGGTTTCCTCGGGCATCTCCGCCAGACCCGCGCTCGTGACCTGCGGGCGCGTGAAGGGCCAGCACAGCACTAGGGGAGTTCGGAATGGCTCAGGGCACCGTCAAGTGGTTCAACGCGGAGAAGGGCTACGGCTTCATCGCGGTCGACGGTGGTGCGGACGTGTTCGTCCACTACAGCGCGATCCAGATGGACGGCTACCGCACCCTTGAAGAGGGCCAGCGGGTCGAGTTCGAGATCTCCCAGGGGCAGAAGGGCCCGCAGGCGGACATGGTCCGCGCGGCGGTCTGACCTTTCCGAACCTCGGAGCCTCGGCTCTCACCGAGCTGGTGGTTCAACGGCAGGCCCGCACCCACCCCCGACCGCGGGGGAGGGTGCGGGCCTGCCGTTCGTTCGCCCCGAGTTGACGTCCGGTCGCCGAAGGAGCTTGCACTCGTCATGCCGGAGTGCTAATCATTGGCGTTAGCACTCACAGTGTGAGAGTGACAAACGGACCGGGTCGGTGAGGCCCCCGGGAGCGGTAGGGGACAGGACCCCCGCATACCAGGGCCGTCCGTCGCGGGCACCACTGGTCCGAGCAGTCGACCGTGTCCTGGAGGACCACTTCCGATGGCCAAGATCATCGCGTTTGACGAGGAAGCTCGCCGCGGCCTTGAGCGCGGCATGAACCAGCTTGCCGATGCCGTCAAGGTGACGCTCGGCCCCAAGGGCCGCAACGTCGTCCTTGAGAAGAAGTGGGGCGCCCCCACGATCACCAACGACGGCGTCTCCATCGCCAAGGAGATCGAGCTCGAGGACCCGTACGAGAAGATCGGTGCGGAGCTCGTCAAGGAGGTCGCCAAGAAGACGGACGACGTCGCGGGTGACGGCACCACCACCGCCACCGTGCTCGCCCAGGCCCTGGTTCGCGAGGGTCTGCGCAACGTCGCCGCCGGCGCCAACCCGATGGCCCTGAAGCGCGGCATCGAGAAGGCCGTCGCGGCCGTCTCGGACCAGCTGCTGGCCCAGGCCAAGGACGTGGAGACCAAGGAGCAGATCGCTTCGACCGCCTCCATCTCCGCCGCCGACACCCAGATCGGCGAGCTGATCGCCGAGGCCATGGACAAGGTCGGCAAGGAAGGTGTCATCACCGTCGAGGAGAGCAACACCTTCGGCCTGGAGCTCGAGCTCACCGAGGGCATGCGCTTCGACAAGGGCTACATCTCCGCCTACTTCGCCACCGACCTGGAGCGGATGGAGGCCTCCTTCGAGGACCCCTACATCCTGATCGTCAACTCCAAGATCGGCTCGGTCAAGGACCTGCTCCCGCTGCTGGAGAAGGTCATGCAGAGCGGCAAGCCGCTCGTCATCATCGCCGAGGACGTCGAGGGCGAGGCCCTGTCGACCCTGGTCGTGAACAAGATCCGCGGCACCTTCAAGTCCGTCGCCGTCAAGGCCCCGGGCTTCGGCGACCGTCGCAAGGCCATGCTCGGTGACATCGCCATCCTCACCGGCGGCACCGTGATCTCCGAGGAGGTCGGCCTCAAGCTCGAGAACGCCGGTCTCGACCTGCTGGGCACCGCCCGCAAGGTGGTCATCACCAAGGACGAGACCACCATCGTCGACGGTGGCGGCGACAGCGAGCAGGTCGCCGGGCGGGTCAACCAGATCCGCGCCGAGATCGAGAACAGCGACTCGGACTACGACCGCGAGAAGCTCCAGGAGCGCCTCGCCAAGCTGGCCGGCGGCGTGGCCGTCATCAAGGCGGGCGCGGCGACCGAGGTCGAGCTGAAGGAGCGCAAGCACCGCATCGAGGACGCCGTTCGCAACGCGAAGGCGGCCGTCGAGGAGGGCATCGTCGCCGGCGGTGGCGTGGCCCTGCTGCAGGCCGGTATCGCGTTCGACAAGCTCGAGCTCGAGGGCGACGAGGCCACTGGCGCCAACATCGTCAAGGTCGCGCTGGAGGCCCCGATCAAGCAGATCGCCACCAACGCCGGCCTCGAGGGCGGTGTCGTGGTGGAGAAGGTCCGCAACCTGCCCGCCGGTCACGGTCTGGACGCCAGCACCAACGAGTACAAGGACCTGATCGCCGCGGGCATCATCGACCCGGCCAAGGTCACCCGGTCCGCGCTGCAGAACGCCGCCTCCATCGCGGCGCTCTTCCTCACCACCGAGGCCGTCATCGCCGACAAGCCGGAGAAGGCCGCCGCGGCCGCCGGCGGCGGCATGCCGGGCGGTGACATGGACTTCTGATCCTCCGTCGAGGGTCAGCTGGTCTGAACAGGGCGGTCTCCTTCGGGAGGCCGCCCTTTCGCCTGCGGGGAGCCTTTCGCGGATGCGGGACAATGGACGCATGCCCGATCTCGAAACCGCCTTGCACAACGCCCGCGCGCTGATCCTCGCCGACCTGTCCGCCCGCGAGGTGGCCGACGCCGCCGTGGTCTCGCTGGTGGAGGACGCCGTGACGCACCGGCGCTGGTGGCTGGAGCAGTGGCCGGACGGCGCCGAGTTCGTGCTCGGGCTGGTCGCGCAGGACGTGCAGGACGCGCTGCTGGAGGCGTACGGGCGCTGGCCGCTCTGCGAGGAGTGCGCGCGGGCCGACGACGACCCGCACGCGCTCGGCGTGGAGCCGGAGTTGGGGCCCGACCCGCACTGGGTCTGCGGCAAGCGCGGGGTCGCGGTGGCGGCGGTCGGGTCGTTGGCGTGATCCTGATCGACCCGCCGACCTGGCCCGGCCACGGCCGGCTCTGGTCGCACCTGGTGAGCGACACCGACTACGCGGAACTGCACGCCTTCGCGGCCCGGCTCGGCGCTCCCGCGCGCGGTTTCGAGCGCGACCACTACGACATTCCGGAGTCGCGGTACGCGGACGCGCTGAGCCTGGGCGCGCAGCCGGTCGGCAGCAAGGAGCTGGTGGCCCGGCTCACCGCCGCCGGGCTGCGTCGGCGCAGGGCCGCGGCTGCAGCACCGGCTGCGGCTACGGTTACGGCGCCGGCTCGCTGAGTTCGGCGAGCTCGGCGGCCAGGTTGGCGCGGGCCGGGCCGTCGTAGCGGGCGTGCGCGGCCGGGGTGCGGTAGAGCCCGGGCAGCGCCAGCAGTTGGCGCAGGATCGCGGCACGCCCCTGCCGGAACGCCGCCTCGGGGACGAAGGCGTACTCCTCGCGCACCGCCGCGGCGTACCGGGCGTAGGCCTGCGGGGACCGGCCGAGTACCGCGAGATCGGCGTCGCAGAGCACCTCGCCGTCCCGGTCGCCGGGCCGCGGGTGGTGACCGACGGTCAGTCTGACCAGCCGCACCACCTCGGCGACCAGCGCCGCCGGCAGCCCGGCCTCGTCCAGCGCGCGGATCGCCAACTGGGCGCTGCGCTCCTCGTTCTCGGAGCGGTCCGGCTTGTAGACGGCGTCGTGGAACCAGGCCGCCAGGCGCACCGCGTCCGGGTCCGCGGCGTGCTCGGCGAGCGCGTCCACCTCGTCCAGCACGGCCAGCAGGTGGTCGGTGGTGTGGTAGCGGCGCTGCGGCTCGGCCCAGCGGGCCAGCAGCGCGCGGCCGTAGGGCTCGGGGTCGGCGGTGGCGCCGCAGCGCTCCAGCAGGGCGTTCCAGCGCTCCAGCAGGGCGTCGGCGGCAGGGTGCGGTTCGGTCGGCATGACGGTCATTCTGCTCCCGCCACGGTTCTGGACAGATATGACGATGATCTATATATATAGACCTATGACAGGACGGGCTATGCAGGAGCCGACGTTGCTCCTGCTCACCGCGCTGGCCGATGCCCCACGGCACGGCTACGCGCTCATCCAGGAGATCGCCGAGATCTCCGGCGGCCGGGTCGCGATGCGCACCGGCACGCTCTACGCGGGGCTGGACCGGCTGCTCGACCAGGGGCTGATCCGGGTCGAGAGCGACCAGGTGGTGGACGGTCGGGCCCGGCGCACCTACGCGCTGACCGACGCCGGGCGCTCCTTGCTCGCCGAGGAGGCCGAGCGGCTGCGGGCCGTGGCGGCCGAGGCCCAGCGCCGACTCGCAGTGGTACGACGACCGATCAACCGGGGGGCGTGGGCATGAGCAGTCGTCAGGAGGTGCTGCGGCTCGCCCTGCGGTGCTACCCGAAGCGCTACCGGGTCGAGCGCGGGGCGGAGATCGCGGAGGTCTACGCGGAGACGACGGAGGAGGCCGGGCGCTTCGGGCGGGCGCGCGAGCTGTACGGCGTCGCCGCGTACGGCGTCCGGCTGCGGCTCGGGCTGGCCTCCAGTCAGCCCGCCGGCCGGCTGCTCGGCACGGCGGCACCGCTGGTCGCGGGGGTGTGGGCGGGGGTGAGCCTGCTCTGGTTGCTGGAGCTGCTGGGCGGGTCGATCCTCCGGCACTTCGGCCTCTTCACGGTGCTCTGGTTCGCGCAGTTCGTGTTCGCGGGGCCGGCGTTGATCGCCGTGCTGCTCGACCGGTGGACGCTGGTGCGCTGTGTCGCGCTGCTCGCGGTGGGGGTGACGGTCCTGGTGGAGGCCAGGCAGATGTACGCCTTCATGCCCGGTGCCACCCACTGGCCCTTCTACCTGGGCTGGGTGCTCGAGCAACTGGCCCCGCTGGTCTGGCCGCTGCTGCTGCTCGCGGTGCCGCGCGACCTGCTCGACCTCGACCTCGGCCGGGTCGGCCGGCACCGGCCCTGGTCGGCCCTGGCCATGGTGCTGGGGTCCGGTTTCGTCTCCATCACGGGGGCCGCGGTTCGCGTGCTCAGGGAGCCGTTGGCCCCGTGGGCCGAGCTGGGCACGGCGCTCGCGCTGATCCTGGTGACGGCGGCGGTGGTGCGGCGCGGCGCGCTGACCCTCCCGCTGCTGGCGGTGGCGCTCTTCTCGCTGCTCGAGCCGCTCGACGACCTCCTGTTCAACGGCGCCACGCCGGGCGGGGAGCTGATCGTGCTGCCGCTGGGGATCGCGGCGCTGGCGCAGCTGCGTCGGGAGCGGTCCCGTCGAGCGGGTACCGGGGTCCCGCTCGGCTGAGTCCTCGGGCGGCCCGGCCGCGGGTGCGGTACGGGGGCTCGCGGCGGAGGCGGGCGGTGTGGCAGTCTACGGATATGTCTAGACCAATCTTCGAAGTCATCGCGCTGACCGCCCAGGACGCGAAGGCCGCGCAGGCCGGCGGTGCCGACCGCCTCGAACTGGTCACCGACATGGCCGCCGACGGCCTCACCCCCGCCGTCGCCGACTTCGCCGCGATCCGGGCCGCCGTGGACCTGCCGCTGCGGGTGATGCTGCGGATCCGCAGCGGCTTCGGCTCCGGCGACCTGGACGAGCTGCGGGGCCGGGCGACGGAACTGCGGGCCGAGGGGGCCGAGGAGTTCGTGCTCGGGTTCCTGGACGCGGACGGGAACGTGGACCTGCCCGCCGTGCGGGCCGTCGCCGAGGCGGTGGCCGGCTGCCGCTGGACCTTCCACCGGGCGATCGACCACAGCGCCGACCGCTGCGCGCTGCGCGCGGCGGTGGCCGAGCTGCCCGGGCTCGACACCTTCCTCACCTCGGGAGCCGCCGCCGGTGTGGCCGCCGGGCGCGAGGTGCTGACCGGGGAGCTGGCCAAAGCGGGGGAGCCGGGGTACCGGCCGCGGATCCTGATCGGCGGCGGCCTGCGCGCCGAGCACCTGCCGGAGCTGGTCGCGGAGGGCTTCGACGCCTTCCACGTGGGCGGCGCGGTGCGAGTCGCGGGCTGGGACTCGCCGGTGGACGCGGCCAAGGTCGCCGAGTGGCGGGCGCTGATCGGGGCGTAGCGGCGGGCGGGGGTGGTCCGGTCGCCGGGACCACCCCCGCGTGCTCAGCCCAACTCGTCCGGCAGCGGCTCGGCGTGCAGCACCGTCAGACCCGAGACCGCACGGGTGAGCGCCACGTACAGCCGGCGCAGGCCGGTCCGCCGGTCCGGCTCGCCGGCCACCACGGCGGCGGGTTCGTCCAGCACCACGTAGTCGTACTCCAGGCCCTTGGCGAGCGAGGCCGGCACCAGCGTGAGCCGGGCCTCGGCGGTGGTCTCGGTGCCGGGCGTCAGATAGCCCAGGCCGGCCTCGGCCAGCGCCTGCTCGAAGAGCGGCAGTCGGGCGTCGGCGGCGATCAGGCCGGTCGAGCCCTCATGGGCCAGCGCCTCGCGGCAGGCCCGCAGCACCGCCTCGACCTGGGAGTCCGGTTCGGCCTGACGGATGCTCAGCGCGCCTGCGGTGTCGCGGATCGAGGTCGCCGGGGTCAGGCCGGGGGCGATGGCGGGCAGCAGTCGCGAGGCGTAGCCGATCACCTCCTCCGGCACCCGGAAGCCGACGGTCAGCTCCTCGACGTGCGCGCCCGGCTTGCCCAGGTGGTGCAGCGCCTCGGACCAACTGCCGGTGGCCCAGGGCGTGGTGCCCTGGGCGAGGTCGCCCAGCACGGTGGCCGAGCCGGTAGTGCAGCGCCGGCCCACCGCGCGGTACTGCATCGGCGAGAGGTCCTGCGCCTCGTCCAGCACCACATGGCCGAGCGAGGGGGTGCGGTGCACCAGGTCGGTCGCCTCGTCGACCAGCACGGCGTCCGCCGCCGTCCACGGTGCGGTCTTGAGCGAACGCCCGGGCTTGGGCCAGCGGATCGCCGCCTGCTCGGCCGCGTCCAGGACGCCGTCCGCGCAACTCGCCAGGAACGCCGCGTCGGTGAGCAGCCGGTGCACCAGCCTGGCCGGGTCCACCGGCGGCCAGCAGGCCTTGACCAGCGCCTTGACCTCGCGCGACCTGGCCACCGCGTCCTGCACCCGGTCGTCCGGAGCCTCGCCGCGCTGCTCCATCTTCAGCAGCACGGCATGCGCGACCCGCTGCGGCAGTGCCTCCATGGCGGCTCCGTAGCGGATCTCCCGGCTCGCCAACTCCTCGATGATCTCGATCAGTTCGTAGGCGGGAACGCGCCAGCGGCGGGAGCCGCGGACCACCACGCAGGGCTCAGTGGGCAGCGTGATGCCCGAGCGCACCGCGCGGCGCAGCACCTGGGCCAGCCGCGCGTCGCCCTTGATCCCGGCCGCCTCGGCGGAGTCGGTGCCGCGCACCTCGACGTGCCGGACCAGCTGCTGCACGGTGGCCTGCGCCACGTCCAACTCGCCCAGCGCGGGCAGCACCTGCTCGATGTAGGAGAGGAAGGAGCTGTTCGGGCCGATCACCAGGGTGCCGGACTTGGCGAGCCGCTCGCGGTGCGCGTACAGCAGGTAGGCCACCCGGTGCAGGCCCACCGCCGTCTTCCCGGTGCCCGGGGCGCCCTGCACGCAGACCGTGCCGGTCACGTCGGCGCGGACGATCTCGTCCTGCTCGGGCTGGATGGTGGCCACGATGTCGCGCATCGGGCCGACGCGGGGCTTCTCGATCTCGGCGGCGAGCAGCGCCGAGGCGGTGTCGGTCTCCGCCGGGTCGCTCAGGTTCTCGTCCTCGTAGGCGGTCAACTCGCCGCCGGTGTAGCCGAACCGGCGTCGCTTCTCGATGTCCATCGGGTCCTGGCGGCTGGCCCGGTAGAACGACTGGGAGACCGGCGCGCGCCAGTCGAGCACCATCGGGTCGCCCCCGGCGTCGTGCACGTGGCGGCGGCCGATGTAGAAGCGCTCGCCGCCTGCTCCTTCGGAGACCTCGGTCGAGATCGCGTGCCGGAAGTCGAGGCGGCCGAAGAAGAGCGGGGTGTGCGCCAGATCGGCCAGCGCGGCGATCCGCCGTTGGATCTGGTCGTGCAGCACCTGCTGGGTGACCCAGGTGCCGGCGACATCGGAGATGTTCAGCGTCTGGGCGTCCTCGCGCATCGCGCGCAGGGCGGCGCGGGAGGAGGCGAGGTGGTCGCGCTCCCGCTGCAGCGGGTCGGCGTCGGTGGTGGCGGTGGTGGCGGGGGAGTGCACAGCGAACCTTCCCGGCCGCGTTCCGATGGGTCGCGGCGGTCTCGTCGTAGCTCACGGTGGAAGCGGCCTGACCGGTTGCCGAGCGGTCAGGGCCTCCCGGCGCGGCCAGGACCGGCAGCACGGATCGGGAGGGGGCAGGCCGGACAGCTTAGACCCGTCGTTCGCCCGCGCGCCAACGGATATTCGCCGGATAAGGGTCTCGGGGTCGTATACAACCGCAGGACGACCTAGGTCCTGTCAGGTACGGCCTTTGGGCTGATGTGCCGGCGGCGGCGGAAAACTACCGTGGAACACATGAGCACCGTGCATCCGCCGGCGCTCCCGGCTGCGGCCAAGGCCCCCCGGGCGCGCACCACCACCGAGTCCCTGTCCACCCCGCCGGTCGGCGCCACCGCGGCTTCCGCCGTGGCCGACAGCCCGCGCCGCCGAAAGCCGCTGACCCAGGCCGTGCGCAATGTCGGCATCGTGCTCGACACCGCCGCGCGCGTGATCCTGCTCGGGCGCGACGGCGTCAAGCTGTAGCGGAACTACAGCGGACCCGTCCTGCACGTCCTACACGTCGTCCGCGTCGATGATCCGATAGGCGTACCCCTGCTCCGCCAGGAACCGCTGGCGGTGCGCGGCGAAGTCCTGGTCCACCGTGTCACGGGCCACCACCGAGTAGAAGTGCGCCGAGTGCCCGTCCGCCTTGGGGCGCAGCACCCGGCCCAGCCGCTGGGCCTCCTCCTGGCGCGAGCCGAAGGTGCCGGAGACCTGGATGGCCACCGTGGCCTCCGGCAGGTCGATCGAGAAGTTCGCCACCTTGGAGACCACCAGCACGCTGATCTCCTTGGTCCGGAACGCCTCGAAGAGCTTCTCGCGCTGGGCGTTGCTGGTCTCGCCCTTGATCACCGGGGCGTTCAGCACCTCGCCCAGCTCGTCCAGCTGGTCGATGTACTGCCCGATGATCAGCGTCTGGTCCTTCTCGTGCTTCTTGACCAGCGCCTCCACCACCCGCCGCTTGGTCGCGGTGGTGGAGCAGTACCGGTAGCGCTCCTCCGGCTCGGCGGTCGCGTAGGTGAGCCGCTCGGAGTCGCTCAGCGTGACCCGGACCTCGCAGCAGTCGGCCGGCGCGATGTAGCCCTGCGCCTCGATCTCCTTCCACGGGGCGTCGAAGCGCTTGGGGCCGATCAGGCTGAACACGTCGCCCTCGCGGCCGTCCTCGCGCACTAGGGTCGCGGTCAGCCCGAGCCGGCGGCGGGCCTGCAGGTCGGCGGTGAACTTGAAGACCGGCGCGGGCAGCAGGTGCACCTCGTCGTAGACCACCAGGCCCCAGTTGCGGGCGTCGAACAGTTCCAGGTGGGCGTAGCTGCCCTTCCGCTTGGTCGTCATCACCTGGTAGGTGGCGATGGTGACCGGGCGGATCTCCTTCTTCGTCCCGCTGTACTCGCCGATCTCGTCCTCGGTCAGCGAGGTGCGCTTGACCAGCTCGTGCTTCCACTGGCGGGCCGAGACGGTGTTGGTGACCAGGATCAGCGTGGTCGACTTGGCCTCGGCCATCGCCGCCGCGCCGACCAGCGTCTTGCCCGCCCCGCACGGCAGCACCACCACGCCGCTGCCGCCGTGCCAGAAGCCCTCCACCGCCTGCTGCTGGTAGGGGCGCAGCTGCCAGCCGTCCTGGTCGAGCTCGATCGGGTGCGCCTCGCCGTCCACGTACCCGGCGTGGTCCTCGGCCGGCCAGCCGAGCTTGAGCAGCACCTGCTTGATCTGCCCGCGCTCCGAGGGGTGCACCACCACCATGTCCGGCTCGACCCGGGCGCCGACCAGCGGCGCGATCTTCTTGGACTTCAGCACCTCTTCGAGCACCGGCCGGTCCGTGGTGGAGAGCACCAGCCCGTGCACCGGGTGCTTGCTCAGCTGCAGCCGCCCGTACCGGGCCATGGTGTCCGCCACGTCCACCAGCAGCGCGTGCGGCACCGGATAGCGCGAGTACGTCACCAGCGCGTCCACCACCTGCTCCGCGTCATGCCCGGCGGCCCGCGCGTTCCACAGCCCCAGCGGCGTCACCCGGTAGGTGTGCACATGCTCGGGCGCCCGCTCCAGCTCGGCGAACGGCGCGATCGCCCGCCGGCAGTCGGCGGCCTGGGGGTGGTCGATCTCCAGCAGGAGAGTCTTGTCACTCTGGACGATCAGTGGCCCGTTGTTCACGGTGTGGAGTCCTCCATCGGGTCAGGCGCAGACCCTCCAGTGTCGCGCATCGGCGGACCGTTCGGAGCGGGAGTGCCCGAAGGCGGGGCGCCCGAAGGTGGGGCGCCCGAAGGTGGGGCGCACGGAGAATCCGCCGCACCGCAGGATCAGTCCGCGGGCTCCGTCAGCCACAGGTACGCCGCGAAGCGTCCGGTGCGCTGCTCGCGCCGGTGTGAGAAGAGGTCGGGGTCCTCGATCGTGCAGCGGGCGTCCTGGCGCACCGTGGCGACGCCGGCCCGGGTCAGCTGGGCGGTGATGCCGGCCCGCAGGTCGAGGGCGGGGGTGCCCCGGCGGGTGGTGGAGTGGGCCTCGGGCAGGGCGGCGGTGGCCTCGGCGCGCATCGGCTCCGGGACCTCGTAGCAGCGGCCGCAGGCCATCGGCCCGACCAGCGCGGTCATCCGGGCCGGCTGGGCGCCCGCCTCGGCCATCGCGGCGACCAGGTTCGGCACCACGCCGGCCAGCGTGCCGACCCGCCCCGAGTGGGCCGCGCCGATCAGGCGGGCTATCGGGTCGGCCAGCAGCACCGGCGCGCAGTCCGCGGCCAACGAGGCCAGCGGGAGGCCCGGTTCGCTGGTGAACACGCCGTCCAGCCGGGGGCGGTCGGCGCCGAAAGGTGCGCTGACCCGGGTCACCGAGGCGCTGTGCACCTGGCTCATCCAGACCACCCGGTCCGGGTCGAGACCGAGCTGACGGGCCGTCAACGCCCGGTTCTGGAGCACGTTCTGGAAGTCGTCGGCGGTGCTGCCGCCCAGGTTGCGGCCGTACGGGGCCGGGCTCACGCCGCCGTGGCGGTCGGTGACGGCGTAGCGGACCCCGGGGACGAGCTCGGTTGCTTCCATGGTCAGGACCCTAGCCCTCGTCCAGCCCGGCCACACCGGTGATCCGGTGCAGCGCGAAGGTGTTGAGCTTCTCGGCGTGGTGGTCGAACGCGGTGACGTAGCCGCCCTCCACCTTCACCGGGTCGATCACCCGCTGCGAGGCCAGCCCTTCGGCGTTGACGTAGCCGATCCACATCCGCTCGCCGAGCAGCACCGCGGTCTGCAGCGCGGCCAGCGTCTCCGCGGCGACGGTGCGCGGCAGTTGACGGGTGTCGGCGGGCGTGGCAGCGGGGCCGGCGACGGTCTCCCGGCGGTGCGCGGTGGCCGCCCGGTCGCCCGCCCGGATCGCCTTGACGGCGGCGCCGAGCAGCACTTCGTCCGGGGTGGCCGGGCCGTCCGCGACCGGGGCGGGTGCGGTGCGCGGCGGGGTGCGGTAGCTGTCGGGGCGGGTGATCAGCAGGTCGCCGTCGGCCGACTCGGCGGCCGGCGCGTAGCCCATCGCGCGCAGCACGCCGAGCACCGTCTCGGGCCCGGCCTGCGCGGCCAGCACGGTCGGGGCGAGCAGCCGCAGCCGCAGTTCCAGCGCGCGCCGGTCGGCCAGCACCTCGGCCAGCAGCGCCGGGTCGTCGCAGCGCAGGTAGGCGGAGGCGGCGCCGACCCGCAGCACGCCGTGGCGCCTGGCGACGTCGTCGATCAGGTAGCTGAGCGGCTGCGGCACGGCGGTGCGCGAGTGTTGCTCCAGGAAGGAGTGCAGGTCGGCGGCGCTGCGCCCGGCGTCCAGCGCCCGGCGCACCGACTCGGGGGTGAACCGGTAGACGGTGGCGCCGCCCTTGGACTCGATCTCCGCGCAGAGGGCCAGCGCCTGGGCGAGCGGGGTGAGCAGCGGTCCCGGCGCGATGGCGGTCAGGTCGGGCTGCAGGATCACGTGGTCCAGCGGCTGGGGCAGCAGCGGCGCGAGCACCGGAGCCGGGGCCTGGCCGGCGAGCAGGGCCCGGGCCGGGGAGCCGAGCGCGCCGCGCCCGGTGATACCGAGCAACTCGGCCTCGGCCAGGGTCCACCCGGTCAGCTGGTCGCGCAGGTCGCGCCCGTCGGGGCCGGTGGCGCCGCCGCGCAGCGGGCGGTACCAGCGCTGCACGGGCAGCAGCGCGGCCGCGTCGGCCACCGCGCCGGGCGGCAGGGTGGCGAGCAGGCTGAGCAGGGCGCGCCGGGTGGCGGGGGCCAGTACCCGGTCCAGTTCGGGGCCGAGCGCCGCGCGCGCCTTGCCCTTGCCGTCGGGGGTGCCGACCAGCCCGGCGACCCGGGTCGCGGCCAGCCAGCCGCGCGCTAGTACGGTCCACCGTTCGGCCACCGGCTGCTGCAGCCACAGGTCGTACGCGGGGGTCGGCGCCCAGACCTCGCCGGTCCGCCCGGCCACCTCGCCGCTCTCCCCGTCCGGGGCCAGCAGCCCGGCCCCGTAGGCGAGTTCCAGCCAGAACGCGGCCTGGGTCTCGTCCGTCTCCAGGGCCAGCGCGGCCCGCTTGAGGTCGCGCACCCCGAGGCCGCCGGCCCGCAGGGTGGACGGCGGTTGCAGGCCCCAGAGGTCGAGCAGCTCCTCGACGGTCCGCACCGCCGTGTACGCCTGGCCGGCCGCCGCGCTGTCCACAGCCTGTGGATCGCGCTCGATGCTCGGCACCGGCACGGGCGGTGTGGGTTCCGCCACCCGGTGGCTGCGCCCGCCGCGCAGGTGCAGGGCCAGCTCGCGCGGGAGCACCACGCTGCCGGGACCGGAGGGCAGCAGCAGGCCGCGGGCCAGCAGCCACTCCAGCGGGCCGCGCGCCTGCTCGGCGGTGACCGGGCGGGCGGCGTCGGGGACGGTGCCGGTGGGCGGGCCCCAGACCAGCCGGTCCAGCACCCCGAGCGCGGCCTCGGGCGCCTCGGCGAGCAGCGCGGCGCAGCGCTTGCGGTCCGCCAGCAGGGCGGTCAGCGCGGCCACCGCCGTCACCGGGTCGGCCGTGCCGGGCAGCCCGGCGCCGGCCAGCAGTTGCTGCAGGCGGGCGGGGGACATCCCCAGCGTGGCCTCGGCGAGGGTCGGGCCCAGGCCGGTGCCGCCGGGCGTGCCGGCGCTCGGGGCCAGCGCCTCCCGCACCGCGATCACCAGGCGAGGCGCGCTGTCCGGCCCCCAGAGCAGCGCCCGTTCGCGCAGCGCGGCCAGCGCCCGGGGCAGCGCGGCGATCACGGCGGCCCGCTCCACCGGCTCGGCGCCGGGGTGCGCCTTGACCCGGGCGGGGCCGGCCAGCAGATCGCGCAGCATGGTGCCCGGGCTGCCGTCGGGCAGCGCGGCCAGCGCCTCTGCGGTCTGCAGGGTGAACCGGTCGAGCCGCTCCAGCGCGCGCAGCGCGGAGGCCCGGCTGGAGAGCCGGGCGGTCAGCTGCGTGATGTCGGTGGGCACGGGGTTGAGCAGATCGGGGCGCAGGCGCAGCAGGGTGGCCAGTGCCTGGTCGCTGCTGGCGCGGAGCTCGTCGGCCAGGGTGCGGGCCCTGTTGGACGCTCCGTTCGGCTCGGTGGTCATCCGACCCAGCGTAGTCGGACCGGATGAAGGGCGGCGCCCACCGTTTCAAGAGCGACCCCGGGCTCGGGTGTGCGCCGCAGGTGGGCTGGGGTGGCACGGCGGCGGGCGGGGCATAGGGCGGGTAGCTCTCGCGCGGGTGGGCGCCAGTGGGTAGCGTCAGCGGACGGCGGGGCCTGGAGCACGGAACAGGGTGGCGGGCGATGGCGGGCGAGCAGGCGGACGAGCGGCCGGGCGAGGCGATGAAGGGGGGCCTGTCGGGCGGCGAGTGGTGGCGGGTGGACGGGCCCTGGCGGGTGCTGGACAGCGCGCCGCAGCCGGGGGAAGCGGACGCGCGGGACGGGGACGACGTGTACCTCGCCGACCCGCCGCCCGAGCCACCGGTCGTCCATCGCACTCGGCAGGCGAGCCCCCAGCAGTCGGGTTGGCCGCGGGGCCGCAGACCGGCGCCGAGCGGGCCCGAGGTCCCGGTGCCGGGCGCGTCACGCTCGTTCTTCCGCAGATCCGCCGAGCGCGGCTCCCCCGAGCATGGCTCCGCCGAGGCCGAGCCGGCCCAGCCCGCCGCCGCCGTCGAGGACGGCGGCACGCCCGCCGCCTGGCTGATCGCCCCCGCCGCGCCCGGCGCGCTGCGGCCGCCGACCAGCGCCGACTTCCCCGGCTGGGACTCGGTGGTGATCGAGTTCCCGCCGGACGACACCGAGGCCGCCGAGCCGCCCGGCGAGCAGCGCCCGATCCCCGAGCAGCGCGGCAAGGGCGGGGAGCAGCCGGCCGAGGGCGAGCTGGAGCCGACGGCCGGTCAGGAGGCGCTGCCCAAGGGTTCCTTCCTGGCCGGGCGCCGTCCCTCGCCGCTGCTGTTGCTGGCGGCGGCGGTGCTGGTCGGCGGGGCGGTCAGCGGGGTGATCCTGGTGCTGCTGGCCGGCTGGGGGCTGGCCTACCTGTCCGCCCGGCTGGGGGACCTGACCAAGAAGTTCGTGGTCTTCGGCATCCCGCTGATCAGCATGAGCGCGTCGACCCTGTGGTTCTGGGGCCGGGCCCAGGGCCGCTGGGGCGGCGCGCTGGGCAAGGGCGCTCCGATGACGCACGCCGCCTTCGCGGCCGCCCCGGGGGTGCTGCGGGTGGCGGGGGTGCTGTCGGCGCTCTTCGTGCTGGCGGTGGCGATGAAGCGGCGTGGTCCGAAGCCCGGCTGACCCGGCCGGGCGCTGACCCCCTACTCCCGCAGGGCGGTGGTGTAGCGGATCGCGGTGCGCCGCACCAGGGTGCCGTCCGCGGCGGCCAGCGGGGCGAGTGCGGCCAGGGCCGCCGCGCGCGCCTCGTCCAGGCGCTCGGCCGGGATCGCCTCCAGCACCCCGCGCCACCCGCCGGCCCGTTGCGAGCGCCACCAGGCCTCGGCGCTGGGGTAGTGGGTGGCCGCCGGGTGTTCGACCGTTCGTACGTCGGTGAAGCCGGCCCGGTGGAGCAGCTCGGCCGCTTCCTCGGGGCTGCGGCCCAGTGGATTGAACCTGGCCGCCCGGCTCTGCCGCAGCCGGGCCGCCGGCGCCGGCAGGAAGGCGTTGAGCGCCGCGCCGGGGCGCTCCCAGCCGGGCTCGTCCGCGCCGAACGCGGTGAAGCCGAACCGGCCGCCGGGCACCAGCACCCGGTGCACCGAGGCCAGCGCGGCCACCGGGTCGGGGGTGAAGATCACCGCGAAGGAGGAGAGCGCGGCCTCGAAGGAGTGGTCGGGGAAGCCGAGCGCCTCGGCGTCGTCCACCCGGACGTTGACGTTTCGCAGCCCGTGCCCCGCTGCCTGGGCGGCCGTCGCCCGGACCATCCCGGGAGCCAGGTCGATCCCGACCACGTAGCCCTCCGGGCCGACCTCGGCGAGCGCGGCGAAGAGCACGGCGCCCCGGCCGCAGCCGACGTCCAGCACCCGGTCCCCGGGCCGCAGTCCGGCCAGCCGGGCCAGCCGGGCGCCGATCGGATTGAAGAAACCGCCGTTGGCCTCGTCGTACTCGTCGGCGGCGAGCGTGAAGGCGTGGGCCAGGGCGGCCTTGCGGCGGCGGGCCGCGTCGTCCTGGCCGGCGGGTGACTCACCTCGGAGCTGAGTGTTCGTCATACCGTCATGGTGGTCCCGCTGTGGTGAGCGTCACAAGGGGGCGGACCGGGGTGGACGGGAGCACGGGCGGGCACATAGACCGACCGGCACATGGTGGGCGGCGTCGCGGCGCCCGGACTCGGCCCGGACGCTGCTCCTTCCTCCACCCACCATGTGCCGGTCGGTCTCAACCGCTGAGCAGGCACTGGAGTTGGGAGAGCACCAGGTTGGCCCCGGTGCAGCCGATCCCCTGGAACCAGAGCTGGTCGTCCACCGGATAGGCCCGGTTCGTCCGGACGGCGGTCAGCGCCCGCCAGGCGGGGCCGGCCAGGACCGCGGTGGTGCCGGCCGCGTCCGGGTCGCCGTAGGTCGCGTAGAGCAGCAGGTCGCCGTCGGCGCCGGCGAGCTGGTCGGGGTTGACCTCGACGTCGAACCGGTCGACGTTCTGCGCGTCGGGCCGGCCGAGCTGCAGGTCGGCGAGGACCGTGCCGAGGAAGTTCTGCCGCCCGTACAGCCGGATCCGCCCGCCCTGGACGAACCGCACCAGGCTGATCCGGTGCCCGGCCGCGACGCCCGGGCCGCCGATCGCGTGGGAGGTCTGGGCGAGCTGGGCGTGGTAGCCGGCGATGACCGCCTCGGCCGCGGTCTGCCGGCCCAGCGCCCGGGCGTGCAGCTGGAGGTTCTCCTTCCAGGCGGAGCCGGTGCCGCGGCTGAGCACGGTGGGCGCGATCCGGCGCAGCGCGTCGTAGTGCGCGCCGTCGCGGGCCTGGCTGCCGAGGATCAGCTGGGGGCGCAGCGCGCCGATCGCCGCCAGGTCCGGCGCGCCGATGGTGCCGGTGTCGGCCACCTCGGCGAGCCGGGAGGCCGGCCAGTAGCGCGGCAGGCCCCGGTCGACGGGGGCCCGGCAGGCGCCGACCGGGGTGATCCCCAGGGTCATCGCCGAGTCCAGTTCGGCGGTGTCCAGCACCACCACCCGCCGCGGGTCGCCGGGCACCGTCACCGGCCCGGTCGCCGCGGTGACGGTGGCCTCGGCGCTCGGGTCCGCGGTGTCCACGGCCGGCTGCGGGGCCCGGATCCCCGGGGTGCGGTCGCAGGCGCCGAGGGCGGCCGCCAGGGTCACGCCCAGGACGGTCCGGCGCGACGGGGGACGGTGCATCGGAACTCCTCTGACGGATGGTCAGAGATCAGGATGTCCGACAAGTCCCAAAATCGACGTCATGCGGGGCCCAGTGGCTCCGGCCGAACCCGGTGGCTCAGGCCGGGCCCTGGACGTTCGCCCGGCGACGCTGCGCGCGGGCCGAGCGGAACAGGCCGAGCAGCGCGAGCAGGAAGCCCAGCGGCATCAGCATGCTCGCGAAGTAGGCGGGGGTGGGCAGCGGGGTGAGGTGGAAGAAGAGCGGTACGAAGGTCGCGATCGTGGCCAGCGCACCCACCACGAACACCACCGCTCCCACCCGCACCAGGCCCTCGCCCGACTCCTTGCCGCTCATCGCAGCCTCCTTTGCCCGCACCCGTCACGCCTCTAACCGACCGCCCCAGTCTCGCAGAGTCCGCAGGCCGTCCGGTCGGCGCCGGTCCGACCCGCGCCACCTGCGCGGATCCGGTACCCGTCACTGCCTGCGGTTCGCCGGGGACAGGGAGTTTCGACCGCCGGGCGGGGCGGGTATGCAGGTCTCGCACGGGGTCGCCGACCCCGCTTCCTGCCAGGGGGTGTGAGCCATGACGATCGACCGAGCGCCGTCGTCCGGGCCTGTCGCCGTGCCCTGGCCGGCCTTCCTCGCCAGAGCCGGGCTCCAACCACCGGACGTGTGCGAGTGAAACCCTTGACCGGTCGTTAGCCTGCTGCAGGCGGGCCGTCCTTCACCGGCCCGCCCGTGCCAGCGTCCAGCCGTGACCGCGCCGGACGCACCGCGCGACCGGACCACCCCACCCCCGTTCAAGGCACCCCGGCGACGCACGCCGGACGCCGCCACACCCGACCCACCCACTGATGAGGACATTCGAGATGCCCACCGGCCAGGTCAAATGGTTCAACGAGACGAAGGGTTTCGGCTTCCTGTCGCGCGACGACGGTGAGGACGTCTTCGTCCACAGCAAGGCGCTGCCCGCCGGGCTGAGCACGCTCAAGCCGGGTCAGCGGGTGGAGTTCGGCGTGGTCGCGGGGCATCGCGGCGACCAGGCGATGGGGGTCACGCTGCTGGAGGCGCTGCCCTCGGTGGCCGCCGCGCAGCGCCGCAGCGCCGACGACATGGCGCCGATCGTGCAGGACCTGATCACCATGCTGGACACCGCGCTGCCCGGCCTGCAGCACGGCCGCTACCCGGCCAAACCGGTCGGCCAGAAGCTGGCGGCCGCGCTGCGTGCGGTGGCCGACCAGTTCGACGCCTGATCCGGCCGCCTGATCCGTCCTGCGGAACTTCCCGTGGCCGCGGCTACGGGAAGGCCAGCGCGTCCGGCGACACGGCCGGCACCAGCCCCTGCTCGGCCGCCCGGTCGAGCAGGGCGCGCACGGCCGCGTAGCCCTCGGCGCCCAGCTCCGCGGTGAACTCGTTGACGTACAGCCCGATGTGCTGGTCGGCCACCGCCGGGTCCAGCTCCTGGGCGTGCGCCAGCACGTACTCCCGGGAGGCGGCCGGGTCGGCCCAGGCCGCCTCGACCGAGCCGCGGATCGCCGTCGCCAGCTCGCGCAGCCGGGCCGCGCCCAGCGAGCGCTTGGCGATGATCGCGCCCAGCGGGATCGGCAGGCCGGTGCGGGCCTCCCAGGCCTCGCCCATGTCGGCCAGCTTCGCCAGGCCGTACCGCTGGTAGGTGAACCGCGCCTCGTGGATCACCAGTCCGGCGTCCACCCGGCCGTCCCGGACCGCCGGCATGATCTCGTGGAACGGCAGCACCACGACCTCGCCCAGCCCGCCGGGCACCGCCTCGGCCGCCCAGAGCCGGAACAGCAGGTAGGCGGTGGAGCGCTCGCTCGGTACGGCCACCACCTTGCCGCTCAGGTCCGCGTCGGCGCCGGGCCTGGTGAGCACCAGCGGTCCGCAGCCGCGGCCCAGCGCTCCGCCGCAGGGCAGCAGCGCGTACTGGTCGAGCAGCCAGGGCAGCGCCGCGTAGCTGACCTTGAGCAGGTCCAGCTCGCCGCGCTCGGCCAGGCCGTTGGTCACGTCGATGTCGGCGAAGGTGACCTCGGGGGCCTCGGCGCCCGGCACCAGGCCGTGTGCCCAGGCGTGGAAGACGAAGGTGTCGTTCGGACAGGGTGAGTACGCGACCCGCAGCGGCTCAGCCACCGGTGGCCTCCTTCAGCAGTCGGTCGTAGGGCAGCACGGCGAAGGCGTCCGTCAGCGCGGCCAGTGCCTCGCCGATCCGCCAGGCGGCCCGGTCCCGCGGGCCCACGGCGTTGGAGACGGTGCGCAGCTCCAGGGCCGGCACCCGCAGCCGGGCGGCCGCCTCGGCCACCCCGAACCCCTCCATCGCCTCGGCGGCCGCGCCCGGGTGGCGCTCGGTCAGCTCGGCCGCGCGGGCGGCGCTGCCGGTGACCGTGGAGACGGTCAGCACCGGGCCGACCACCGCCCCGGTGGCCTCGGCCAGCAGCGCGACGGCGCCCGCCGGCGGCGTGTGCGTGGTGGTGCCGAAACCCAGCTCGGCGACGTCCCGGAAACCCTCCGGGGTCTGCGCGCCCAGGTCCGCGGCGATGATCGCGTCGGCCGCGACCACCGCGCCGATCGGTGCGCGCGGGGCGAAACCGCCGGCGATCCCGGCGGAGAGCACCAGCGGGTGGCGTTCGGTGGCCAGCGCGATGGCGGTGGCGCCGGCGGCGGCGGCCGGGCCGACCCCGGCGGCCACCACGGTGACCCTGCCGGCCGGCGCGCCGCGCAGCACCGCCTCGGCCTCGGCGGCCACCGCGACGACGACGAGCAGCCGATCCGTCCCGGGCCGGGGGCGGATCGGCTGATCGGTGCTGCCGTACGGGTGGGTCACTGACCCTGGCTGGCGCCCTGACCGGCACCCTGGCCTGCGGCGTCCTGCGGCGAGGTCGCCGGAGCGGCGGAGTTGACCAGGTCGACGAACCAGACCGCGACGATGCCCGGGTTGGCGCTGCCGGCGGTCTTCGGGTCGAACTCGATCACGGTCAGCGCGGTGTCGCGGCTGCTGGTGAGCAGGTTGGCGGCCGGCTGCAGGCCGGAGAAGGTGGTGTCCTTCTGGAAGTTCGCCACCAGGGCGCCGCCCTGGCCGCCACCGCCGTTGGTGAAGGCCCGCCAGCCGTTCTTCGCGGCGTCCGGGTCGATGCCCACGCCGAGCTGGTCGCTCCACTTCACCGAGACCTTGTCGGGGAAGGTGCTGGCCGCCTGGTTGGAGAGCGTGGCGCAGGCCTGGCGGGCCGCGTCGCTCAGCGGCTTGCCGCCGTTGAAGCACGTCGGGTTGGGGTCCAGCGCGTGCGAGGAGCGGCCCACGGTGACGGTGGCCTGGGTCTTCGTCGGCGTGGGCTGGCCCGACGCGTAGGCGATGGAGCCGCCGATCGTGCCGGCGCCGATCACGACCACGGCGCCGAGGGCGGCGATGACACGGGTGCTGAGGCTCATGGGACGAAGGCTATCCAACTCTGCCGATCACGCGACGCGGGGGTGCGGTGCGCCGCCGCGAACCCCCAGCCGGACCAGCGCGAGCACCGTCCAGACCAGCGCCACGCCCAGCAGCGCGGCCGCGACGGACAGGCCCAGCGTGCCGTCCAGCGGCAGCAGGATGCCCAGCGCCCCGCCGGCCACCCAGGAGAGCTGCATCAGCGTCTCGGAGCGGGCGAAGGTCGAGGTGCGCACCGCCTCCGGGACGTCGCGCTGGATCAACGAGTCCAGCGCCAGCTTGGCCAGCGACGCGGCGATGCCGGCGACGGCCGCCACCACCAGCACGGTCACGATCCCGTACCAGAGCGCGGCGGCCACGGCGGCGGCGGTTGCCAGCAGCAGCATCAAGGTGATCGTCGCCTCCGCGCCGCGGCTGCGCAGCCAGGAGCCGAAGACCGAGCCCAGCGCGTTGCCGCCGCCGGCCGCCACCGCCAGCAGACCCAGGCCCACGGTGGGGGAGACGCCGCCGACCGGGTCGACGCGCAGCAGGAAGGCCAGGAAGAGGGTGAGGAAGCCGCTCAGTCCGCGCAGCGCGGCCACCGCCCGCAGGCCCAGCACCACCGAGGGCCCGACCGTGCGCAGGCTGGCCTTGGTCCGCGGGCTCTCGGGAACGCCCGACGCCGGCGCGCCCGGGTCCTGGTGCGGGCTGGCGTGCAGCACCGCGCGCTGCTCGCCCTTGGCCGAGTCCACCTGGCGCGGCAGGTGAAAGGCCATCAGGGTGCCGATCACGAAGACCAGGAAGGCGCCGCGCAACGGCCAGGCGGGCCCGGCCAGGTGCAGCAGCCCACCCACCCCGGCGGCCAGGAAGGTGGTCAGCAGTCCGGCCAGGGTCACCCGCGAGTTGGCCTTCACCAGGGTCACCCGGGCCGGCTTGAGCCGGGGCACCACCACGCTGCGCACCACGCCGTACGCCTTGGAGGCGACCAGGCAGCCGAGCGCCTCGGGGTAGAGCGCCAGGTTGCCGCCGCTGATCGAGCTCGCCATGGTCCAGGCGAGCACCGCGCGGCTCAGCATCGCCATCGCCATCGCGGCCCGGCGACCGTGCGGCAGGCGGTCCAGCAGCGGGCCGATCACCGGCGCGAGCAGCGCGAACGGGGCCATGGTGACCAGCAGGTAGAGCGCCACCCGGCCGCGGGCCTCGCTGGTGGGCACCGAGAAGAAGATGGTGGAGGCCAGCGCGATGGTGATCAGCATGTCGCCGAAGGAGTTCAGCGCGTGCAGCTCGATCAGCTTGGCCAGGCCCGACTCGCCGGCGCCGTCGGCCGAGGTGGCCTTGCGGATCCGGCGCCCGGTGCCGTGCACCACCCGCCCGGTGCGCAGGCCGGCCGCCGAGGCGCTGCGCACCAGCAGACCGCGCCGCGGTGACTCTTCGGCATCGGTGTCGTCATCCGTGCGATCGGCGTCGGCGGGATCGGGCTCCTCGCCGGGGCGCTCGGGCAGCGGGGACCCGTCCTCCGACTGTGGGCCCGAGTCGTCCACAGAGGGGACCGAGAGCTGCTGTCGCGGCACGGCGACCGGTGAGGCGTGCTGCGACGGCGTTTCGTCCGCCACACACGCAATCCTGCCTGACAATCCCCGCCAGGACGAGGGATTGAGGTCAGCTCGGCGCGGCCCGACGGCGCTGGTACTCTCGGCGCCCGCCCACGGGCTGTCGCGCGCAGCTGCCCGGCGGGTAGCCTGCACTGTGCGGACCGCTGCGGTGGAACGTGCTGCGCACCGGTCGGGCTGGTCCGACGGCGGCGCGGCCGGTCCTCGCAAGGCTTCTGGTCACGCAGAATAGGGGCGGTACCACGAGCGAGCGGTACCGGCGGCAGGTTCGAGCGATGCGACGCCCACGGGCGCGCACCAGGCGGCCGCGACGGTCCCGAACGGCCCGGGCGAGCCCCCGGGCGATTAGGCTGCAGGTAAGAAGACTGGAGAGAACCGACGCCGTGAGTGCTGCGATGCGAAGCCGTACCCCCGACCGGCTCTGTGCCGAAGCCGTCGAACTCGCCAGGCAGGCAGCGGTCGAGGCGGTCGGCGCTGCCGCCGTCGGCACCCACCTGGCCGCCCGGGCCGAGGGCGAGCGAGTCGTCACCCACACCTTCGAGTGCCTGGACGCCGCCTACCGCGGCTGGCACTGGGCCGTCACCGTGGCCCGCGCGCCACGGGCCAAGGTGGTCACCCTGGACGAGGTCGTGCTGCTGCCCGGCACCGACGCGGTGCTGGCGCCGCAGTGGGTGCCGTGGAGCGAGCGGCTGCGGCCCGGCGACCTGGGCCCCGGCGACCTGCTGCCCACCGACGCGGACGACGAGCGGCTGGAGCCCGGGTGGACCGGTGAGGACGAGCCCGCGCCCAACTCGGCCGTCTTCGACGGCGAGGAAGAGCTCGAACTGTCCGACCCGCACGTGCAGCCCGCCCCGGTGCGGGCGCAGATCGGCGCGGTCGCGGACGAACTGGGCATGGCCCGCCCCCGGGTGCTCTCCCGGCTCGGGATGCACCTGGCCGCCGACCGCTGGGAGAAGGCGCACGGGCCGCAGACGCCGATGGCGCAGTCCGCCCCGGCCTCCTGCACCAGCTGCGGCTTCCTGATCCCGATCGGCGGCTCGCTGGGCCAGGCCTTCGGCGTCTGCGGCAACGAGTACGGTCCGGCGGACGGTCAGATCGTCTCGCTCGCCTACGGTTGCGGCGGCCACTCCGAGGCGGCCGTGCTGCCCGCACCGCCGGTGCCGGCCGAGCTGATCCTGGACGAGACCGTGGTCGAGCCGCTGCAGCTGCACCCCGACCGCAGCGGCGGTTCGGTCGAGCCGGACGCCCCGGCGGAGGAGCTCGGCCACTCCTGATCCCGCACCACCCGCGAGCCCCGGGCAGCCTCCTGGCACCCGGGGCTCCGCCATATCCGCAGGCCCCCGCCGGCAGTACCCCGCACCCGCCCCGCGAGAGAACCACCCACCAGGCCGTGACAGAAACCCCGCACGGCCCGCGAGTGAGCCAAAGGGGCGCGCCGGTGTCGAAAGCGAGGAGCGACAAGCGACCGAGGTACGAGGGAGTGCCGGAGCGACGAGTGTCGACACCGGGTCCGAGCGCCCCGGCGGCGAACGTGCCCCAAAAAAGGGAGACAATGCCCCCCAAGGATCTCGTGTGACGTTTGGGGAAGGCGGCGGGTCCAGTGGAGCCTCGCATCATCGGCAGTGGCGGCGACGAGCAGGTGGCCGATCACTTCGGCACGGCCGAGTTGCGGCGCAGGGTGCTGGACGCTTGGGCGGCCTCGCCGGCCCGGTTCCGGGAGGATGCCAACGCGGAGGAGGAGCTGGCGCTCGGTGGTTACCGCGACCGCCTGGTCGTCGAGTTGGCACAGAACGCCGCGGACGCGGCGGCCCGCGCGGGCCTGGGCCCGGGGCGGCTGCGGCTGACCCTGCGGGACGGTGTGCTGGCCGCCGCCAACACCGGCGCACCGCTGGATGCCGCCGCCATCGAGTCGCTCTCCACCCTGCGCGCCTCCTCCAAGCGGGCCGATACCACCCCCACAGTGGGCCGGTTCGGCGTCGGCTTCGCCGCCGTGCTCGCGGTCAGTGACGAGCCGGCCATCGTCGGCCACGCGGGCGGCGCCCGCTGGTCGCTCGCCGAGGCCCGCGAGCTGGCCGATCGGGCGGCTGCCGAACAGCACGAGCTGGCCGAGGAGTTGCGTCGCCGCGACGGGCACGTCCCGTTGCTGCGGTTGCCGCTGGCCGCCGTGGGCGAGCCGCCGGCCGGCTACGACACGGTGGTCCTGCTGCCGCTGCGCGATGGCGCCGCAGAGGACCTGACCCGCCGTCTGCTGAACGGCGTGGACGACGCGCTGCTGCTCACCCTCCCCGGGCTGGCCGAGATCGTCGTGGAGACCCCGGACCGGGGCATCCGCACGCTGACCCGCTCGGTCGCCGAGCGCACCGAGGAGGGGCTGGGTCAGGTCACCTTGACCGAGCGCACCGAGCACGGCGACGCCGTCCCGTCGCTCTGGCAGACCGTCACCACCACCGGCGCGCTGGCCCCGGAGCTGCTGGCGGACCGTCCCGTCGAGGAGCGGGCCCGCCCGTACTGGACGGTGACCTGGGCCGTGCCGGTCTCCGCCGTCGGCACCCCGCAGCCGCTCCCGGTGGCCCCGGTGCTGCACGCGCCCACGCCGAGCGAGGAGCCGCTGGGCGTGCCGGCGCTGCTGATCGCCTCCTACCCGCTGGACTCCACCCGGCGCCATGTCGCGCCGGGCCCGCTCACCGAGTTCCTGACCGAGCGCGCCGCCGAGGCCTACACCGACCTGCTGCGGGCCCGTGGCGCCGACCTGGGCTCGCTCGCGCTGGTTCCCGGGCCGCTGGGCCAGGGCACGCTGGACAACGCGCTGCGCACCGCGATCCTCTCCCGGCTGCCCGGTACCGCCTTCCTGCCGCACCCGACCGCCGTCGAGGAGGGCACGCCCGCGCTTCGGCCGCGCGACGCCACGCTGCTGGAGGGGGCGGACTCCTCGGTGGTCGAGGCGCTGGCGCCGATCTTCCCCGGCCTGCTGCCGGCCGGCCTGGAGCGGCGGGCGGAGCTGCGCGCGCTGCAGGTGCGGCGGATCCCGCTGGCCGAGGTGGTCGACCAGCTCGGCGGCCTGGACCGGGAGCCGGCCTGGTGGCGCAGCCTGTACGGGGCGCTGGCCGGCGCCGACCCGGAGGCGCTCGGCGCGCTGCCGGTGCCGCTGGCCACCGGACGCACCGTCACCGGCCCTCGCCGGGTGCTGCTGCCCTCCGAGGACGCCGACTGGGCGGGGTTCCCCGGCTACCCCGAGACCCTGGCCGAGGCGCTGGACCTGCTGGACCTGCGGCTGGCCCACCCCGACGCGGCGCACCCGCTGCTGGCCAAGCTCGGTGCCGCCACCGCCACCCCGGCCGGCATCCTGCAGACCCCCGAGCTGCGGGCCGCCGTGGCCCGCTCGCTGGACGTCGGCGAGGAGGACTTCGAGGCCGCCGCCGATCTGGCCGACGCGGTGCTCGGCCTGGTCAAGGCGGCCGACGCGAAGGCCGGCGACCACCCGTGGCTGGCCCGCCTGGCGCTGCCCGACGACGAGGGCGAGCTGGCCAGGGCCGGTGAACTCATCCTCCCCGACAGCCCGTTCGCCCAGCTGGCCCGCCCCGAGGACGCGCCCTTCGTGGACGAGGACCTGCTGGACCGCTGGGGCCCCGAGGTGCTGGCCGCCGTGGGGGTGCTGAGCGACTTCGTCCTGGTCCGCGCCGAGGACGCGCTGCTCGATCCGGACGACCTGGAGCGCCTGGACCCGACCGCCCCCGCCGACCGCGCGGTCGGCGGCGCCCCGACCGGCCTGCTGGACGAGGCGCCGGACGGGCTGGCCGACTGGTGCGAGGAGGTGCTGGAGCGGCTGCACGCCGACGACGCCGATGAGGTGGGCGTGCCGCCGGTGGCCGCCGAGCTGCTGGCGGTGCGCGACCTGGACCTGATCGACGAGGAGGCCTGGCCCGAGGCGCTGGCCCGGCTCGCCCGGCCGCCGTACCGGGACGCGGTGATCACCCCGGTCCGCGCGCTGCTGCCCGACGGCGGCTACGCCGACCTGCCGCCGTACACCGCCTGGTGGCTGCGCGACCACCCGGTGCTGGACGGTCGCGAGCCGGCCGGGCTGCGCGCGGCGGGCGGCGACTGGCTGCTCCGCGGCCTCTACGACGAGGCCCGCACCACGCTGGACGCCGAGTTCCTGCACGCCCTCGGGGTGCGCACCACGCTCGCCGCGCTGCTCGCCGAGCAGCACGGCCCGGACGAGCTGCTCGACCACCTGACCGACGAGCAGAGCGAGGTGTCGCACCGCCAGCTGCACGGCATCTACACCGCGCTGGCCGCCGTCCAGGTGGATCCCTTGGACGTGGTGCGGGCGCTGCCGCCGCTGGACGAGGCCACCGGCCGCCGCCCCGGGTACACCGTGGTGGTGGACGCCACCGAGGCCGTCGTCGCCGACGCGCCCGACCTGGTGCAGCTGCTCCACCCGTACCCGCTGATCCCGGTCGCCCCGGCGCTGGCCCCGGCGCTGGCGGAGCGGCTGCACGTCTCGCTGGCCAGCGAGATCGCGGGCGGTCGGGTGCTCTCCGAGGGCTCCCTGCACCGGGTGCCGCCGTTCGTCCGGGAGCTGCTGCCCGGCTGCCCGGCCGTCTACGAGGAGCACGAGGAGCTGCTGGTGGTCGGTCCGGACGGTGAGGAGGCCGCGGTGGACTGGCGCTGGGACACCACGGCGGCCGCGCCCGAGCTGCCGTACGACCCGGAGTCGGCCGAGGCCGTGGACGAGGACGACGAGTTCGAGGTCCCGCCGGTGCCGGGCCTGCTGCACGCGGCCACCCCGGAGGGGCTGGCGGCCGGTCTGGCCTGGTCGGTGGGCCAGTGGCACCGCCGGTTCGAGGTGCTGGCCGCGCTCACCGAGCCCGACCGCGCCTACGAGCTCTCGGCGGCCCGGGACTTCGAGGGCTGACCGTCCGTCCGGCGGGCTGGGCGTCCTCTAGGCTTCGTCGCCGTCCAGCCCCCGCCGGACGAACCGCCAGACCACCTCCAGCAGCAGCCCGGCCACGATCGCGATCCCCACGCCCGTCCACACGTCGCGGCCGGCGACCAGCTTGAGCTGGAAGAAGTTCGACAGCCAGGGCACCGTCAGCACCAGGGTGAAGGCGCCGCCCATGGCGGCGATCAGCAGCACCCGCCACCAGGTGTAGGGCCGGGCCACGATCGCCAGCACCCAGATCGCCACCAGGAAGAGGGTCAGGGTGGCCACGCTGGTGTCGGCCTTCAGATCGGTGGCGTGGTCGGCGCGGGCCAGCGCGTAGGAGGTGAAGGTGGCCGCCCCCGCGATCACCCCGCCCGGGACGGCCAGCCGCAGCACCCGGCGGACGAACCCGGGCTTGGCCCGCTCGGTGTTCGGGGCCAGGGCCAGGAAGAAGGCCGGGATGCCGATGGTCAGCGAGCTCAGCAGGGTGGAGTGCCGCGGCAGGAACGGGTACGGCAGCTGGGTGAAGACCACCAGCAGCGCCAGCAGCACCGAGTAGACGGTCTTGACCAGGAAGAGGCTGGCCACCCGCTCGATGTTGCCGATCACCCGGCGGCCCTCGGCCACCACCGAGGGCAGCGTGGCGAAGCTGTCGTCGAGCAGCACGATCTGCGCCACCGCCCGGGTCGCCTCGCTGCCCGAGCCCATCGCCACGCCGATGTCGGCGTCCTTGAGCGCCAGCACGTCGTTGACGCCGTCGCCGGTCATCGCGACGTGGTGGCCGCGGGACTGCAGCGCGCCGACCAGTTCGCGCTTCTGCTGCGGCGTCACCCGGCCGAAGACGGTGGTGCGTTCGGCGGTGTCGGCCAGTGCCTCGGGGTCGCTCGGCAGGGTCCGGGCGTCCAGCGGCTGCTCGGCACCCGGCAGTTCCAGGCCCGCCGCGACCGCGCCGACCGAGATCGCGCTGTCCCCGGAGATCACCTTCGCCTGGACCCGCTGCTGCTCGAAGTAGCGCAGCGTGGCCGCCGCGTCCGGGCGCAGCCGCTGCTGGAGCACCACCAGGGCCAGCGGGCGCAGGTCCTTCGCCGGGTCGGGGGTGTCCAGCGGCACCGGGGTACGGCCGAGCAGCAGCACCCGCAGGCCCTGCGCGCCCAGCTGGTCCACCTCGGCCAGCGCCGGGTGCCCGGTGGGCAGCAGCACGTCGGGGGCGCCGAGCAGCCAGCTGGCCTCGGCACCGGCCGGCTCCAGCAGCTGCACCCCGCTCCACTTGCGGGCCGAGGAGAACGGCATCGCCTCCAGCACCCGCCAGTGCCCCTGGCCCTCCCCGGCGGGGGCCGGGTAGGCGTCCAGCACCGCCCGCATGCTGGCGTTCGGCCGGGCGTCGGCCGCCGCCATCACGCCGAGCGCCTGCCGCAGCCGCTGCTCACCGTCGGCGGTCCCGGCGTGGTCGAGGGTGCGCAGCTCCAGCACGTCCATGCCGCCCTCGGTGAGGGTGCCGGTCTTGTCCAGGCAGACGGTGTCCACCCGGGCCAGCCCCTCGATCGCGGGCAGCTCCTGGACCAGGCACTGCTTGCGGCCCAGCCGGACCACCCCGATCGCGAAGGCCACCGAGGTCAGCAGCACCAGCCCCTCGGGCACCATCGGCACGATCCCCGCCACCGTGCGGCGCACCGCCTCGCGCCAGTCGTTGTGCTCGACCGCCCACTGGCTGATCACCAGACCGATCGCGGTGGGGATCAGCAGGTAGGTGATGAACCGCAGGATGGTGTCGATGCCGGTGCGCAGCTCGGACTTGACCAGGGTGAACCGGCTGGCCTCCTCGGCCAGTTGCGCGGCGTAGGCCTGGCGGCCCACCTTGGTGGCGGTGAAGGCGCCGGCGCCGGCGACCACGAAACTGCCGGACATCACCAGGTCGCCCGGGTGCTTGAGGACCGGGTCGGGTTCGCCGGTGAGCAGCGACTCGTCGATCTCCAGGCCCTCGGCCTCGGTGACCGCGCCGTCCACGATCACCTTGTCGCCGATGCCGAGCAGCACGGTGTCGTCCAGCACGATCTCGGCCACCGCGACCTGGGTCACCTGGCCGTCCCGGCGCACCTCGGGGCGGGCCTCGCCGATCAGCGCGAGGCTGTCCAGGGTCTGCTTGGCGCGCACCTCCTGGATGATGCCGATCGCCGTGTTGGCGACGATGACCAGGCCGAACAGGCCGTCCTGGATCGGGCCGACCACCAGGATGACCGCGAAGAGCACGCCGATGATCGCGTTGAAGCGGGTGAAGACGTTCGCCCGCACGATCTCGCTGACGGACCGTGAGGAACGCGCCGGAACGTCGTTGACCTGGCCGTTCGCCACCCGCTCGGCGACCTGGGCCGCCGTCAGACCGCCACGCCCGGCGGGCGCGAGGCCGGTGGCGCCGGCGGCGGTGCCGCTGTCGGGGACGGGCCGGTCGCCGGCGGGATGCGTCATGGCACCGACTCTACGGGGGCGAAATGTCCGGTGCGTCCCCCTGTGGTTCCGGTCCGGCCGACCGGGTGGACCGCTCGGCGGGGGCGCGGCTCCTCCCCGGGGCGGAGCTGTCCACCGGCGTCACTCCTCCCCGGGACCGACCTCCGCCGCGGCCCGGTCCCGCTGGATCGCGGCCCGTCGGGCCCGGCAGTACCAGAGCCCGATCAGGCCGAGCAGACCGCCGGAGAGGCAGATCCACGGCCAGCTGCCGTGCCCGTGCTCGGAGAGCGTGTGCTGGAAGGGGAGCAGCACCAGGAAACCCACGAACCAGACCACCGTGCCGCCGCCGACGATCGCGACGTCGTTGGCTTCCAGGGGAGGTGGCGAGGGGTGCAGCGGGGTCTTCGGCATGGGGCTCAGCCTACGGCTTCCGGTGTTGACCACTCGGTTGCTCTACGCGCGAAGATGGCGCGTGCACGACCGGTGAACACATACTGAAGGCCCTCCTTTGCCCCCACCAGAGGACAAATCGCATGCCTTCCGCGGCCATCGACCGCTACTTCCGGATCTCCGAGCGCGGCTCCAGCGTGGCGCGGGAGATCCGTGGCGGTGTCGCCACCTTCTTCACCATGGCCTACATCCTGGTGCTGAATCCGATCATCCTGTCCAACGCCGTGGACATCAACAAGCAGTCGCTGAGTTTCCCGCAGCTGGTCACGGCCACCGCGCTGACCGCGGGCCTGACCACGCTGCTGATGGCGGTGATCGGCAACGTCCCGATCGGCCTGGCCGCGGGCCTGGGCGTGAACACCGTCGTGGCGCTCCAGCTGGCGCCCAAGATGACCTGGCCGGACGCGATGGGCATGGTCGTGCTGGCCGGCTTCTGCATCATGCTGCTGGTCGCCACCGGCCTGCGCGAGCGGGTGATGACCGCCGTGCCGCTCGGGCTGCGCAAGGCGATCGCGATCGGCATCGGCCTCTTCATCACCCTGGTCGGCCTGGTCGACTCCGGCTTCGTCAGCCGGGTCCCCGACATCGCCCACACCACCGTCCCGCTGGAGCTCGGGACCGGTGGTCACCTGCACGGCTGGCCGGTGCTGGTCTTCATGCTCGGCGTGCTGCTCACCATGGTGCTGGTGGTGCGCAAGGTGCCGGGCGCGATCCTGATCTCGATCGCGGCGATGACCGGGCTGGCCCTGGTGATCCAGAAGCTGGCGAACCTGCCCGCCGACGCCTGGGGCCTGACCGTCCCCAAGTGGCCGGGCGACCCGGTGGCCAGCCCCGACTTCTCGCTGGTCGGCAAGGTCAGCCTGTTCGGCGGCTTCCACTACGTCGGCGCGCTGACCGGGATCCTCTTCGTCTTCACCGTGCTGATGAGCGCCTTCTTCGACGCCATGGGCACCATCCTCGGCGTCGCCGACGAGGCCCACCTGCTCGACGAGAAGGGCGACCTGCCCGGCATCAACCGGGTCCTGATGGTCGACGGCATCGCCACCGCGCTCGGCGGCGCCACCTCCTCCTCGGCCAACACCTGCTTCGTCGAGTCGACGGCGGGCGTCGGCGAGGGCGCCCGCACCGGCTTCGCCAGCCTGGTCACCGGTGCGCTCTTCATGATCGCGCTCCTCCTGACCCCGCTGGCCACCATGGTCCCGGCCCAGGCCGCCACCCCGGCGCTGGTCACGGTGGGCTTCCTGATCCTGGCCAACTCGATCCGCGAGATCGACTGGAGCGACTACACGATCGCGATGCCGGCCTTCCTGACCATGGTGCTGATGCCGTTCACCTACAGCATCACCAACGGCATCGGGATGGGATTCATCACCTTCTGCGTCCTGCGGGTGGCGACCGGACGCTGGCGAAGCGTGCCGGTGGCGCTGTACGTGGTGGCGGGAGTGTTCGCCTTCTACTACATGATGCCGGCGCTGGGGCTGGCGAAGTAGGGCGAATTCGGCAATTTATATCTGTCGTGCGCGGGGATTGATGTCGTTGTCTTGTTGTCGGCCTCTGGAGGAGCGACCATGGCACGCACCGTTATCGACCTCGACGATGATCTGCTGGCCGAGGCGCAGCAGCTCTTCGGTACGAAGACCAAGGTCGCGACCGTCAATGCCGCCCTGCTCGAGGCCGTGAAGCTGGCCCGCCGGATAGAGTTCGCGGACGCCATTGCCAGTGGCGAGTTCAACCTTCTCGATGAGCCGGGCGATCAGGCGGCGGCGTGAGCCGAGAGCGCTACCTGATCGACAAGTCGGCGCTTGCCCGCTGGGGCAAGCCCGCCGTGCGACCCGTACTCGACGACCTCTCCCAGCGGGCGCTGCTCGCGGTGAGCGCGGCTGTCGAGATGGAGGTCCTGCACAGCGCCCGCTCGGCGGTCGAGGCGGAGCGGCTCCGCCACCTGCTCACCGGGTTCGACCACCTGCCCTGCACGGACGAGGTCTGGGACCGTGCCAAGGAGATCCAGAGTCAGGCGCTGTTCCGCGGCGACCATCGAGCGCTGTCGATGGCCGACATGCTCATCGCAGCGACCGCTGAGCGGCATGGGGTGACGGTGCTGCACTACGACGGCGACTACGACATGATCGCGGCCATCACCGGACAGCGCACGCGATGGGTGGTCCCTGCGGGCACTGCAAACTGAGGTCTGGTCAGGCGAGCAACTCGGTGAGTGCCGCGGCGCTCCAGTGGCCCGCCGCGCCCGGGCGGGTGCTGAGGTAGGCGGCGATCCGGTCGGTGGGCCAGGCGTGGGACTCGCGCAGGCCGGCGGCGAGGTGGCGCAGGTAGCCGAGCGACGGCGGGGCGAGGGGGGCGTCGGCGGTGCGCCAGGGGGCGGTGAAGGTGAGCAGGGGTAGGCCGTCGAGGGTGCCGGGGTGCACCAGGGTCTCGTAGCGGCCCGGGCCCAGGGTGGCGCGGCCGTGGGTGAGGGCGGGGGTGAGGTCGAGGTCGGTGCCGGGTGGGCGGCGCATCTCCTGGGCGGCGAGGTCGGCGAACTGCTCGGCGGTGAGCAGGTAGGCGCGGGCGGGGGTGTCGCCGGGGTCGAGCGGGTCGTAGAAGGCCATGCCGCCGGTCCAGACGGCGGACTCCAGGGCGAAGTGCACCCGCCCCGGCAGCGTGATCGGGCGCATCGCGCGCGGCGGGCTCGGGTCGCGGCAGCCCGGGTAGACCCGGGCGCCACCGGGCGGGCGGCCGCCGGCGAGGTAGGCGGTGAGGCGGACCAGGTGCAGGTTGGAGCCGTAGGCGGCGTACCAGATCAGGGGCCCGGTCATAGGGGAAGGCTAGGGCGGGATCAGGGTCCGCTGGGGGACGTTCCGGATACCGGCCGGGGCGGCCAGGGCTGAATCATCGTCAGCATGCTGACAGTGATGCGGATCGCCAGGTCGACGCTGCGCTGCGTGGGTGGGGCGTGGGCCGCACTGTGCCGGCTGGTCGGGGCGATCCCGCTGGGCGCCGAGGTGCTGGGCGGCCCCTGGCTGGTGGTCGCCGAACTCGGGGTGCTGTGCGCGGTGGTGGCCCTGGTGGCGGCCGTCGTCCCGGCCGGCGGCGCGCGAGTAGCCGGATTGTCCGCACGAGTGTCCGGAAAGCGCGCTGTGTAGCCGAGTTGGGGCTGGGCATACTGCCGGGTGAGTCGTGAGGGGGCACTGGCCGATGGAGCGTTGGGATCCAACCGGTATCGACGAGGCGGACTTCCTGCCGGAACCGTTCCAGACGGCCGACCGGGCGTCGATCGAAGGACAGCGGCAGACACTGCGCTGGTACCGCGGAATGATCCTGATGCTGGTGGTCGCGGCCGCGGTCAGCGCCGTGATCGCGCCCAGCGGCCACGGGAAGACCAGCGCCGCGCCGTTCGTCTCGGTGGCCGCCTTCCTGCTGGCCGGGTACTTCTGGTCCCGGCTGCGCCGGGTCAATCCGCAGGCCCAGTGGTACGGGGCGCGGGCCGCCGCCGAGTCGGTGAAGACGCTGGCCTGGAAGTACACCGTGCGGGCCCGCCCGTTCGGCGGCCCGGCCGACTCGCCCGAGGTGGACGAGGAGTACCGGGCGCAAGTCGCCGACCTGCTGCGGAACTTCGAGGAGACCGGCGCGCTCGCCCCCGGCGCGGTGCCCGAGATCACCGACGGCATGCGCGCGCTGCGGGCCGCCGAGCTGCCCGCCCGGCGCACCATGTACCTGCGGGTGCGGGTGGAGGGCCAGCGCACCTGGTACCTGGCCAAGGCGGACGCCTGCGAGTCGCAGTCCGTCTCCTGGGGCCTGGGCATCGTGGCCCTGATGATCGTCGGCGGTGCGGCGGCCGTGGCACAGGCGCTGGGCGCGATCTCGGTGAGCATCTTCGGCGCCTGCTCGGCCGCCGCCGCCGCGATCATCGCCTGGACCCAGCTGAAGCAACTGCGCCCGCTGGTCTCGGCCTACCAGCTCGCCGCCAAGGAACTCGACGTGGTCTGGGGCAAGTTGACCGCCATGGACGTGAACGACCCGGACGCCGAGGCCACCTGGTCGCTGCTGGCCGGCGACGTGGAGGACGCGGTGGCCCGCGAGCACACCAGCTGGCGGGCGCGGCGGGCTTTTCCGCACTGAGGCTTCGTCAGGAGAGGACGGCTGAGCGGAGCTTCAGTTTGGCCGGCCTCGGCCGGGGCGGAGCTGGAGGCCTCAGCCGCCGGAGATCGAGTCGCGCCGTTCAGGGCGGGCCATGGTCTCTGCCGTCATCTCTGCCAGGGTCGCGGTGGGCCCGTTCTCGGTCATCGCCTCGCGGGCCAGTCGAAGATCCTCCTGGTCCTCCTCTGCGTGGCTCCGTCCCGCGAGAGTGGCATGCCGATTTTTAATTAGTTTGGGTAATGACGTATCCTAAGTATCATGTCCGAGATGTCCGAGGGCGACCTCGCCGCTGTCAGTCAGCTGCGGTCGTCCGTGATGCGGCTGGCGCGCAGATTGCGGCACCAGCATGTGGAGCAGTCGCTCAGCCCTACCGAGATGGGGGTGCTGGGGACGCTGGCCCGGTGTGGGAGTGCGACACCGGGGGAGTTGGCGCGGCGGGAGCATGTGCAGCCGCCGTCGATGACGCGAATCATCGCGATGTTGGAGGAGAAGGGGCTGGTGCGGCGGGAGCCGCATCCCGAGGACCGGCGGCAGGTGGTGGTCAGCATGACCGACCAGGCCGCGGCGATCCTCGACGAGAGCCGTAGGCGGCGCAACGCCTGGCTCGCGGAGCTGGCCTCCGGGCTGACCGAGGAGGAGTGGGCGAGCGTGCGCGCGGCGGCGCCCGCGCTGTACAAGCTCGCGCACCTGTAGCGCACCGCAGCCGGATGCACCGGACGAGAGAGAGGACGACCGCATCACCGCAGGATCGACCAGGAAGACCAGCAGCGCGGCCCCGGCCCATGCCGAGGCCGCGCCCCGAGGGGAGCAGTACGTGATACCGCAGGGCGCAGCCGGCGCCGCCAACCGTCCCGACGACACCACCATCCCGACCACCAACCTCGCCACTCCCGTGGCCACGCCGGTGACTTCGCCCGGCGACGACGACCCCTGCGAACGCACCGCGGCGGCTGAGCCCGCCGCACCGGGAACCGCGGCCTCGACCCGGTTCACCCGCCCGACGGGGACCTTCTCCTCGCTGCGGGTTCGCAACTACCGGTACTTCTTCGCCGGGCAGATCGTCAGCAACACCGGCAGCTGGATGCAGCGCATCGCCCAGGACTGGCTGGTGCTGAGCCTCACCGGCAGCCCGCTCGCGGTCGGCATCACCACCGCCATGCAGTTCCTGCCCACCCTGCTGCTCGGCCTCTTCGGCGGCGTGCTCGCCGACCGGATGCCCAAGCGGCGGCTGCTGATCGTCACCCAGGGCGCGATGGGCCTGCTGGCCGCCGCGCTGGCCGTGATGACGATCACCGGCGTGGTGACCGAGTACCACGTCTACGCCTTCGCGCTGCTGCTCGGCCTGGTCACCGTGGTGGACACGCCGACCCGGCAGGCCTTCGTCTCCGAGATGGTCGGCCCCGAGCACCTGAGCAACGCGGTCAGCCTGAACGCCGCCAACTTCCAGACCGCCCGGCTGGTCGGCCCGGCGGTGGCCGGCCTGCTGATCGCGGCGGTCGGCAGTGGCTGGGCGTTCGCGCTCAACGCGGTCTCCTTCGCGGCGGTGATCGGCGGACTGCTGGCGATGCGGACCAGCGAACTGCGCCCGGTGGAGCGGATCCCACGCCAGAAGGGCCAGCTGCGCGAGGGACTGCACTACGTGCGGGAGCGGCCGGACCTGATGTGGCCGCTGGTGCTGGCCGGGTTCATCGGGACCTTCGGCTTCAACTTCCCCACCCTGCTCGCCGGCTTCGCCCACGAAACCTTCCACGTCGGCCCCGGCCGCTACGGCCTGCTGAACACCGCGATGGCACTCGGCTCGCTGGCCGGCGCGCTCTACGCCGCCCGCCGGGGCAACCCGCGCCTGCGCTGGCTGACCGGCGCGGCGCTGAGCTTCGGCGTGCTGGAGGTGCTGGCCGCCGGGGCGCCCGGGTACTGGAGCTTCGCGGTGCTGCTCACCCTGGTCGGGATCTGCGGCCTGACCTTCAACACGGCGGTCAACTCCTACGTGCAACTGGCCACCGAACCCGAGATGCGCGGCCGGGTGATGGGCCTGCTGGTACTGGTCTTCACCGGCGGCACCCCCGTCGGCGCCCCGCTGGTCGGCTGGGCCACCGCCGCCTACGGCCCCCGGGTCGGCCTGCTGGCCTGCGGCCTGGTCTCGGCACTGGCCGCGGCGGTGATCGGCCTGGTCCTGGCCCGCTGCGCCGACCTGCGCCTGCGGGTCGACCTGCACCGGGGGAGCGGCGGCCGGGTGGTGGCGTTCGTGCCACGGCAGGCGCAGCCGGCGGAGTCGCGGGCGCGCGAGCGGGAGTTGGCGGCGGCCTGCTGACGGGACGTCGTGTGACGCTCGGTCAGATCCGGTTCTCCGAGATCTGGCCGAGCTGGCTTCGCCCGTCCGGTGTCCTCTGTGGAAGCGTCAGCTTCCTGCTCCTCGCCCTAGGCGCAGCGCGGCAACGGACTGGCTGAGGCCGGACTTCTCCAGTTGGGCCAGGACGTCATCGAGGGTCTGCGGAGGGTGACGCCGGGATGTTGCGATCTCCTGGATGCAGGCGTAGACGACGCGATCGTCCAGATCGATGAGGTCCAGGACGAACTCGTCGGCACTCTTGCGCTCGATGTTCCATCCGGCGAGACGATCGACGGGGAAGTCCTTCCGGTTCTCGGTGACGATGACCTGGGCGCCGGCCTTGATGGCGGCCGCGAGCACGTGGCGGTCGTCGGGATCAGGTAGTTCGAGCCCGTCGATGAGGGTCTCGTACCCCGTGACCAGGCAGTCGCGGATGGCGCCGTTCATCAGTTGCCGACGGCGGTGCAGCTTCTCCTGCGGGATGTTCATGTTCTCGGCCAGGTGCGGTCGACCTCATCAAGGATGAGATCGGACCATCTGGCGCGGACGAATCCCTTCTGGCCGACGCGAATCAGCAGGTCTCGAAGCGTGTTCGGGTAGAGCACGCACGCGTCGTAGATCACGACAAAGGCCATGTCAGAGTAGTCCCAGCTCCTGGTCCAGCCGCAGCAACTCGTCGGCGGCATCCTTGCGCTTGGCGTCGTCCTCGCGCAGGTACTGATGGACATCCGCGAAGCGGATCCGCCGGTGGCGCCCGACAAGCCTGAAGGGGATCTCGCCGGACTCGAGCAACCCGATCAGGTAGGGACGCGACACGTTCAACAGGTCGGCCGCCTGCTGGGTGGTGAGCTCGGCGTCCACCGGCATGATCTGGACGCCCTGCCCGTTGGCGAGAGCAGCCAGCATGGAGGCGAACAGCTCCACCACCGGCCGGGGCAGGACGAGAGCCTCGTCCTGGGCACCGGTCTCCAGATGGACGTGGATGTCCTCGTCCTTCTGTGCGGTGTGTGCCAGGTAGTCGTTGACTCTTCGCAGTGCCCGTTCGGCGTGGCCGGCATCGACGGTGCCCGGTTCGATCTTCTTGCCGCTGACAGTACTCATGGCTACCTCCGCTACGAGCCTAATCGAAGTATTCGAAATATTCGCAGCAGGTGCAATCCCTAGCTTGTGCTGATCCATGTTCTCGGAGTTGTGTTCACCCGAACGGGTGCATTGCATCCCGACCGCGTAGCGCGCACGTTCGGCTGGTCACCGCGGCGAGGCCGTCGGCGAGTTCCCCGGCTGTCGGGCGCTCGGGGGCGGGTGCGGTGAGGACGTCGGCGAGGATCGTCGTCAGGTGCGGCCACGGCCGCGCGGTGGTCAGCGGGATGCCGGCGGCGATCGCCTTCCGCAGGTCGGCCGGGCTGGTGTCCTTCGGGGTGAGGCCGGCGGCGGTGTAGCCGGGCGGCGAGTTCCGGGGCGACCAGGTGCCTGATACCGCCGTTGAACTCGCGCCACGGGTCGGGTCCCGCGCGCCATGACCAGGCGAAGTCGACAACTTCACGCCGCTGTTCGCCCCGGTCGAGCTGGCCGACGTCCTAGTGCACGCGGCGGGTGGCGAGGGCGCGGGACGGGACAGCTGAACGGACGGACTGGACGAGGGTGGTTCAGGGGGATCATGTACTACTAGGGTCGGGCTTCGTGCCGATCACCGACGTAGCTGTGCCCCGCAGGGCGAGGCTCGCCTTCCGCCTGATACTCACGGTAGCGGCGCTTTGGAGCGTGGTGCTGCTCGCCTGCGTCTATGTCACCGTGCGGCTCGACCGGGCTGGCAACACTGTGGACCAGTACGGCGACCCCAACCTCGCAGCTGGCATGGCCGAGACCGCGACGGCTGCCATCGCCGTCCTGGCGGCGGTACCGACCGTGCTGTGGTTGATCACCACGATCGCGTTCCGGCGCGGCTCCCGGTTGGCCCCGGTCGTGGCAGCCCTGGTCACCGCCCTCACCGTGCTGTGTTCGATACCGGTCCTGAGGTTCACCGTAGGTCTCTTCTCCGGTGAGGCGTACGTCGTCGCCTTCGTCGTGATCGTCGACTGCCTGAGCGTGGTCGCAGTGTTCGCCGCGTGGACCCGCAGGAGCTGACCGCGCATCAGCAGCCCTTCGGGAAGCGCTAGTCCGGCGGGTGGCCCGCGACGAAGTAGGCCGGGGCCGTGGGGGAGTGGTGGCGGGCCAGGGTGAGGGTGGCGTGGTGGAGGGGGGCGCGGTCGCAGGGGGTGGGGTTGGCGGGGGGGGGGTTGGCCCAGGTGTAGCCGTGCAGGGTGGGTGGGGCGGTGTCGGGGATGCGGGCGAGGGCGGTCTGGGCCGGGGTGAGGGGCTTGGCGAAGAGGAAGGTGACGGTCTCCGGGGTCTGGAGATCGGAGGCGGTGTAGTCGACCGCTGCGAGGTCGGTGGCGGTGAAGCGCAGGTCCAGGCCGAGCTGGGCCAGGACGTGGCGGCGGGCGGCGAGGTGCGGGGGGGGGGGGGGGGGGGGGGGGGGGGGGGGGGGGGGGGGGGGGGGGGGGGGGGTGGGGGAC
>NZ_JBGCCO010000031.1:0-100785 GCF_041262605.1 Kitasatospora sp. GAS1066B
CAGCAGCGGGCCAACCACCGCGCCTACCTCGGCTTCATGTGGGCCCACCCCGGCAAGCAACTGCTCTTCATGGGCCAGGAGTTCGCCCAGGGCGCCGAATGGGACCACGAGCAGGGCCCGCAGTGGTGGCTGCTGGACGAGGGCTGGCCGGCCGCCGAGGACCACCGGGGCGTACGACGGCTGGTGACCGACCTGAACCAGGTCTACCAGGACTGCCCGCCACTGTGGCAACTCGACGCGGACCCGGCCGGCTTCGCCTGGCTGGACGCCGACGCGGCCCAGGACAACGTCTACTGCTTCGTCCGCCGGGACGCGGCGGGACGCTCGCTGGTGGCGGTCAGCAACCTGTCGCCGTCGGTGCGCACCGGCTACCGGATCGGATTGCCGGCGGCCGGGGTCTGGCAGGTCGTGCTGGACACCGACGACTCCCGCTACGGCGGCGCCGGTTCGGGCCGCCCCGGTCCGCACCAGGCCGAGGAACTGCCGTGGCAGGGCCAGCCGTTCAGTGCCGAGCTGACGCTGCCGCCACTGGCCACGGTGTGGCTCTGCCCGCAGGGGCCGGAGCTGCCGCTGACGGCGGCTCGGCTGACCGGGGCCCGGCCGGCCGGACCGGTTCCCGAGGCGGGCTGAGTGGACCGGGCGCGGGCGCGTCGGCCGCGCCCGGCGCTCAGATCAGCGGGGCGGTGACCCGGGTGGCCCCTTTCAGCGGCACCAGGCCGACGCCGGACAGGGCGTGCTGGTACATGGCCAGGGCCTCGTTCGGGTGGCCGTTGAGCTGCCAGACGTCGCCGGCCTGCCGCCAGACCAGGGCGGTGTTCCGGTTCACCGGGATCTGCCCGAGCTGGCGCTCCACCGCGTGCAGGGTCTCCGCGCCGGCCGTGGCCTCGCCCCGCTCGAACTGGGCCTGGGCCAGCACCACGCGGGCCGAGGCGGACTCCCAGCGGGACTCGTTGCGCAGCAGGCCGAGCGCCCGGCTGGCCCGCTCCAGAGCGGCGTCGGGGTCGGCCTGGCGCAGCGCCAGCCGCGCGCGGTAGGTCTCCACGCTCGCCTGCTCGGCCGCGGTGCCCACCTCCAGCATCGTCTCCTGCGCCTCCGTCAGCAGGACCGCCACGTGGTCCAGGTCGCAGCTGTCGATCTCCAGTAGGTAGGCGGCGCAGTTGACCTTGAGCAGACCGATGTGGCGGACGTTGTCGGACTCCGCCATCAGCGCCAGTGCGCGCTCCGCGAGCGCCAGCGACTCCTTCGCCTGGCCCCGCGAGTTGGCCACCAGCGCGGCGTTCCAGTAGACCGCGCCACGGGCGACCCGCGAGCCGTTCTCCTCGGCGACCTGGGTCAGCCGGTTGCTCAGCAACTGGGCCTGGGTCAGGTCGCCGCGGTTGTAGTAGCAGCCGATCAGCGTGGCGCCCAGCTGGATGTGGTCGTCGGTGACGTCCAGGCCGAGCCGGTCGAGCTGCTTCATCGCCCGCTCGCCGACCTCCACGCTCATCACCTGGTCGCCGGCGTCCCGGTAGGCCCGGCAGAGGGCCACCGCGAGCTGGGCCCACTCGGCCGAGCCCGGAGTGGTCTCCGGGTCGTCGTAGAGCGCGTTGAACAGCTGGATGGCGGCCTCGAGCCGGCCCAGCTTCTCGAAGGCCAGCGCCTGGCCGAGCTTGGCCCGCCGGACCATCGCCTCGTCGAGCAGCGGGGCGTTCGCCAGGGCCTCGCTGTAGGACTGCAGGGCCTCGCCGTTGGCACCGTTGCGCAGCGCCATGTCACCAAAGACGATCTTGAGTTCGAGCTCCTTGACCCGGGTGTCGTCCCGTCCGGTGCGCAGGTAGTCGACCGTGCACCCGACCCGTTCGGCCAGTGACTTGAGCACGGTCTCCGAGGGCGCGCGCTTCCCGGTCTCGATCAGCGACACGTAGCTCACCGAGATATCCGCGGACGCGAGGTCCTGCTGATTCAGGCCACGCTTCTGGCGCAGCTCGCGAAGCCGCTGCCCGATGCCATTCGTCCCGCTCTGTGATTGCTCCATGGTTCTCCGGTCAACGGGGAGGGCGGCGCTTTGAGCCGTACCTCGCGAGATACCCATTTGACTCCATCTTTTACATCACTAGCTGGCCCCCGCCAAGGCTATCGCCCCACGCATGGCCCCTTGGTACGGCGAACGTCCCCAGCACGGTGTGATGTTCCCCCGTACGCCATGGTCACTCTCCGGTGGGGTGAGTCAGCGCGAAAGATGATCATTGACTTCTATGGTCAAGTAAGATTGACTCTGGCTGTCAACAAAAGTGACTCAGCGAAAGGCAAAGCCCATGCGCAAGATCCTTCCGCTCTTCTTCGCCGCCACTCTGCTGGCCATGACCGGCGTCCTGGCCGTCACCGCAGGTGGCGCGGCTGCCGCAACGCCGACGCCGCCGCCCGTCACGGCCAACGCCACGCCGACTCCCAATGGACCGCCGGCCTGCTGCTGATGATCCGTCAGTTCCCGCTGCCACCTCGCCAGAAGGGAATTACCATGCGGATCGACCTGCTCACCAGGGAATATCCGCCGGAGGTCTACGGCGGCGCCGGTGTGCACGCGGCCGAGCTCACCAGGGCGCTGCGACAGCTCGCCCAGGTCAACGTCCGCTGCCTGGGCGCCCCCCGCAGCGAGCCGGACACCCGCGCCTACCCGCTGCCCAGCGACCTGGGCGATGCCAACGCGGCGCTGCGCTTCCTCGGCGCGGACCTGCGGATGGCAGCCGACTGCGCCGGCGCCGACCTGGTGCACAGTCACACCTGGTACGCCAACGCCGCGGGACACCTGGCCAAGCTGCTGCACGGCGTCCCGCACGTGATGACGCTGCACAGCCTGGAGCCGCTGCGGCCGTGGAAGGCCGAGCAACTGGGCGGCGGATACGCGCTGTCGAGCTGGCTCGAGCGGTCGGCGGCGCTCGCCGCCGACGCGCTGATCGCGGTCTCGACGGCGATGCGCGAGGACATCCTCACCACCTATCCGGAGATCGACCCGGAGCGGGTGCAGGTGATCCACAACGGCATCGACACCGAGATCTACCAGGCCGATCCGCGGATCGACACGCTGGTCAGGTACGGCATCGACCCGCAGCGCCCGATCGTCCTCTTCGTCGGCCGGGTGACCCGGCAGAAGGGCCTGCCGCAGCTGCTGCGGGCCGCCTTCGAGCTGCGTCCCGAGGCCCAACTGGTGCTCTGCTGCGGCCAGGCCGACACCCCCGAGATCGCCGCCGAGGTGGCCGAGCTGGTGGCCGAGCTGAGCCGCCGGCGGGCCGGCGTGGTGCGGATCGACGGCATGCTCGACGGCCGCAGCCTGCGCCAACTGCTCACCCACGCCACGGTCTTCGTCTGCCCCTCGCTCTACGAGCCGATGGGCATCGTCAACCTGGAGGCGATGGCCTGCGGGACGGCCGTGGTGGCCACCGCGGTGGGCGGGATCCCCGAGGTGGTCGAGGACGGCGGTACCGGGCTGCTGGTCGAGTACCGGCCCAGGACCGACGGGACCGGCGAGCCGGCGGAGCCGGAGCAGTTGACCCTGGGCCTGGCGGCCGCCGTCAACCGGCTGCTCGACGATCCGGACCTGGCCGAGCTGCTCGGCGCGGCCGGGCGGCGGCGGGCGGTGGAGCGGTTCTCCTGGACCGGCGTGGCCGAGCGCACCTTGCGGGTCTACGAGAAGCTCGTCGCCTGAGGCCGTCCGGTGACCGGCGCCCGGCGCGGGGCCAGCAGGCTGAGCGCCGGGCCGGCCGCCGCGGTGGCCAGCAGGGCGACCAGCAGCAGGGCCTCGAAGAGCCGGTGACCGATCAGCCCGGCCTGGTAGCCGGTGGTCAGCACGACGATCTCGGTCAGTCCGCGGGTGTTCATCAGCACCCCCAGGCGCAGCGCGTCCCTGGGCGGGAAGCCGTAGCGGGCGCCGACCACCGCGCAGGCGGCGAACTTGGTCGCGGTGGCGACCGCCAGCAGCGCCGCCACCAGCAGCAGGAAGCCGCCGTCCAGCAGGCCCGCGCCCAGATCGACCTGCTGCCCCGTTCCCAGGAAGAAGCACGGCAGCAGCACGGCGGCGAGCTGGCCGACCGCCGGGCTCGACCGCGGACCGGGGCGCGGCGCCGGCGGCCGGGTTGACCGAACGTCGAGTGCGGATTTGACAGCCGGTGAACCGACGCCCGGTGACCCCGCGCCCGTTGAGCCGCCGCCCGGCGAGCCGACGGTCAGCGAACTGATCGCCGAGGCCCTCGCCGGCCAGGCGAGCCCGAGCATCAGCCCGCCGAAGAGCGGGTGCAGCCCGAGCGCCGAGGAGGCCGCGGCCGCCAGGCAGATCGCACCGGTCACCGTCACCGTGCTCGCCTCCCGCCGCGCGGCCAGGTGCGGCCGCCGGGCACGGTACCCGGCGACCAGCGCCGCCAGCCCCGCGCCGAGCAGTGCGGCCAGCAGTTGCGGCCACCCCATCCGGCCGGCCAGGAAGAGCACCAGGCCCAGCAGGCACCAGCAGGCCGCGTCCCCGACCGAGGCGGCCAGCAGGCTCAGCCGTCCGACGGTGGTCTCCGCCAGGCCCCGGTCCTGCAGGATCCGGGCCAGCACCGGGACCGCCGTCACGCCGAGCGCGCAGGCCAGGAAGAGGGCGAAGGCGCCCAATCCGGTCCCCGGGCCGGCCAGCCGGTGCGCGTGCAGCAGCGGTGCCAGCGCCAGCCCGGCGGCGGCCGGCGTGAGCAGCGAGACCGCCGCCAGCACCAGCGGCGCCCGCCCACCGGCCGTGGCCGGGCCGGCCTGCCGCTGTTTCCGGTCGGCCAGGTGCCGCCCGATCTCGAAGGCGTACAGCGCCACCGCCAGCTGGGCCAGCCCGTTCAACACCGACTGCACGTCCCGGCCGAAGAGCTGCTGGTGCACCCGCGGCAGCAGCCGCCCCAGCACCGAGGGGCCGAGTGCCACGCCCACCGCGATCTCGGCCAGCACGGCCGGCTGCCCGAACCGGGTGGCCAGCCGTCCGGCGCCGCGGCTCAGTCCCAGCAGCACCGCCAGGCCGGCCAGCAGGCGGGTGGTGAGGTCCAGGGAGCTCATCGGCGCTCCCGGCCGTCGCCACCCTGCGTGGTCGGCCGGTGGGGTGCCGGCGTCGCCGACCGAGGGCTCCGTGGCGGGGTTGGCATGGTGAACCTCCCAGACTTCGCCGTTATCGGGAGCGGCGGGCGGATCGGGATTTACTAGTAAATTGACAAATAGAAATATAACTTGTCGCTGATGATCAGTCACAAACCCGTGCGAAGCGGGGGCGCACTGTCCGATGTCCCGGTTGCGCTCCGGTCCGGCGAATCCTCCGGAGACTCCCGTGCGATCTTCCTCACTCCCCGACGCCCGGGCGCGTCGCGCGAGCGATGCTCGACCACCGCCTGGTCGCCCCTGGGCCGTCGGGGGAGCCGTCCGCCCGGTGGACGGGTCCCCCGACGGCCCAGGGCCGGGTGCGAGGATGGGCGGCAGTACTGTCGCGGTGATCAAGGAGCCACGCCATGACCAGCAGCGCCGTCCATCCCCAGCGGATCGCCTTCCTGGGCACCGGCAAGATCGGCGAAGCGCTGCTCTCCGGTCTGTTGCGGGCCGGCAAGCGCCCGGCCGAGGTCTGGGTCACCGCCCGCCGTCCCGAGCGGGCCGCCGAGCTGGCCCGCAGGTACGGGGTCGGCGCCTGCACCAACCGGGAGGCGGCCAAGCTGGCCGACACCCTGATCCTGGCGGTCAAGCCGCAGGACATGGGAACGCTGATGGAGGAGCTCGGCCCGCACGTCGGCAGCGACCGGCTGGTCATCTCGGCCGCGGCCGGCATCCCGACCCGCTGGTTCGAGGCCCGGCTGCCGGCCGGCACGCCGGTGGTGCGGGTGATGCCCAACACCCCCGTCCTGGTGGACGAGGGGATGAGCGTCATCTCCGGCGGCTCGCACGCGGGCGAGGAGCACCTGCGGCGGGCCGAGCAGATCTTCCAGTCGGTCGGCAAGGCGCTGCGGCTGCCCGAGTCCCAGCAGGACGCCGCCACCGCGCTCTCCGGCTCCGGCCCCGCCTACTTCTACTACCTGGTCGAGGCGATGACCGACGCCGGCATCCTGCTCGGCCTGCCCCGGCAGGTGGCGCACGACCTGATCGTGCAGTCCGCGATCGGCGCCTCGGTGATGCTGCGGGACTCCGGCGAGCACCCGGTCAAGCTGCGCGAGGCGGTCACCTCGCCGGCCGGCACCACCATCGCGGCCATCCGCGAGCTGGAGAACCACGGGGTGCGGGCGGCGCTGCTCGGCGCGCTGGAAGCAGCCCGCGACCGGTCCCGCGAGCTGGCCTCCGGCGGGAAGTGACAGCGGTGAACCACGACCTGGTCATCTTCGACAACGACGGCGTGCTGGTCGACAGCGAGCCGATATCCAACCGCCTGCTGGCCGAGTACCTCACCGGCCTCGGCTTCCCGATCACCGTCGAGGACTCCTACCGCGAGCTGATGGGCCGGGCCAGCCACGCGGTGCGCGAGCTGGTCGCCGAGCGGTTCGGCGCCACGCTGCCCGCCGACTTCCCGCAGGCCTTCCACGACCGGGTGTTCGCCGCCTTCGCGACCGAGCTCACGCCGGTGCCCGGCGCCGCCGAACTGCTCAAGGAGCTCGGCCGGCGCGGCGTGCCGTACTGCCTGGCCTCCTCGGCCGGGCACGACTGGATCCGCGCCGCGCTCGACCTCACCGGACTGCGCGGCCTGCTCCCCGAGGAGCGGATCTTCAGCGCCCAGGACGTCGGTGTCGGCAAGCCCGCGCCCGACCTGTTCCAGCACGCCGCCCGCACCCTGGGGGTGGCACCGGCGCGTTGCCTGGTGATCGAGGACAGCCCGATGGGCGTGCTGGCGGCCCGGGCCGCCGGGATGGACGTGTACGGCTACACCGCGCTCACCCCGGCCGAGCGGCTCACCGAGGCCGGTGCCACCGGGCTGATCGGCGGCCTGGCCGAGGTGCTGGAGCTGCTGGACGCCTGATCGAGGCCAGATCGTCCTCGTCGCCCGATCGTTGCCGTCGGCCCTCTCCCCAAACCCGCGCCCACCCCCTACGCTCGCGCCAATATCGTCGTACCGGCCAGTAGTCACTGGACCGGTGGTGAGCGAGGTCCGGATGACGACCCAGGCCGTACCCGCCGAAGTCTCGGCTCGGCTGCGCCAGGCCCGCACCGCCCTGCTGGTCGCCTTCCTGCTCCAGGGCATCACCTTCGCCCTGCTGGTCACCCGGATCCCGGGCATCCAGCGGCAGTACGGGCTGTCCGACGGCACCCTGACGATCTTCCTGGCCGCCGTGCCGATCCTGGCCGGCGTCGGGTCGATCAGCTCCGAGCAACTCGTCAAACGGACCGCCCCGCGCACCGTGCTGCGGATCGTCCAGCCGGCCGTCTGCCTGACCCTGGTCGGGGTGGGCCTGGGGCACTCGCTCTGGGCGCTCGCCCTGGCGCTGGCCGCCTTCGGGCTGCTGGTCGGCGCGCTGGACGCCTCGATGAACATGCTCGGGGTCGGCCTGCAGCACCGCTACGGCCGCTCGATCATGCTCGGCTTCCACGCCGCGTTCAGCGCCGGCGGGATCATCGGCGCGCTGCTCGCCAGCGGCGGTGCGCACCTGCACCTGATCACGCTCTTCGGTGCCAGTGTCGCGGTGCTGGTCCCGGCCGCGCTGATCGCCGGACGGTTCTTCGCCGGGCCGGGTGAACTCGGCCACGCGGTCGAGGAGGCGGTGGCGGCCGCCGCCCGGTCGATCCCGTGGAAGCCGCTGCTGCCGCTCTGCGCCGCGATGGCCTTCGCCTACATCGCCGACTCCACGGTCTCCAACTGGAGCGCCAAGTACCTGACCGAGACGCTGCACAGCGGCGACCGGGTGGGCGCGCTCGGCTACGCCGGCTACATGGTCGCGCTGCTGGTCGGGCGCACCTTCGGCGACCGCGGCGTGCAGCGCTTCGGTGCCGCCGCGGTGGTGCGCGGCGGCGCCGCGGTGGCGGCGCTCGGCTTCGGCATCGCGGCGCTGGCGCCCGCGCCGTGGGCCGGGATCGCCGGCTTCACCGTGCTCGGGCTCGGCATCTGCGCGGTCATCCCGCAGGTCTTCGCGGCCGGCGGGCGGCTCTTCCCGCAGGACTCGGACGCGGCGGTGGCCCGGCTGAACCTCTTCAACTACGTGGGCTTCCTGATCGGTTCGCCGCTGGTCGGCGCGATCGCCGGGGCCGGCTCGTTCCGCTGGGCGCTGCTGGCGCCGATGCTGCTGGTGCTCGTGGTGGTCCCGCTGGCCGGGCACTTCGCTCCCGCCGAACGCCAGCCACTACTTTTGGACCATGCCTCAAGCCGAGTCTGATCAGCCCTGCAGCCTGCGCCTCTTCTGGGACGAGGGGGTCACCGCCTACAACTTCAGCCCGACCCACCCGATGGACCCGACCCGGCTCGCGCTCACCATGCGGCTGGTCGAGGCCTTCGGGCTGCCCGGGCTGCCCGGGGTGACGGTGACCGCCGCCCCGCCGGCGGGCGAGTCGACCCTGCACCTGGTCCACCGGCTGGACTACATCGAGGCGGTCCGGCAAGCTGCCGCACACCCCGGCACCCTGGACGAGCGGCACGGCCTGGGCACCGAGGACAACCCGGTCTTCCCGGCCATCCACACCGCCTCCGCGCTGATCGCCGGTCAGTCGGTGGGCGCCGCCGAGGCGGTCTGGCAGGGCCGGGCCCGGCACGCCGTCAACTTCGCCGGGGGCCTGCACCACGCGATGCCCGGGCGGGCCTCCGGCTTCTGCGTCTACAACGACGCCGCCCTGGCGATCGCCCGGCTGCTCGAACTGGGCGCCGAGCGGGTCGTCTACGTCGATGTGGACGTGCACCACGGCGACGGGGTGCAGCAGGCCTTCTGGGACGATCCGCGGGTGCTCACCATCTCGCTGCACGAGCACCCCAGCACGCTGTTCCCGCAGACCGGTTGGGCCACCGAGACCGGCGGCGAGCAGGCGCCCGGCTCGGCCGTCAACCTCCCGCTGCCGGCCGGCACCGGCGACACCGGCTGGCTGCGTGCCTTCCACGCCGTGGTCCCCGAGCTGATCGCGGCCTTCGACCCCCAGGTGATCGTCAGCCAGCACGGCGCGGACACCCACCTGGAGGACCCGCTGGCCCACCTCGCGGTCACCGTGGACGCCCAGCGCGCGGTCGCCGGCGCCCTGCACGAGCTGGCCCACCGGCACTGCGAGGGACGCTGGGTGGCGCTCGGCGGCGGTGGCTACGCGGTGGTGGACGTGGTGCCGCGGACCTGGACCCACCTGGTGGCCATCGCGGCCGGCCACCCCGTCGACCCGGCCACCGAAACCCCCGAGGCCTGGCGCGCCGAGGTCTACCGGCGCACCCGCTGCCCCGCCCCGAGCCGGATGACCGACGGCGCCGACGCGCACTTCCGCGACTTCGCCGAGTCCGGCTACGACCCCGGCGACCGCCTCGACCAGGCGATCCTGGCCACCCGCCGGGCGGCCTTCCCCCAGCTCGGCCTGCTGGCCTGAACCCGGCCCGCCCTGCTCCCGCCCGATCGCCGGACGCGCGGCCGAGGTGCGGCCGGAGTGGCGCCGACGTGAGGCGGACTGGGGCAGACGACTGACCGCCTACGTACTGCAACAGGGGGATCTCTGACCGTACAAGGAGTCGGCATCCCCCTCTTCCCACGCGTACCACCCGCAACTACTCTGGGGATACGCGTGTGTCGGTGGAGTCACCGGAGGGGAAGCCGGTGCCTTGCACACGGAAAAGGGTCGGGTGAGGTCATGAGTTCCGGCGAACGCCCCCTGCAAGAGGTCAACTTCCTGACCGTGGCGGAAGTCGCCTCGGTCATGAGGGTCTCCAAGATGACGGTGTACCGGCTGGTGCACAGCGGAGAGCTGCCCGCCATCCGGGTCGGCCGGTCCTTCCGGGTGCCCGAACAGGCGGTCCACGACTACCTCAAGGACTCCTACGTCGGCCGTCAGAGCGCCTGACCGGGGGGTGCGTCCGGTCCCGATTACGGTGCTGGCCGCGCAAACGGTAGGCTAGGCCCTCCGTCAGTCGTATGGACTCCGTCTCTCACGGGCGGAAGTCTCAGTGAGCGAGGGTTGTTCCGTGGGCTCTGTCATCAAGAAGCGTCGCAAGCGTATGGCCAAGAAGAAGCACCGCAAGCTTCTGAAGCGGACCCGCGTGCAGCGTCGCAACAAGAAGTAACACCCTCGGAGCCCCGCTCCAGGTGCAACCGTTGCCCGTCCCGGCTTGCCGGGGCGGGCAACGTCTGTTTCGGGGAGCCGACGCGGTACGGTGCAACCACCCGTGGCAGCGGGGCGACGGCAGGGAGGGCGGCGAGGACGTGGGCAAGGTCGTGCTGGTCACCGGCGTGGCCCGGCAACTCGGTGCCCGGTTCGTCGACCGGATCCGCCGCGAGCCGGGGGTGGACCTGGTGGTCGGGGTGGACACCGAGCCGCCGCGCCGTCCGGTCGGGTCCGTCGCACCGCTGGACCACAGCCGTTGTGCCGACTTCGTCTTCGCGCACGCCGACCTGCGCCGCCCGGCGATCGCCCGCGTGCTGGCCGAGTACGCGGTGGACACCGTGGTGCACCTCAACGTCAGCGCCACCAACCCGGGCACCTCGGCGCGGGCCACGGTCAAGGAGATCAACGTCATCGGCAGCATGCAGCTGCTCGGTGCCTGCCAGCAGTCCGCCGTGCTCCGCCGCCTGGTGGTGAAGTCGACCACGGGCGTCTACGGGTCGACCCCGCGCGACCCGGCCGTCTTCACCGAGCGGACCCAGCCCAAGACCCTGCCGACCGGCGGCTTCGCCAAGGACGCGGCGGAGGTCGAGGGTTACGTGCGCGGCTTCGCCCGGCGCCGCCCCGACGTCGCGGTCAGCGTGCTGCGGTTCGCCAACCTGGTCGGCCCCGGCGCCGACACCCCGCTCGCCGAGTACTTCACGCTGCCGGTGCTGCCCACCGCGCTCGGCCACGACCCGCGGCTGCAGTTCGTGCACGAGGACGACGCCGTCGAGGTGCTGCGGCTGGCCGCGCTGGACCCGGGTGAGGGCGAGCCGCGGCGCACCGGCACCTTCAACGTCGCGGGCGAGGGCGTGCTGCTGCTCTCGCAGTGCGCCCGGCGGCTGGGCCGGCCCACCGTGCCGATACTGCTGCCCGCGCTCGGTTGGGTGGCCGCGCTGGCCAAGCGGAGTCGGGTGTCGGACTTCTCCACCGAGCAGATCGGCCTGCTGGCGCACGGCCGGGTGGTGGACACCACCGCGCTGCGCGAGGTCTTCGGCTACCGCCCGCGGTTCAGCACCACCGAGGCCTTCGCCGACTTCGCCGCCGGGCAGCGCGCCGGTCTGCTGCCCCCCGAACGGCTGGCCACCGTGACCGACCGGCTGACCGCGCTGCTGCGTACCCCCGAGGACGTGCGCACCCCTGACGACAGGAGCTGAGGCCCGATGAGTGCCGCCCACGAGGAGCTGCCCGGCGAGGCCAAGGTGATCCCGATCGAGTCCGCCCCGAGCTGGTCGCCGGCCGGCGACGAGGCGGGTGCCGACCTCGCTGCCGTCGCCGCCCGACTGGCCGACGGTCTGGGTGACCTGTTGGGCGACCTGCTGGCCGACCGGCTCGGACCGGTGACGGAGTCGGTGTTCGGCAAGGGTTGGGAAGGCCGGGCGGCCAGTGGGCTGGCCTTCCTGCGGCGCCGGATCACCGGTGACTACGAGGTGGACGAGTTCGGCTTCGACCGCGAGCTGACCGAGGAGGTCTTCCTCTCCGCGCTGCGGCCGCTGGCCGAGAAGTACTTCCGGATCGAGGTCCGCGGCATCGAGAACATCCCGGCCGAGGGCGGCGCCCTGGTGGTGGCCAACCACTCCGGGGTGGTCCCGCTGGACGCGCTGATGACCCAGGTCGCCATCCACGACCACCATCCGGCCCGGCGCCACCTGCGGATGCTCGCCGCCGACCTGGTCTTCGTGCTCCCGCTGGTCGGCGAGCTGGCCCGCAAGGCCGGGCACACGCTGGCCTGCAACGAGGACGCCCAGGCGCTGCTGGAGCGCGGCGAGGTGGTCGGCGTCTGGCCGGAGGGCTTCAAGGGGATCGGCAAGCCGTTCGCCGAGCGGTACAAGCTGCAGCGGTTCGGGCGCGGCGGGTTCGTCGCCTCCGCGCTGCGGGCCCAGGTGCCGATCGTGCCGTGCTCGATCGTGGGCGCCGAGGAGACCTACCCGATGCTGGGCAACGTGAAGAGCCTGGCCAGGCTGCTGGGGCTGCCCTACCTGCCGATCACCCCGACCTTCCCCTGGCTCGGCCCGCTGGGGGTGCTGCCGCTGCCGACCAAGTGGACGATCCAGTTCGGTGAGCCGATCCGGACCGACGGCTACCCGCCGGAGGCGGCCGAGGACCCGATGCTGGTCTTCAACCTCACCGACGAGGTGCGGGAGACCATCCAGCACACCCTGTACCGGCTACTGGTGGACCGCCGCAGCGTGTTCTTCTGACGGCAACGGGGAGGGGGGGGGGGGGCGGCGCGGGGCCCCCCCCCCCCCCCCCCCCCGGGGGGGGGGGGGGCCCACCCCCCCCCCCCCCCCGCCGCCGGCGGTGGGGCCCCCCCGGGGGGGGGGCCCCCCCCCCGCCGGGGGGGGGGGGGGGGGGCCCCCCCCCCCCCCCCCCCCCCTCTTCTCAGCTCGTCAGGCCGTCAGTTCCCGTCCAGGCCGAGCCCCGGGAGCAGCCCGGGGATCAGCGGGGGCAGGTTGAGCCCCTGCTCGGTGGCCGGGGTGCCGCCGCTCTGGCCGGGCGCGCCCGAGGCGGCTCCCGGAGCGGGAGTGCTGCCCGGGGTCGGGGCGGCCGCCGAGTTGCCCGCAGGAGCCGACGGCGCGGCGGGGGTGCCACCGGAGCCGGTCAGCGGACCGGTCAGCCCGTTCACCAGACCGCTCACCGGGTTGCCGCCGCCGAGCGGACCGGCCGGCGCGCCACCGGACTTGGTGCCGCTCCCCGCCGCCGCACCGCCCGCCGAGGGCTGCCCGCTGCCCGCCTGGCCACCGCTGGGGTCCTGGCCGGCCGACGTTCCGCCACCCGTGTTCGGGGCGCCGGAGGCGGGCAGGCTGGCGCCCGACCGCCCGCCGGTGACGGGGGAGCCCGAGGCGTCGCGGGTCGCCGGGCCGCTGTGGCCGGGATCGAGGTGCAGCGGTGAGACCTCCTGGTTCAGATCGCCGAAGAGCTGGTCCACCTGACCGGCCACCGGCGTCAACTGCGCCGGCAGCTTGGGCTGCAGGGCGTTCCAGTGGCCGTCCTGGGCTTCGGCGAAGTCGGCCAGCTTGCGCATCGGGGCGAGCGAGCCGTTCGCCTGGTACACCGCGCGCAGCAGGTCGCGGCCCTTGGCGGCCTCGGCGTGCATGTCCCGCAGCGCGGAGTTGAGCCGCTGCACCGTGCTCTGGCTGAGACCGTCGGGCCCGCCGCCCTGGCCGACCAGTGAACGGGCCTCGGCCAACCGGGCGGAGGCCTGGTCGAGCAGCAGCGCGCCGCGCTCGGCGTCCGAGCCCGCCATGTCCAGACGCAGGCCCTCCAGGCCGCGCTTCATGCCGTACAGCGGGTCCCCGGGCAGTGCGCCCGAGCTCGCGGCCGAAACGCCCGCGAAGCTGCCGACGGTGACCCCGGCGACCAGACCGGTGATCGCGAACCGCCGTCCCCAGCGGCGCCGTTGGCCGACCCGCTCGGCGCGGTGGCGCCGTCGGCGCTCCCGGCCGGGGGATAGTGCAGCCAGCCCGCCTGCGGCGTGCTGCTCGAACGCGGCCAGCAGCGTGGCTCGTTGGACGGTTCTGACCTCTGCGTCCATGGCGGGCGCGGCGATGGCGGTCAACGCCTCCGCCGTGTCGAGGAGTTGCCCCAGGACCGCTCTGTTCGCCGGTTGTCCCGTCCGGTGGGCCTCCAGCGCCTCGGCGAAGGCCTTCGCCCGCCGGTGCTCCAGCACGTTTGCCGTCACGGGCCACACCTCCCTTCGTCGTTGTCGACTCCCGGGCCTGCCGGACGGTTGCCGCGGCGGGCCAAATCCACTCCTTCGGGTGACTGTTCGCGGCTTGGCTTGACCACGGCTCCCGAGGGGGTTTGCACGCTGGGAAACGAGCGGTGCGGGCGGTCGGTTACGCACGACTGATCATGTGACCGCATTCTCACCCGGACGTGTGGGAACGGCCTGGTGGGTGACTTGCCGTCAACTACCCTCAGAGAAGTTCAGCTGGGTTCACCGCGGGCAGGCGGGCCGGATCACCGGGCGTCCGGCGGCAGCAGCCGGGCCAGCGTGCGGACGGCCCGGTACTGCAGGGTCTTGATCGCGCCCTCGTTCTTGCCCATGATCCGCGCGGTCTCGGCGACCGAGAGGCCTTGCAGGAAGCGGAGCGTGACGCACTCCTGCTGCTGCGGGTTGAGCCGGCGGACCGCGTCCAGCAGGGCGGCGTTGGAGAGCGACTCCAGGACCGAGTCCTCGGGGCTGCGCTCGCACTCGTTGGAGTCGAGCATCTCCCCGGTGGTCACCTCCAGCCGGAACCGGCTGGACTTGAAGTGGTCGGCGACCAGGTTGCGCGCGATGGTCACCAGCCAGGCCCCGAAGTCCCGCCCCTGCCAGGTGAAGGTGCCGATCCGGCGCAGCGCGCGCAGGAAGGTCTCACTGGTCAGGTCCTCGGCGGTGGCCCGGCTGCCGACCCGGTAGTAGATGTACCGGTACACCGTGTCGCAGTAGTGGTCGTAGAGCCGGCCGAAGGCCTCGCTCTCGCCGGCCTGGGCCCGCTCGACCAGCTCCATGATCGGGTTCTGCTCGGTCTCGGTGCCCTGGTGCGGCAGCGTCCCGGTGCGGCCGCGCAGGCCGGTGCCACGGCTACGGGTGCCGGCGGCGGTGGAGCGCAGCGCAAGACCGGGGCCGTGGGCCGGGGCCGGCACGAACGCACCGCCGGCCAGCACCGGTTCGGCGCCGAGGAGTTCGGGCAGCACGGCCAGCTGGGCACGCAGCAGGGAGCGCAGCAGGCGCAGGTTGCGCTCGGCCGCACGGGGCAGGGTCCTGGTGACGGGGGGCGACGGGCGGGAGGGAGCAGGCGCGTCGTTCCGGACGGGTGGGTACACGGGACTCCCAGAGGCAGAACTGTGGACGGATCACCTCCGCCTGCGCGGAGAGCACGCCCACCCCAGGCGTCACCCCGTCCGGGGGACACCTGGGGTGGGCGTGCATCCCAGAGAGAATAACGCTTTGTGCAATGACAGCTACACCCTGTGGTGGAAGTGGTCGTTTCGGATCCACTTCACGTGGTATGTGAGCTGAAACCGACCGAACAGGGCGTCGAACCGCACGCTGCTGGTGTGCATATGACGGCGGAGTGTGACCGATTACGAGGTCGGACGGGCGGGTTCCCCGTCGTTGCGGCTGCCAATCCCAGACTTTCCGGGCCGTTCGAACGATCAGAACCGGTCAGTTGCCGCAACACGCCGACGGCACCGCAAAGTCCGCTGGTGACAGCGCGCCTGACGGCGTTTCGGGAGTGTCGCGGGCGATCCGCCCAGGGCCTGTCGCGCTCAGCGCCGCTTGCGGCGCAACGCGATCGCCGCCACCGTGGCGCCGGCCGCCGCCCCGAGCAGCACCGCGGCGGGCACGCCGATCCGGACCGCCTTGCGGCCGGTGCGGAAGTCCTGCACCCGCCAGCCGTGCGCCCGGGCGTACTTGCGCAGCCGGCCGTCGGGGTTGACCACGAAGGGGTGCCCGACCAGCGAGAGCATCGGGATGTCGTTGGCCGAGTCGCTGTACGCGGCGCACCGGCCGAGGTCCAACTGCTCGCGCCGGGCCAGCGCCCGCACCGCCGCCGCCTTGGCCGGGCCGTGCAGCATCTCGCCGACCAGCCGCCCGGTGTAGCGGCCGTCCACCGCCTCGGCCACGGTGCCGAGCGCGCCGGTCATGCCGAGCCGGCGGGCGATCACCCGGGCCACCTCCTGCGGGGCCGCGGTCACCAGCCAGACCCGCTGGCCGGCGTCCAGGTGCATCTGGACCAGCGCCCGGGTGCCCGGCCAGACCTTGGCGGCGACGATCTCCTCGAAGATCTCCTCGCAGATCGCCTCCAGGTCGGCGGTCCGCTTGCCGGCCACCAGCGAGAGCGCGGTGTGCTGGGCGTCGGCGATGTGACCGGGGTCCTCGGTGCCGTGCAGCCGGAACCAGGCCTGCTGCCAGGCGAACTTGGCCACGTCGCGCCGGGTGAAGAAGTTGCGCCGGTACAGCCCCACACCGAGGTAGAAGACCGCCGCGCCCTGCAGGATCGTGTTGTCGCAGTCGAAGAAGGCGGCGCCCTGCGGGTGGTCCACCGGCGGTCCGGCGGGCTCCTGTTCGGCGGTGGCCGGCAGCGGCGCGGCCTCGCGCAGCGCCTGCTCGGCGGCGTCGGCGGCGGCCTCGCCCGCGAGGGCGGCCCGCTCGGAGGGGGAACGCCTTGCCTTGGTGAGCCTTCGAAGCGCGGCCATGGCACCGAGCATAGTCAGCCATCATGACGGTGGAGGCGCCGGGCGGTGACGCGCAGGCGTCGCACAATGGGTCGGTGACTCCACTCCTGCGCCGTGCCAAGAACCCCGCCGACCGGACCGTGACGCTGATCGGCAAGCCCGACTGCCACCTCTGCGAGCAGGCCAGGGAGGTGATCGCGCGGGTCACCGCCGAACTGGGGGCCGGTTTCGAGGAGCGCGACATCACCCAGGACCAGGAGCTCTACCGCAAGTACTGGGAGCAGATCCCGGTCACCCTGGTGGACGGCCGCCAGCACGACTTCTGGCGGGTCGACGAGACCCGGCTGCGCGCCGCGCTCACCCGCTGACGGGCGACTCGGCACCGTTTCGGTTCGAACTTCTGGTCGGACGCGCCCCGGTGGGCGACGATGGTGCCGCCGGGGCGGCGTGCGGCGTGATGCGCGTCACTGTGGCGGGACAAAACGGACACCATCTTTGTGCACACGTTCACAAACGCATAACCTGGCAGCCAAAGCCCAGCTTCACCCACAGGAGCACCGTGGCAATCGGCCGATCAACCCCCAAATCCTCGCCCCCCAGCACTGCCGACGGAGGCTCCATGCGCCGCACCCCTGTGGGACGTCAGACCCGTGCCCGTGGCATCCCCGAGGCCACCGTGGCCCGCCTGCCGCTCTACCTGCGCGCGTTGACCGCGCTCTCCGAGCGCTCGGTGCCCACCGTCTCCTCGGAGGAGCTGGCCGCCGCGGCCGGGGTCAACTCGGCCAAGCTGCGCAAGGACTTCTCCTACCTCGGTTCCTACGGAACCCGGGGCGTCGGCTACGACGTCGAGTACCTCGTGTACCAGATCTCCCGTGAGCTGGGTCTCACCCAGGACTGGCCGGTCGTGATCGTCGGGATCGGGAACCTGGGGCACGCGCTGGCCAACTACGGAGGCTTCGCCTCCCGCGGATTCAGGGTGGCGGCCCTGCTGGACGCCGACCCGGCCGTGGTCGGCAGCAGCGCGGCGGGCCTCCCGGTGCGGCACATGGACGAACTGGAGTCCATCGTGGAGAGCCAGCAGGTCTCCATCGGTGTGATCACCACGCCGCCGGGCGCCGCCCAGCAGGTCTGCGACCGGCTGGTCGAGGCGGGCGTCACCAGCATCCTGAACTTCGCGCCGACCGTGCTGACCGTGCCGGACGGCGTGGACGTGCGCAAGGTGGACCTCTCGATAGAGCTGCAGATCCTGGCCTTCCACGAGCAGCGCAAGGCCGGCGAGGAGCCGGAGGACGAGCGCGAGGAGGAACCGGCCCCCAGCCGCGCCGCCAACCCGGTGCGCGCCGCCGCGGCCAAGCTGCGCCGCGCGGCCGGCGGCAGCGCCAAGCCCGAGGCCAAGCCGGAGAAGACCGACAAGGCCCAGAAGTCGGCGGCGGGCAACGATCACGAGCGGCCCGCGGTGATGCCCGCATGAGTCTGCTCGTCGTCGGGCTGAGTCACCGCACCGCCCCCGTCACCGTCCTCGAGCGCGCCGCGCTGACCGGGGACGTCCCGACCCGCCTGCTGCACGACGCGGCCGCGACGGCCACCGTCTCGGAAGCGGCGCTGCTCAACACCTGCAACCGGATCGAGCTCTACGCGGACGTGGACAAGTTCCACGCGGGCGTGGCCGAGCTCTCGCTGCTGCTCGCCCAGCACAGCGGGGTGGACCTGGAGGAGCTCACCGCGCACCTCTACGTCCACTACGAGGACCGCGCCGTGCACCACCTCTTCTCGGTGGCCTGTGGGCTGGAGTCGATGGTGGTCGGCGAGGGCCAGATCCTCGGCCAGCTGCGCGACGCGCTGGCCCGCTCCCAGGAGGAGCACACCGCCGGTCGCGGCCTCAACGAGCTGTTCCAGCAGGCCCTGCGGGTCGGCAAGCGGGCGCACAGCGAGACCGGGATCGACAAGGCGGGCCAGTCGCTGGTCACCTTCGGTCTCGACCAGGTCGCCGCGGGCGCCGGTGAGATCGCCGGCAAGCGGGCGCTGGTGGTCGGCGCGGGCTCGATGAGCTCGCTGGCCGCCGCCACCCTGGCCCGGGCCGGGGTCGGCGACCTGGTGATCGCCAACCGCACCGCCGAGCGCGCCGAGCGGCTGGCCGCCACGCTGGGTGCCCGGACCGTGGACTTCGCCAAGGTGCCACAGGCGCTGGCCGACGCGGACCTGGTGATCTCCTGCACCGGCTCGGCCGGCGTGGTGATCCAGGCCGCCGACGTGGCCGCCGCCGTCGCGGTGCGCGAGGCCGGCCGCCAGGGGCCGCTGGCCTTCCTCGACCTGGCGATGCCGCGCGATGTGGACCACGCGGTCCACGAGCTGCCCGGCGCGCTGCTGATCGACCTGGAGTCGCTCTCCCAGGTCGACGCCGCGCTGCCCGGCGCCGGCGACGTGGCCGCCGTCACCGACATCGTCGCCGACGAGGTGGCCGCCTTCGGCGCCGCCCAGCGCGCCGCGCGGATCGCACCCACCGTGGTGGCGCTGCGCGCGATGGCCTCCGAGGTGGTCGGCGCCGAGCTGGCCCGCCTCGAGTCCCGACTGCCCGACCTGGACGAACGCTCGCGCGCCGAGGTGGCGCAGACCGTCCGCCGGGTGGTCGACAAGCTGCTGCACGCACCGACGGTGCGGGTCAAGCAGCTGGCCGCCGAGCCGGGCGGCGCCTCCTACGCGGAGGCGCTGCGCGAGCTGTTCGACCTCGACCCGGGCGCGGTGCACGCCGTGTCCGGTACGCCGCTGGGTCCGCAGGCGCAGCCCAGCAGCGGTAGTCTCGCGGGCGGAGCGGCCCGATGACCCATCTTCTCGACCACCAGCACGACCGGGATGATCACGCTATGAATGGTCAACTGAGCACGCAGCAGGGCCAGTTGGACGCCGAAACGATACCGCTGCGGCTCGGCACCCGGCGCAGTGCGCTGGCCGTGGCCCAGTCCGGGATGGTCGCCCGCGAGGTCAGCCGGCGCACCGGCCGCGCGGTCGAACTGGTGGAGATCACCACCTACGGTGACACCTCCCGCGAGCAGCTCGCCCAGATCGGCGGCACCGGAGTCTTCGTCTCCGCGCTGCGCGACGCGCTGCTCGAGGGCCGGATCGACTTCGCCGTCCACTCGCTCAAGGACCTGCCGACCGCCGACCCCGAGGGCCTGACGCTGGCCGCCGTGCCCGAGCGCGAGGACGTCCGGGACGCCCTGGTGGCCCGCGAGGGGCTCGGCCTCGAGGCGCTGGTCGAGAAGTGCGCCGAGCGGCCCGCCCGGATCGGCACCGGCTCCCCGCGCCGGATGGCCCAGCTGAACGCCTGGGCTGCCGCCCAGGGCGTCGAGCTCGAGACGGTGCCGATCCGCGGCAACGTCGACACCCGGATCGGCTTCGTCGCCAGCGGCGAGTTGGACGCCGTGGTGCTCGCCACCGCCGGCCTCAACCGGCTGGGCCGGTCCGCCGAGATCAGCCAGCACCTGGAGCCCGAGCTGATGCTGCCGGCCCCCGGCCAGGGCGCGCTGGCGATCGAGTGCCGCTCGGACGCCCCCGACCTGGTCGCCGCCCTCGGCGCGCTCGACCACCCCGCCACCCGCGCCGCCGTCGTCGCGGAGCGCGCCCTGCTGGCCGCGCTGGAAGCCGGCTGCTCCGCCCCGGTGGCCGCGCTGGCCACGCTGAGCAGCGAGAACCACCTGCGGCTGGAGGGCGTCGTCGGTACGGTCGACGGCGCCACCCTGCTGACGATGTCCACCACTGGCCCGCTCGCGTTCGACGAGACGGCCGAACGGCAGGCGCGGGCCCTGGGCCACGCGCTGGCCGCCCGGCTGCTCGACGGCGGGGCGGCCGGTCTGATGGGGGAGCGAGTCTGATGAGCCCCACCAACACCGCCGACCGCTCCGGACGCTGCACCTTCCTCGGTGCCGGGCCCGGCGACCCCGGTCTGCTCACGCTGCGCGCGGTCGAGGTGCTGGCCTCGGCCGACCTGCTGATCGCCGATCCGCTGACCGCCGGCGCCGTGCGCAGCCACTGTCCCGAGAGCGTCCACCTGCACGCGCCGGGTGCGGTGGACGGCGAGAGCGCCGAGTTCGACGCCGCCGCGCTGACCCGGCTGATCGTGGACGCGGTCGCGGCCGGCAAGCACGTGGTCCGCACCGTCGACGGCGACCCGGGCCTGGACGGCCGGGCGGCCGAGGAGATGCTGCTCTGCGCCAAGGCCGGCACCGCCTTCGAGGTGATCCCGGGCGTCGCCCAGTCGGTCGGCGTCCCCGCCTACGCCGGCGTCCCGCTGCGCGGCAGCAACGGCGCCGACGTGCGCTTCGTGGACGGCTCCGCGCTGCTGGCCGGTGCGGTGCTGGACCTCGGCGCCCCCGAGACCACCCTGGTGGTGCGCACCACCCTCGGCCAGCTGCCGGCCACCGCCAACGCGCTGGTCAGCAACGGCCGCAAGCCGGACGCCGCGCTCTGCGCGACGCTCTCGGGCACCACCACCCGCCAGCGCACCTTCACCTCCACCCTCGCCACCATCGCGGCCGACCTGAAGGCGGCCCGGGTGCTGCCCTCACCGGTCTCCGCCCCGGTCGACCCGGCCACCTCGGTGATAGCCGTGGTCGGCGAGCAGGTCGCGCACCGCGACTCGCACTCCTGGTTCGAGACCAAGCCGCTGTTCGGCTGGAACGTCCTGGTGCCGCGGACCAAGGAGCAGGCCACCGGCCTGTCCGAGCAGCTGCGCTCCTACGGCGCGGTGCCGCAGGAGGTGCCGACCATCGCGGTCGAGCCGCCGCGCACCCCGCAGCAGATGGAGCGGGCGATCAAGGGCCTGGTCACAGGCCGCTACGAGTGGATCGCCTTCACCTCGGTCAACGCGGTGCGCGCGGTGCGCGAGAAGTTCGAGGAGTACGGGCTGGACGCCCGGGCCTTCGCCGGGATCAAGGTCGCGGCGGTCGGCGAGACCACCGCCAAGGCGCTGGTGGACTTCGGCGTCAAGCCCGACCTGGTGCCCAGCGGCGAGCAGTCCGCCGCCGGCCTGCTGGAGGACTGGCCGCCGTTCGACCCGGTCTTCGACCCGATCGACCGGGTGCTGCTGCCGCGCGCCGACATCGCCACCGAGACCCTGGTGGCCGGCCTGGTCGAGCTCGGCTGGGAGGTGGACGACGTGACGGCCTACCGGACCGTGCGCGCCTCGCCGCCGCCGGCCGAGACCCGTGAGGCGATCAAGGGCGGCGGCTTCGACGCGGTGCTCTTCACCTCGTCCTCGACCGTGCGCAACCTGGTCGGCATCGCCGGCAAGCCGCACAACGTCACGATCATCGCCTGCATCGGCCCCGCCACCGCCAAGACCGCCGAGGAGCACGGCCTGCGGGTCGACGTGATGGCGCCGGCGCCGTCGGCCTCCGCGCTGGCCCAGGCCCTGGCAGAGTTCGGTGCGGGCCGTCGGGACGCCGCGACCTCGGCCGGCGAGCCGGTCTACCGGCCCAGCGAGCGCCGCCCCGGCTCCCGTCGCAAGGCGCGCTGACCACTGGAGGAGTCTTGTCCTACCCTGCCATCCGCCCCCGCCGGCTGCGCACCACCCCGGCGGTGCGCCGGCTGGTCGCGGAGACCCGGCTGCACCCGGCCGAGTTCATCCTGCCGGCCTTCGTCCGCGAGGGCATCGACCAGCCGGTGCCGGTGAGTTCGATGCCGGGCGTGGTCCAGCACACCCGCGACACGCTGCGCAAGGCGGCGGTGGAGGCGGCCGAGGCCGGGATCGGCGGCATCATGCTCTTCGGCGTGCCGCAGACCAAGGACGCGCTGGGCTCGGCGGGCACCGACCCGGACGGCATCCTGCAGCAGGCGATCCGCGACGTGGTCGCCGAGGTCGGTGACCAGCTGGTGGTGATGTCCGACCTGTGCCTGGACGAGTTCACCGACCACGGCCACTGCGGGGTGCTGGCCGCCGACGGCTCGGTGGACAACGACGCGACCCTGGAGCGCTACGCCGAGATGGCCGTGGTGCAGGCCGAGGCCGGGGTCCACATGGTCGGCCCGTCCGGCATGATGGACGGTCAGGTCGGCGTGGTCCGGCGGGCGTTGGACGCGGCAGGTCACCAGGACGTCGCCGTGCTCGCCTACACCGCGAAGTACGCCTCGGCCCTCTACGGCCCGTTCCGGGAGGCGGTCAGCTCCTCGTTGAAGGGCGACCGCAAGACCTACCAGCAGGACCTGGCCAACTCCCGTGAGGCGCTGCGCGAGTTGGAGCTCGACCTGGCGGAGGGGGCCGACCTGGTGATGGTCAAGCCGGCCATGCCCTGCCTGGACATCCTGCGCCAGGTGGCCGACCGCTCGCCGGTGCCGGTGGCGGCCTACCAGATCTCCGGTGAGTACTCGATGGTCGAGGCCGCCGCAGCGAACGGCTGGATCGACCGGGAGCGGACCATCCTGGAGAGCCTCACCTCGATCCGTCGGGCCGGGGCCGAGCAGATCCTGACCTACTGGGCCGTCGAGGCGGCCCGGATGCTGTAGCAGCACATGACTGAGGGGGCGTCAGCACCGGCTGACGCCCCCTCAGTCATGTCCGGCTCAGTGGTGGTGCATGCCGTCGATCTCGACCCCACCGGCACCCTCGCCGCCGGTGGCCGTGTCGGTGGCCCAGCCGGCGCCCGAGGAAGCGGTGTGCACGTGGCTGGTGCCCGCGACGTGGTCGTGGAAGCCGGCCACGAAGACGGGGTGCGCGGTGGCCACGCCGCCGCCGTCACCACCCTCGTAGACATGGGCGTAGGCGGGAGCGGCGATGCCGGCGATCATCAGCGCGCCGGCCGCGACGGCGGCGGCCCTGCCCAGCATTCTCTGCATGAGGTGGGTCCTCTCTTCGGTCCTGGACGATCTGTCACTCGAAACGTCTGTCGTTCAAACAACGGCGGGGCCTGGGAAGTTGTGCTCCACAGGCCCCGCAGGTCGTGCTCTGGAGGGTCAGGTACCGCTCTGGAGGGTCAGGTACCGCTGGGCCTTTCGAAGCGGACCGGCCGGGGCCGACCGGTCCGCCCGTGCAGGGGGCTTGATCAGCCGATCAGGTGCGACAGCGGGGCGTCGCCGTTGGACTGGGTGGTCTGGCCCACGTTGCAGATCTGGTGCTGCTGCTGGTTGAGGACCGGCACGTCGACCTGGACCGGCACGAGGCCGACCTGGACGTGGTGCACCTCGGGCAGGCAGATGTTCGGGTTGTCCAGGGTGTGGAAGTTCGGGCTGTGGTCGCCGTGGGTGCCCGTGGCGTTGGTGCCACCGTTGCCCTGGACCGAGGCGGCGGAGCCGTCCGCGTCGCCGATCGCCATCGAGGGGGCGGCGGACATCGCGATGGCGGCGGTGGCCAGGCCGGCGGTGGCGAGGACCTTCTTCAGCATGGGGTGCTCTCTCTTGCTACTGGGTTGGGACTGCAGACGGGTGGAACGGGTGAAACGGGTGGAGCGGATGGAACGGGGGCGAGCCGAGGGCTCGTCAGCCGATCAGGTGCGAGGCGGCGCCGTCGCCGTTCGTCTGGGTCGGCTGGCCGACGTTGCAGACCTGGTGCAGCTGCTGGTTGCCGACCGGGATGTCCGCCTGGACCGGCACGAGGCCGACCTGCACGTGGTGGATCTCCGGCAGGCAGATGTTCGGGTTGTCCAGGAAGTGGAAGTTCGGGCTGTGGTTGCCCCAGGTGCCGGTGTTGTTGGTGCCACCGTTGCCCTGCAGCGAAGCGCCGGAACCGTCCGCGTTGCCGATGGCCATCGCGGGCGTCACACCGGCGGCCATGGCGGCGGCCACCAGGCCGACGGAGGCCAGGGTCTTCTTGATCATGGGAATTCCTCTCTGGATTGCTGCGTCCGCTGCGTCTGGGTGCAATCCGTGCAACGAATTGACCTGGTCTGCTGGTCACCATGACTTGTGCGGCGTATTCAGGAATCGATCACATCCGGCAGTTCTCCGGCTGCGGAGCGATCGGGCGTCCGATCCGGCCGTTGTCGTGCTCGTCCTGCGGTGACACCGGTATCAAAGAACGGCGGGCAGGAAAGTTACGCGAGGCGTGCCGGGAAAAATTCGGTACGACCGGATGCCACAGCGTGTCGGTCTTATTAATACGCCGTTCCGGTTAATCCGTGCCCACTCCTGTGGTGCCGGGTCGTTGAAACGGATGACCCACTGCCTCAAGAGATCGGATCAGGGAAGACGATGAAGCTCTCCAAGCGGACCGGTGCACTGCTGCTGGCGGTTGGCGCCTCGGCGATCGCGGGCCAGGGGGTGGCGGCCGCGGCCGGCCCCCAGACGATGACGCCCGACCAGGTGGCCTCGCTGGAGAACGGGCTGGCGACCAAGACCGTGCCGCTCCGGGTCCCGCTGGAGACGGTCACCCAGCACGCGCCGATGCTCGGCGGCCTGGGCGGCGACGTGACCGGTGCGCTGCCCGCCTCGCCGGTGCTGCCCCCGGTGCCGACCGCGCAGGACAAGCACCAGCTGGTGCCGGACCGGGTGGTGCCGTCGCTCAACTTCAGCAAGGTCGGGCCGAGCCTGGACTCCAACGTGCCGGTGCCGGCGCTGGCCGACGGGGTGCGGCCCGGCAACCTGGACCTGACCGCGCCCGAGGCGCCGCTGAAGGCGGTCGGCCCGGCGGTGGGCCTCGGGCACCCGCTGGGCTTCGTGGAGGGCGCCGACGGCCAGCTGAAGGACGGCGCCCTGTCCACCGGCGACCTGGACCCGCGGATCGTGCCCGGCGCGGTCTCGGCGGTGCCTGGGGCCAAGGCCAGCCTCGGCGGTCCCGACCAGCACGCCCCGCTGACGAAGACCGCGCAGGACCTGCTCACCACCACCATGGCCACCACCGACGAGGCGCTGGGGAACAGCTCGCAGAGCTGAGGCGGGGCCGCCGGCCCGCGCTGCGCCGAGGCCCGGTGCGTTCACCCGCACCGGGCCTCGCGCTGTCCGCCTGCCGGCCTGACGGGTGCTCAGTGGCCCGGCACCGCGCCCATCAGCAGCTTCAGGACCGGCAGGTCCTTCGCCCCGCCGCCGTCGCTGAGCGCGCCGGTGACGGCCGAGGAACTGACCGGTCGCATGCCCGGGTTGTCGGGCTTGACGGCGACCGCGTTGTTCAACGGGTCGGCGCTGGACTGGGCGAACGGGTCCAGCCGCAGGTCCTTGACCGGCCCGGTGACGTAGCCGGTGGTGCTGCCCAGGGCGCCGATCGCCGGGGCGACGTCGGTCGGCTGCAACTGGGCGGTGGGTTCCTTGGCGGCGGCCGCGGCGGTGCCGGCGACGGCCGGGCTGAGCAGCAGCGCGGCCCCGAGCGCGGCCAGCGCGCCACTGGTGGTGGTGAGGCTCATGGGGGTCCTTCTCAGTCGAGAACCGGTCCGGTTCCGGGAAAGGCGTCGGCCCCCGGACGGGGAAGTCCGGGGGCCGACACTCACACGCGACTTCTTCTGCTCAGCAGTCGTCGTCGTGGTGGTGCTCGGGCTCGGCGTTGACGCAGGTGTTGCCGAACGCCGGGTTCAGCAGGCCGATCACGTTGACGCTGTTGCCGCAGAGGTTGACCGGGATGTGCACCGGCACCTGGATGGCGTTGCCGGAGCCGACACCGGGGGAGTGGGCGGCGACACCCTCGGCACCCGCGCTGGCGTTGGCGGCACCCGCGGCGCCGAGCACCAGGCCGGCGGCCGCGGTGGTCAGGATGGCGATCTTCTTGGTCTGCATGGAGGTCTCCTACTCAGCCGTGACTGGGGCTGTCAGCCGTTGTTGACGCAGGTGTTGCCGAACGCCGGGTTCAGCGCACCGATCACGTCGACGGTGTTGCCGCAGAGGTTGACCGGGACGTGCACCGGAACCTGGATCAGGTTGCCGGAGAGCACGCCGGGCGAACCGACCGCAGCACCCTCGGCACCCGAGCTGGCGGCAGCCAGGCCGGCGCCGCCGAGCAGCAGGCCCGCGGCGGCGGTGGTCAGGACGAGGGTCTTCGAGAGCTTGCGCATGGGTAATCCTCCGTTGATTTCTCGGGGCCGGTTCTGAACATCCCGGGGCACCCGGCGAAACAGGAATGGCGATCGGAAGGTTCCGGTCAACTGCCCGGAATCACTCCGCCGGGCGAAAGTCGGCCGAGCCGACCGAGCCCGCCGGATGGGTACTTCAGGCGGTACGTCAGACGTTGGCGCAGGTGTTGCCGAACGCCGGGTTCAGCAGGCCGATCACGTCGACGGTGTTGCCGCAGAGGTTGACCGGGATGTGCACGGGAACCTGGATCAGGTTGCCGGAGAGCACGCCGGGGGAGCCGGCCGCGACGCCCTCGGCACCAGCGTGGGCGGAGGCGATGGAGGCGCCACCGAGGATCAGGGCAGCGGCGGCGGCCGCGCCGAACGCGCTGTGGACGAGCTTGCGCATGACGGAATTCTCTTTCTGCCTACGGTTGCTGACGGTGTGAAGCGGCTTCCCGAGCTAGAACGACCGGCGGCACGGGCGGAAACGGGCACCCGGCGGGATCACCCGATCGCCTGGCGGCGCCAGGTGGCCGGGGGCGGGCCGGTGCCGGCCCGATGCGTACGAATGGGTGATTCGTGGCCGATGCCCACAACTGGTCGGCAAAGAGGTCGTTGCTGATCATGCACGCATCGTGCTCAGCAACAAGGAGACTCAATATGAGCGTCAAGAAGGCTGCCGCTGTCGGCGCCGCCGTGGTCGGCATCGTCGCCGCGGGTGCCGGGACCGCCCTGGCCAGCTCCGGCGCCGAGGGCGTCGCGGCCGGCTCCCCCGGTGTGCTCTCCGGCAACGCCATCCAGGTTCCGATCCACATCCCGGTCAACGCTTGCGGCAACAGCGTCGACGTGATCGGCCTGCTGAACCCGGCGTTCGGCAACACCTGCGTCAACGAGGGCTGATCACGCCCCGCGGAGCCGCCGTCCATCGCCTCTCCTCCTGGGGCGATCGGCGGCGGCTTCGGCATGCCTGGCGCCGCGTTGGCTGGACATCTTCGGCCCAGCGGGACGTGAGGATGACTCAAGTTTCGCTGTCACGAGCCTTGTTGCACTACTTGTCAGTACCTACGATGTGAACCCGCTCACCGCACCACTCCGCACCCCCCACCTAGGAGTCATGCGTGATCAGGAGACTCACCGCAGGTCCGCCCACCGCCCTGCTGGCCGTGGCCGCACTGGTCGCCACCCTCGGCCTGGCCGCCGGCGCCCCACCGGCGCACGCCGCCGCCGCGAGCCCGCGAGCCGCCCTGCCGGGCGCGATCGTCTCGCTCGGCGACAGCGCGATATCCGGCGAGGGCGCCGGGACCGACACCAACGACGGCTACTTCCCCGGCACCGACGGGCCGACGAACTACTGTCACCGCCACTCCCAGTCGGTGATCTTCGACACCGGCCTGTCCGGCCTCACCCCTGTCGACCTGGCCTGCTCCGGCGCCCAGACCGGCGACCTGACCAGCGACCCGACCCTGGCGAAGATCACCGGCGGCGGCTTCGGCGACTTCGGCGAGCCCAAGCAGGACGTCCAACTCGCCCAGACCGCGGCCAAGTACGACGTCAAGATGGTCGTCGTCACGATCGGCGCCAACGACGACTTCGACTTCAGCGGGATCATGGAGAGCTGCCTCGCTCAGTACTTCCCGATCCCCAAGTCCCAGGGCTGCCGGGACACCATCGGCAACGCCACGATCACCCAGCGGGCCGCCAAGATCATCCCCAAGGTGACCGCCGCGATCACCGACATCCGCCAGACCATGCGGGCCGCCGGCTACGCGGACGGCTCCTACCAGCTGGTCTACCAGTCGTACTACACGCCGATCACCCCCGACATCCGCAGCAACGACCCCGCGACCAAGCTGGCCCAGGGCTGCCCCGCGTTCCCCGAGGACCTCGCCTGGGGCCACAACTGGGTGGTGCCGACCTTCGACGACGCGCTGCGGCAGGCCGCCGAGGCCGTCCCCGGCGTGCGTTTCCTGGACCAGCGCCGGGTCTCCTACGGCCACGAGGTCTGCGCCGAGTGGACCAGCTCGCCGTACGAGTACACCAACGGTGACGTGATCGACCTCTCCGAGAACACCCGCAACGGCTGCGACTACTCGATCGGCATCCTCTCGCTCTGCGAGAACGAGATCCGGCAGTCGTACCACCCGCGGGTGGCCGGCTACCACGGCGAGGGGACCTGCCTCGGCGAGTTCTACAACGCGCCCGGCCAGCAGGAGGCGTACTGCACCCTCGACCAGGCCGACGGCACCACGATCATGCCGCTGACGGCCCATCAGCCCTTCGGTGACGTGCCGGAGGACGGCGCCTGGTACCAGCTGACCAACGCGGCCACCGGTCAGGTGCTCGACCTCTCCGGCGGCGGCACCTACGGTGACAGCACCAACGGCCGACCCGCCATCAACTATCCGGCGGACGGCAGCCTCAACCAGTCCTTCGTGCTGGAGGCCAAGTCCGGCGGCAGCTACGAGATGGACTTCAGCGGCAACCGCGCCATGTGCCTGGACGCCACCGGCGCCGTCACCACCGCCGGCACCCAGCTTGAGCAGTGGAGCTGCAACGGCGGCGCCAACCAGCACTGGATCTTCGAGCCGGACGGCAACGGGCACTACAAGCTCGCCGACTCGCAGAGCACCGGCATGGTCGCCACCGCCGGCGCGGCCCACGACGCCCAGGGCAACCCGCTCGTCGAGCTGGCCGCCGACACCGGTGCGCCGGCCCAGCTCTGGCAGCTCACCAAGCTCGGGATCGTGTACCTGCACGGCTGATCAGTTCCCTTGCGCCGGTGGGAAGTCGGCTCGGCCGACTTCCCACCGGCGTCTGCGTGCTGTCCCGGATCACCGCACCGCCTCGACTTCCTCCTCTATGGATGACCTGTTCGAATTTGATTGACACGGTGATTGACAGTCTGAAAGATGGTCAGTCGAATGAGGGGTGTCGGCAGCGGGTGGCTAGCCGCCTGTCGGGCCGGCACCGGCGGCACCGCCGGGTCGCGAGCACGCGCCGCGGCTTGATGTCGCCCAGGGCGATCTGGAGCAGGGGGGACCATGTCATCCGTGCGAGCGCGGTGGAGCCGTGTGCCGAGCGGCTTGATCGACATCTCCGGAGCGCCGGCCGGCCGCCCGGTGATCCCGCACGGTCGTGGCCGCCCGCGAAGCCGCCGGACAGCTTACTGAAGAACTGACAAAGAGTCAGCGGGCAGGCCCGGGTGGACCGCCTGCGCGGCGCTGCCCGCCGGGCCGCTCCTCCTCGCGCTCGGCCGGGCCTTGGTCCGCCATGCGCCGAGCCCCGGCGCCGGCCGCCACCCTCCCCCCAGCCTCCGGCCGGCAGCGGGCCCACCCATCGACTGACGTCCCGTCAGCAGAGCGCCATGACCAGTCTCAGTAAGCGAAGGAGGGAACCTTGAACAGCACCCAGTTCAGCCCGCGAATACAGGACACCCACCTGGGCAGGAGCCTGCCCGACCTGCTCACCGAGCGGGCAGCGGTACAGCCCGACGCCATCGCGGTCAGCTTCGACGACCAGGACCTCTCGTACCAAGGGCTGGAGCAGGCCAGCAGACGGCTCGCCTGCTACCTCCACCGGCAGGGCGTCGGAGCCGACGACTGCGTGGGCCTGTACGTCGAACCGTCCCTGGACCTGATGGTCGGCGCGTGGGGCATCCTGCACGCGGGAGCCGCCTACCTGCCGCTCTCCCCGGAGTACCCGGAGGAGCGGCTGCGCTACATGCTCGAGGACAGCCGCACCCGGGTCGTCGTCACCCACGACCACCTGGTCTCCCGGCTCACCGAACTCGCCCCCCAGGGAACCCGGATCGTCACCCTGGCCGACTCGCACACCTGCGTCGAGGGCGGTTGTGACGAGGTGAGCCAGGAGTCGGTGAAGCCGGACGCGCTGGCCTACGTCATCTACACCTCGGGCAGCACGGGCCGGCCCAAGGGCGTGATGATCGAGCACCGCAGCATCATGTCCCAGATGCGCTGGATGCAGGACTGCGGGCACCTGGGCGTCGGTACCACGGTGCTGCAGAAGACGCCGATGAGCTTCGACGCGGCGCAGTGGGAGATCCTCGCGCCCGCGCTGGGCGGGCGGGTCGTGATGGGCGCGCCCGGCATCTTCCGGGACCCCGAGGCGCTGATCCAGACGGTCATCAAGCACGACGTCACCACGCTGCAGTGCGTCCCCACCCTGCTGCAGGCGATGCTGGACACCGAGGAGTTCCGCCGCTGCGACACGCTCACCCGGGTCTTCTCCGGTGGTGAGGCGCTGTCGCGGCAGCTGGCCCGGGCCATCCTGGACGAGCTGCCGTGGGTGTCGCTGGTCAACCTCTACGGACCGACCGAGTGCACCATCAACGCGACCGCCCACCTGGTCGATCCCGAGGCGATCGAGCAGGGCCCCGGGAGCATCCCGATCGGCGTTCCGGTCGACAACACCCAGTGCTACATCCTCGACGAGAACCGCGCGCCGGTGGGTATCGGGGAGACCGGCGAGCTCTACATCGGCGGCGTCCAGCTGGCCCGCGGCTACATGCACCGCGAGGAGCAGACCTGCGAGCGGTTCGTTCCCTCGCCCTTCGTGCCGACCGACCGGCTGTACCGGACCGGCGACCTCGCGCAGTGGAACCCGGACGGCTCGATCCAGTTCGCCGGCCGGGTGGACAACCAGATCAAGCTGCGCGGCTACCGCGTGGAGCTGGACGAGATCGCGCTGGCGATCGAGGAGCACAGCTGGGCCAAGCGGGCGGCGGCGATCGTCGTCGACGACCCGCGCACCGGTTTCCAGAACCTGGTGGCGTGCATCGAGCTGAACCCCAAGGAAGCCGCGCTGATGGACCAGGGGAACGCCGGCGGCCACCACCAGTCCAAGGCGAGCAAGCTCCAGGTGAAGGCCCAGCTGTCCAACCCCGGCCTGCGCGAACCCGAGGAGCTGGCCGGCCTGCCCGTGGTGGAGCTGGCCGGCAAGCAGGAGTCCGAGCGGCAGCGGCGCGAGACCTTCGCCCGCAAGACCTACCGCTTCTACGACGGCGGCCAGGTCAGCCGCGCCGACCTGCTGGAACTGCTCGCCCCCCAGCCGGTGAGCAGCCTCTCGCGCGGCCTCGACGAGCTGATGTCCGCCGAACTCGGCGAGATCCTGCGCTGGTTCGGCCAGTTCCACAGCGAGGAACGGCTGCTGCCCAAGTACTCCTACGCCTCGCCCGGCGCGCTGTACGCCACGCAGCTGTACCTGGAGACCGGCGGCATCGCCGGCCTGGAGTCGGGGGTGTACTACTACCACCCGCTGGAGCACACCCTGGTGCGGATCGGCCCGGCCACGGCCGGCTCAGGCCGGTACCTGGAGGCCCACTTCGTCGGCAAGAAGCGGGCGATCGAGCCGGTCTACAAGAACAACATCCAGGAAGTACTGGAGTTCGAGACTGGCCACATGCTGGGCGTCTTCGAGGAGATCCTGCCCGAGTACGGACTGAACATCCGTCCCTCCGCCTACCACCCGTCCGTCAAGAGCAGCCTCGGCGTCGCCGAGGAGGACTACTACCTGGGCACGTTCGAGATCTACTCCAACGACGGCGACCCGCGGCCCGACCCGACCGAGGTCTACCTGCAGGCCCACCCCGGCCGGGTGGACGGCCTGTCCGCCGGCCTGTACCGCTATGCCGACGGCGAGTTGGAGCCCATCTCGCCCGACCTGCTGCAGCCCAAGCACGTGATCGCGATCAACCAGCAGGTCTACGACCGGTCGAGCTTCGGCATCAGCGCCGTCAGCCGGACCGACCAGGACTGGCTCGCCTACATCGACCTGGGCCGCAAGCTGCACCAGCTGCAGCGCAACGGCATCGGACTGGGCTTCATGTCCTCGGGCTACAGCTCGAAGACCGGCCACCCGCTGCCCGCCGCGCGCCGGCTCGACGAGATCCTGGCCTCGCGCGGGATCGCCACCGGCCCGTCGTACTTCTTCCTCGGCGGCAAGGTCAGCGAGGAGCAGATCCGCAGCGAGGGCATGTACGAGGACACGGTCCACATGAAGGGCCCCGCGGAGATCATCAAGGACGAACTCGCCCAGCTCCTGCCCGACTACATGCTCCCCAACCGGGTGCTGGTGCTCGACGCGCTGCCGCTGACCGCCAACGGGAAGGTCGACGCCAAGGCGCTGGCCGCCTCCGAGCAGGTGCGTTCGGCGAACACCGGCGGCACCTTCGTCGCGCCCGCCACGGCGACCGAACGCTGGCTCGCCGAGGTCTGGGGGCATGCGCTCAAGTACGAGGACGTGTCGGTGGAGGACGAGTTCTTCGCCTCCGGCGGCAACTCGCTGATCGCCGTCGCCCTGGTCAACCGGATCAACCGGGAGCGGGGCACCCAACTGCCGCTCCAGGTGCTCTTCGAGGCACCGAAGCTGGTCGACCTGGCGGCCCGGATCGACAGCGGCGGCACCGAGGCGGCCTCCCGGCTGGTGCTGCTGCACAACGGCGGCGCCGACACCCCGGTGTTCTGCTGGCCGGGCCTGGGCGGCTACCCGATGAACCTGCGGCTGCTCGGCCGTGAGATCGGCCTGGACCGGCCCTTCTACGGTGTCCAGGCGCACGGCATCAACGCCCAGGAGGTCCCCTACTCGACCATCCGGGAGATGGCCGCCGCCGACGTGGCGGAGATCCGGCGGGTGCAGCACGACGGCCCGTACATGCTGTGGGGCTACTCCTTCGGCGCCCGGGTCGCGTTCGAGGCGGCCTGGCAGCTGGAGCAGTTGGGCGAGCGGGTCGAGAACCTGCTGTTGATCTGCCCCGGGAACCCGAAGGTCCGGCAGGCCGACGGCGCGCAGTACGGCCGCGAGTCCTCGTACCGCAACCCGGCCTACGTGACGATCCTGTTCTCCGTCTTCGCCGGCTCCATCAGCGGCCCCGACCTGCAGCGCTGCCTCGAGGTGACGCGCGACGAGGACAGCTTCGTGGCCTTCGTGCACGCCCTGCTGCCCAGCCTCGGCGAGCCGATGATCCGCCGGATCACCCGGATCGTCCAGGAGACCTACGAATTCGAGTACAGCTTCCGTGAATTGTCGCAGCGTCAGCTCGACGCACCGGTCACCATGTTCAAGGCGACCGGTGACGACTACTCGTTCATCGAGGGCAGCTCCGGCTACTCCGCCACCCCGCCGACCGTGGTGACCCTGAAGGGCGACCACTACAGCGTGCTGAAGGAGGCCGGCGTCGCCGAACTGGTGGCCGCGATCCGCGAACGCCTGGCTCGCTGACAGTTCCGCATCCCGAGGTTCCGGGGCGGCCCGCCACACGGCGGGTCACCCCGGAACCTCCCGGCGTTTCCCGACAACTCGACACTGCTCCCGAACGAAGGACCGTCACCATGCTCGACCTTCCCACCCGCCCCGGCCCGGCCCCGGAGGTCTTCGGCCCCGCCCCGCACGCCCAGCGCTCGCAGACGGCCCCCGTGATGCTGCAGGAGGAGCTGTGGCAGCGCATGCGTGCCCTCTCCTACGTCTACATGGCGCCCACCCTGGTCTCCGTCTCGCACTCCCGCTCGCTCTTCCTGCCCGAAGGCATCGGCACCGGCCCGCGGGCCGCCTTCCAGAAGGGTCGGGAGTGGGCCCACATCCATCCCCACCACGACGGCAGCCTCCACCTCACGCTGCCCGAGCCGGCCAAGGACGACGTGGAGAAGGCCGGTTGGGGCGTCCGCCACCCCGAGCAGAACGTGATCATGGTCTACGGCCCGCGCAACCGCGGCGAACTGGAGCTCGTCTGGCAGCTGGTCCAGCTCTCCTACGCCTACGCCCTGGGCGACCTGGTCTGACCCGCGACACGGTGGTGGCCGGTGCGCCAGGCACCGGCCATCGCCCAACCATCGCCCAACCATCGCCCAACTACCGCCCGGCACGCGGTCGGTGGACCGGAACTCAGCGATCACCAGGCGATCGGTGCTGCTGCCCGAGCCGCTTCTCGCGCCGCTTCTCCAGGACATCGCGGACCGCGACGGCGATCAGTACGGTGGTGATGGCCGCGGCGAGCGCCAGCGGGGGCAGCAGACGGCCGGCCGGCACCAGGAGCGCGAGGGCCAGGACCGCCGCGACGCGGGACCGGGGCACGCGGCCGAGCATCACCCGCCGGTCCAGGGCGTTGCCGATCAGGAACAGCGCGGGTCCGGCGGTGAGCACCACCGCGGTCGTCGTGGCGGTATGGCCAGTGGGGTGCGCGATCACCAACTCGTCGCCGACCGCGCAGGCGATGACACCGGCGACGGTCACCACGTGGATGTAGGTGGCCAGCATGCCGAGCAACCCGGCGTCACTGGCCGACTCGACCGCGGCGTCCGCCGCCTCGATGCCCAGGCCGAAGTAGATCCACCACAGCGTGACCGCGCAGATGAACGCGACCACGAAGGCGGCCGTCCTGCCCGTGTCGAAGGCCCCGGCGCCGAACGTCGCGCCGGTGACCAGGATCGACTCGCCCAGGGCGATGATCAGAAAGAGCCGGAAGCGCTCCACCAGGTGTTCGCCGGAGATCGTCCACGCATCGGTACGGCCGCGGCCGAGACCGGGGACCGGAAAGCCCACCAGCACGGACCCGTACTCCAGGGCAAGCGCCAAGGCCCACAGGCCGGTTCGCGCCCAACCCGCCACCAGGGCCCCGGCGGTCCAGGGCACCGCGCTGAGACAGAACCAGACGAGCGCCCGTTCGAACTCCCGCGACAGCGACTGACCGCGCAGCGAGATCACCACGAACAGATGCCGCCCCATCTGGATGGCCAGGTACGCGACGACGAAGACCAGCCCCCGCTCGCCGAACGCCTGGGGCAGCGCCGCCGACATCACCAGACTGGCCAGCATGATCGTGACGAGCACGAGGCGCACCGCGGGATGGTCCGGGTCAAGGAAGTTGGTGAACCACGCCGTGTAGTTCCAGGCCCACCACACGGCCAGGAGCAGCAGGAACAGCTGCCCCGCGGTGGCCCAACCCAGGTGTTGGAGCAGCCCGTGCGAGAGCTGGGTGACGGCGAACACGTAGACCAGGTCGAAGAACAGCTCCAGGAACGACACGCGCTGCGCGCCACTGCGGTCGCGCAACAGCGCGGGGCCCGAGGGCGGTGTTGGCGGCCCGTCAGCTCTCCGCGCTGTCCTGGTGACCGGGCCATCGGCTGACACCTGTTCCTCCCAACCAACGTCACCAAGGAAGCGGATCATGCCGTACGGGTAGATGATCGCATGAGCGGCACGGCGCGAGTCAGGCCCGCGCCCCGTCCAGGACCAGGTCGACCAGGTGCCGGGAGCGCCGTGTCGCGGACGTACGTCGGAGAGCAGGACGATGTGCGATAACCACAGGCCACCGACCGGAACGGACGACCCCGCCATGGACCTCATGCGTGCCGCGCGGCTCCACCTCCCCTCCCACGCACTGACGATCGAGGACGTGCCACGGCCCGTGCCCGGCGTGGGGCAGGTGCTGGTGAAGGTCGAGGCAGCCGGCGTCTGCCTGTCCGACGTCCACCTGATCGACGGCACCCTCACGCCGACCTATCCGCCGGGCGACTGCGTCACCCTCGGGCACGAGGTCGCCGGAACGATCGCCGAGCTCGGACCGGAGGTGACCGGATGGACGGCCGGGCAGCGGGTCGTGCTGCAGGCGGGCGAGGTCCGCGACGGCCGCCTCCTGACGCGAGGCGTCGACTACGACGGCGGCTGGGCCGAGTACGCGCTGGCCAGTGTCGGCACGCTGTTCGCGCTGCCCGACTCGATCCCGATCGAGCAGGCCGCGATCATCCCGGACGCGGTCTCCACCCCCTGGGGAGCCATCACCACCACCGCCCAGGTCCGGCCGGCCCAGGCCGTGGGTGTCTGGGGCATCGGCGGGCTCGGCGCCCACGGTGTCCAGCTGCTGCGCGCCGTCGGGGCCTGTCCGATCATCGCGGTCGACCCCGTCCCGGCCGCCCGCCGGCGCGCCCTGGACTTCGGCGCCGACCTGGCCCTGGACCCGGCCGACCCCCGGCTGCGCGAGCAGGTCCTGGCGGCCACCGGCAACCAGGGCCTGGCGGCCGCCTTCGACTTCGCCGGCGTCGCCGCCGTCCGCGAACAGGCCCTGACCGTCCTCGCCCCCAAGGGACGCCTCGTCCTGGTCGGACTGACCGACAAACCGCTGACCGTCACCGACGGCACCCGCTTCAGCTACCTCCGGCACCAGATCCTCGGCCACTACGGCTCCGAGGAGAACGCCGTCGCGCAGCTGGTCGCCCTGACCGAAGGCGGCCGGCTGGACTTCTCACGCTCGATCACCGACGTGCTGCCACTCGCCGACGCCGCCAAGGCCGTCCAGCGCCTGCACACCAAGGAAGGCGACCCGATCCGCCTGATCCTGCGCCCCTGACCCCCCGTACGGCCTGCTGACGGACCCTCAGCAGGCCGTACGGCTGCCGCTCACGGCCACACCAGGCAGTACAGCTGGTGCCCCGCGTCGTGCAGCCGGTTCGCGAAGTCCTGCCACTCGTGCAGCATCGTGTAGATCACGAACGCGTCCCGCGGCCCCCGCCGGTCCGGCACGGTGGACCAGATGAACGCCGCCGCGCCCAGCTCGGTGTCGTCGGCCTTGCGCAGGGGTTCGACCACCGTGTGGGGGAGCTGGACGACCGCGTAGTCGGGGTGCAGGACGACGAGCTCCAGCGGCGGGACCTGGTGGAGGGGGATGCCCTCGATGCCGGTGAGCACCATGGCACTCATGGTCTCGGGTTTGATCTTGGTGGAGAGGTGGCCGGTGGGGGAGCCGCTGGTCTCCATCAGGTCGCCGAGGCGGCCGAGCGAGCCGAGCTCGCCGGCGTCCAGGCCGAGACCGCCGGGGCCGAGAGCGGTGGGGACTCTCGCAGCGGTCGCGCGGTCGGGTGCGCCGAAGTACTTGTACGTCACCCCCACGCGTCCTTCACCCCGCCTTCCCCTTCCCGCGCGGGCAGCCTTGCGGCCGGCCCCCGTGGCCTCCTCGAAGCCGTCCTGCTCCTCGGACACTCGGACCATCCTCACCGGAATTCGCCGGAATCGACAGACCCCCGGACCTCCGGTGTCCCGCCGGATGTCCTGTATTACCGTTTTTGTCATCCTCAGTGCGGCCGCAATCGGCCAGGCTCGACCGAATCACGTCACCTTGAGCCCGTGTTGAGCCCGCGCCCGCACCGGGGCGCGCACCGCGCGCTCTCCAGTGTGCGGGATGAACGTACCCGTAGCCGCACACGGATCATCGTTCCAGATGATCGGGTCCGACATGCAGAGGTAAAGGACACGATTTGAGAGCGGAGCCGTTCGAGCCGTTTGAGAGGATGTGGTCTCGTGAGCTACCCCTATGAAGCACCCCAGTCCCAGTCGCTCTTCGAGCGCGCCTCGGCGGTCACCCCCGGCGGCGTGAACTCACCGGTGCGCGCCTTCCGTGCGGTGGGCGGCACCCCGCGCTTCATGGTCTCGGGCACCGGCCCGTACCTGACCGACGCCGACGGCCGCGAGTACGTCGACCTGGTCTGCTCGTGGGGCCCGATGATCCTCGGCCACGCGTACCCGGCCGTGCTGGACGCGGTCCGGGAGGCCGTCGGCCGCGGCACCTCCTTCGGCACCCCGGGGCAGGGCGAGGTGGAGCTGGCCGAGGAGATCGTCTCCCGGGTGGCCCCGGTCGAGCAGGTCCGGCTGGTCTCCTCCGGCACCGAGGCCACCATGTCCGCGATCCGGCTGGCCCGCGGCTTCACCGGCCGGGCCAAGGTGGTCAAGTTCGCCGGCTGCTACCACGGCCACGTGGACGCGCTGCTGGCCGCCGCCGGGTCGGGCGTGGCCACCTTCGCGCTGCCGGACACCCCGGGGGTGACGGGGGCTCAGGCCGGCGACACCATCGTGCTGCCGTACAACGACCTGGCGGCGGTCGAGGAGGCCTTCAAGCTGCACAGCGGCGAGATCGCCTGCGTGATCACCGAGGCGGCCCCCGGCAACATGGGCGTGGTGCCGCCGAAGCCCGGCTTCAACGCGGGCCTGGCCAAGCTCTGCCGGGAGAACGGCGCGCTCTTCGTCTCCGACGAGGTGATGACCGGCTTCCGGGTCTCCAAGGCGGGCTGGTACGGCCTGGAGGCGGCGCACGAGGGCTGGGCCCCGGACCTGCTGACCTTCGGCAAGGTGATGGGCGGCGGCTTCCCGGCCGCGGCCTTCGGCGGGCGGGCCGACGTGATGGCCCACCTCGCGCCGGCCGGCCCGGTCTACCAGGCGGGCACCCTGTCCGGGAACCCGGTCGCCACCGCCGCCGGCCTGGCCCAGCTGCGGGCCTGCACCGACGAGGTCTACGCGACCCTCGGCAAGGTGGCCGAGACCGTGTCGAGCCTGGTCGGCGACGCGCTGACCAAGGAGGGTGTGGCGCACCGGCTGCAGAAGGCGGGCACCATGTTCTCGGTCTTCTTCACCGACGAGCCGGTCACCGACTACGCCGCGGCCAAGCGCCAGGAGGCCTTCCGCTTCACCGACTTCTTCCACAGCCTGCTGGCCGACGGGGTCTACCTGCCGCCGTCCGCCTTCGAGTCCTGGTTCGTCTCGGCCGCGCACGACGAGCGCGCACTCGAGAAGATCGCGGCCGCACTGCCGGCCGCCGCCCGCGCCGCCGCGCTGGCCAAGCCCGCGGAGGAGCTGCGATGAGCACGAACACCCCGGGGACGACCCCCGAGATCACCGTCGTCCACCTGGTCCGGCACGGCGAGGTGCACAACCCGCAGGGCGTGCTCTACGGCCGGCTGCCCGACTACCACCTCTCCGAGCTGGGCCGGCAGATGGCCGACCGGGTCGCCGAGCACCTGGCCGACCGCGACATCACCTACGTGGTCGCCTCGCCGCTGGAGCGCGCCCAGGAGACGGCCGAGCCGACCGCCAAGGAGCACGGCCTGACCGTCGCGGTGGACGACCGGCTGATCGAGGCCGACAACGTCTTCGAGGGGAAGACCTTCGGGGTCGGCGACGGCTCGCTGCGCAACCCGCGCTACTGGAAGCACCTGACCAACCCGTTCCGCCCCTCCTGGGGCGAGCCGTACGTCGAGATCGCGGTGCGGATGATGGGCGCGCTGGCCGCCGCCCGGGACGCGGCGCGCGGGCACGAGGCCGTGGCGGTCAGCCACCAGCTGCCGGTCTGGACCGCCCGCTCGTTCGCCGAGAAGCGCCGGCTCTGGCACGATCCGCGCAAGCGGCAGTGCTCGCTCGCCTCGGTGACCAGCTTCACGTACGAGGGCGACAAGCTGGTCTCGGTCGGCTACCGCGAGCCGGCCCGCGACCTGCTGCCGGCCCACCTGCTGGGGCAGGGCAAGAAGGGCGACAAGCCCGTCGGAAAAAGCTTCGGGGCCTAACTTCTCATCTCCGTCGAGGCGTTTAAAGGATCTTTACAACGCCAGTTCAGCGGGGGGTCGACACGCAACTGCCGACCCCCCGCAAAGCCTCTGAACTGCCATGCGAAACTTTTCACATGTCTGGTACGCCCCGCTTCCGTCTGGCCGCGCTCCTCACCGCTGCGGCGGCCGTCCTCACGCTCGCCGGATGCAGTTCGACGGGGTCGGGCGGCAGCGGTGACGCCCAGGCCGGGTTCGTCACCGGCACCAGCGGGTTCGACACCGTGCCGACGGCCTCCCGCAAGCCGGCCCCGGCGATCGCGGGCAAGGACCTGGAGGGCCAGCAGGTCGGGCTCTCCGACTACGCGGGCAAGATCGTGGTGGTCAACATCTGGGGCTCCTGGTGCTCGCCGTGCCGCGAGGAGGCCAAGGGCCTGGAGCAGTCCTACGAGAAGTACAAGGACCAGGGCGTGCAGTTCCTGGGCATCAACACCCGGGACACCGACCCGACCAACGCCCGCCAGTTCGAGGTCAACCAGGGCATCAGCTACCCGAGCATCTACGACCCGGACGGCACCCAGATCCTCAAGTTCCCCAAGGGCAGCCTCAACCCGCAGTCCGTCCCGACCACGATGGTGATCGACCGCCAGGGCCGGCTGGCCGCCCGCGCGATGAAGCCGATGTCGGTCTACGACCTGGACACGATGCTCACGCCGCTGCTGGCGGAGCAGCACTCGTGACCAGCGCGCTGCTCGCCTTCGGGGAGAACAATCAGACGGTGCAGAGCGGCCCGCTGCTGCTCGCCGTTCCGGTGGCCGTCGCGGCCGGGCTGCTCTCCTTCTTCTCGCCCTGCGTGCTGCCGCTGGTGCCCGGCTACCTCTCCTACGTCACCGGTTTCTCAGCCGTCGACCTGGCGGACGCCCAGGGCCGGCAGCGCGGGCGGATCCTGGCCGGGTCGCTGCTCTTCATCCTCGGCTTCTCCGCCGTCTTCGTCTCCGGCGGCGCGCTCTTCGGCTACTTCGGCCGCACCATGCAGGAGCACAGCCGCGGCATCAGCGAGGTGCTCGGCGCGCTGACCGTGCTGATGGGCCTGGCCTTCATGGGCCTGCTGCCCGGCTTCAGTACCCGGGAGATCCGCTCGCACCGCCGTCCGGTGGTCGGGCTGCTCGGCGCCCCGGCACTGGGCGTGGTCTTCGGGATCGGCTGGACGCCGTGCATCGGACCGACCATGGGCTCGCTGCAGGCGCTCTCCTTCACCCAGGCCAGTGCCGGGCGCGGCGCGTTCCTGATGGCCGTGTACTGCTTCGGACTCGGCATACCGTTCGTGGTGGCGGCGCTGGCCTTCCGCCGGGCGATCGGCGCCTTCGGCTTCGTCAAGCGGCACTACCAGTGGGTGATGCGGATCGGTGGCGGCATGCTGGTCGCCGTCGGCGTGCTGCTGATCACCGGTGGCTGGACCTACCTGGTCAACCAGCTGCAGTACCTGACCGGCAACTTCTCGATCGGAATCTGACCGTGAGCGACACCGACCTCAAGGCCACCCCCGGAAACGGGCAGCCGCCGGCCGACGAGGCGTCAGCCGAGCGGCTCACCTCCGCTCCGGTCGAGTCCGAGGCGCCCACCGGCATAGGGGTGTTCGGCTGGCTGCGCTGGACCTGGCGCCAGCTCACCTCGATGCGGGTCGCGCTGATCCTGCTCTTCCTGCTCTCGGTCGCCGCGATTCCGGGCTCGCTGATCCCGCAGACCGCCGAGAACGCCTTCCAGGTGCAGACCTGGCAGGCGGCGCACAAGGACCTGACCCCGATCTACCAGAAGCTGCAGCTGTTCAACGTCTACAGCTCGGTCTGGTTCTCGGCGATCTACATCCTGCTCTTCGTCTCGCTGGCCGGCTGCATCATCCCGCGCACCTGGCAGTTCGTCGGCGTGCTGCGGGCCAAGCCGCCGGCCGCGCCCGCCAACCTGACCCGGATGCCGGTCTACGCGGCCTGGCACACCGACGCCGACCCGGCCACCGCGGTGGCGGCCGCGCAGCGGCTGCTGCGCCGGCGCCGGTTCCGGGTGCACGGCTCGGGCAGTGCGGTGGCCGGCGAGAAGGGCTACCTGCGCGAGGTCGGCAACCTGCTCTTCCACCTCTCGCTCTTCGCCCTGCTGGCCGGTTTCGCCTGGGCCAGCCTGGCCAGCGGCACCGGCGGCAAGCTGGTGATCGAGGGCGACGGCTACACCAACACGCTGACCCAGATGGACGACTTCAACGGCTCGGCCTTCTACGGGCCGAACGACCTGGACCCGTTCGGCTTCCACCTGGACAACTTCACCGCGACCTACCAGCTGACCGGTGACCAGATGGGCCAGCCGCGCACCTTCGACGCGAACGTCCACTACTGGACGGGCTCCGACCCGACCAGGACCAAGGGCGGCGTCATCTCGGTCAACCACCCGCTGGAGATCGGCGGCAGCAAGGTCTTCCTGATCGGCCACGGCTACGCCCCGGTGATCACGGTCAAGGACGGCAGCGGCAAGGTCGTCTACCACGACGCGGTGCCGTTCCTGCCGCAGGACCCCAATCTGACCTCGACCGGTGTGGTCAAGGTCGGCGACTACGGGCAGAAGGACGGCAAGAAGGTCCAGCTCGGCTTCTCGGGCTTCTTCCTGCCGACCGCACCGGACAGCTTCGGCCCGACCACCGGCCCGCGCTCGCTCTTCCCCGGCGACGCGAACCCGGCGATGGTGCTCACCGCCTACGAGGGCGATCTGGGCACCGACTCCGGCGTGCCGCAGAACATCTACCAGCTCGACCTCAGCCACCTGACCCAGCTGCAGCAGGACGGGCAGCCGGCCAGGACCAAGCTGACACCGGGTCAGGGCTGGACGCTGCCGGACGGCTACGGCTCGATCAGCTTCGACGGCTACAAGCAGTGGGCCAGCTTCAGCGTCTCGCACCGCCCGGGCAACACGGTCGCGCTCACCGGCGCGATGCTGGCGATCCTGGGCCTGATCGGCTCGCTGCTGGTGCAGCGCCGCCGGATCTGGGTGCGCGCGGTCACCACGCCGGACGGCCGGACCCTGGTGGAGCTGGCGGGTCTGGCACGCAGCGAGTCGGCGAAGATCGCCGAGGAGCTGGCGGACCTCGCGGTCGACCTGCAGGATGACGCACCGGCCCTCGACGAACCCGAGGAGCCCGAGGAGCCCGACGCCTCAGGCGCCTCAGCGGAACCGGACGAACCCGACGGCCCGTCAGAATCCGCCGCGCCTGACACCCCAGCAGACGCCACCCCTTCCGCCCCGGAAACCAAGGAGTAGACGGTGATTCTCGCCATCGGGGTCAATACCCAACTGTCGGGCCTGTCCGACAAGTTGATCTACTCGGCCATGTTCGTCTACGCGCTCGCCATGTTCGCGCACATGTTCGAGTGGACCTTCGGCAGCAAGGGCGGGGTCGCCCGCCGCTCCGCCGAGCAGGCCTCGCTGGCCGCCGCGGCGGCCCAGGTCAGCGTCACCGAGCAGGTGCGCGCGGCCAAGGAGGCGAAGGCGGCCAAGAAGGTGACCGTCACGGTCGCCTCGGCCGACGGCGGCACCACCACGCTGACCCGCACCGCGCTGGCCGGCGAGGGCGCCATCGTGGTCACCAGCGGCCGTGGCGAGGAGCGGGAGATCGACGGCCCGGGCGCGGCCGGCACCAGCGAGAAGGGCGACCTGGCGGGCCGGATCGCCATCTCGCTCACCATCCTCGGCTTCGCGTGCAACTTCGGCGGCGTGCTGCTGCGCGGCCTGTCGGTGATGCGGTTCCCGTGGGGGAACATGTACGAGTTCTCCTGCGCCTTCGGCGTCACCATGATCGGCACCTACCTGCTGCTGCTCGCGCTCGGCAAGCCGGTGCGCTGGATGGGCCTGCCGGCGGTGGTCGCCGCCACCCTGACCCTGGGCCTGGCCACCACGGTGCTCTACACCGCCGACGAGCAGCTGGTCCCGGCGCTGCACTCGTACTGGCTGGGGATCCACGTCACCACCGCGATCATCTGCGGCGGCGCCTTCTACGCGGCCTTCGCCTCCACCGCGCTCTACCTGGGCCGTGAGGCCTACGACAAGCGGCTGGCGGCCGGTCTGCCCGGCGGCCCGTTCCGGACCTCGGCCTCGGTCTGGGAGCGGCTGCCCGCCACCGCCACCCTGGACAAGCTCTCCTACCGGATCAACGCCCTGGTCTTCCCGCTCTGGACGTTCACCATCATCGCGGGCGCGATCTGGGCCGAGTCGGCCTGGGGCAAGTACTGGGAGTGGGACCCGAAGGAGACCTGGTCCTTCATCACCTGGGTGGTCTACGCCTGCTACCTGCACGCCCGGGCCACCGCCGGCTGGCGCGGCCGCAAGGCGGGGTACCTGGCGCTGCTGGCCTTCGCCTGCTTCCTCTTCAACTACTACGGCGTCAACATCTTCATCACCGGCAAGCACTCGTACGCCGGCGTGGGATAGCCGGGCCCGCAGCAAACGGCCCGCAGCAAACGGCCTGCGGCCGACGGCCGTTCGCGGGACGCCCCGCGAACGGCCCGAGCCCGACCTGACGTTGGCTGGATCACGTGTCCGGCGAGGTGTCATGACCCGCGCGGTGGGCAGATGTCAGAGCGGGTGATCCGCTGTGACAAAGTAGGACGTACCAGTACCAAATCCGTTGTGCCGAAGGCGAGGAGGCCGCGTCATGGACAGCGAGGAGCTCATGCTGACGGTGCGCATCACGGTCGCCGAGCGCGCGCTGCTGCGGCGCCTGGCGCAGGGGCACCGCAGTGACCTCTCCGAGGTGGTCGCCGACGGGCTGCTCGACGTCCTGCCGACGCTGCAGGGCACCGCGCGGGCCTACCGGCTGCTGGCCGCGCTGGCCGAGCCGGCGCCCTGCGCGCTGACCGTCTGGCTGCCGGCGCCGCTGGCCGACCTGCTGGTGCCCGCCGCCGAGCAGGTGGCGCGGGCGACCGGGGTACGGCTCGGTTCGGGGTGCGCGATGCTCGGGGCCGCGCTGCGGCTCTGGCTGGCCCAGGACCCGCAGGTGCTGGCCGACCACCTGGACCTGATGCACGCCGGCCGATCCTCGGCCCTGGTGGCCGCGTAAGGCCGTCACGGCTGAGGCCTCCGGACCCGGGTAATTCAGGTGCCCGCCCGGCCCGTGGCGGCCACGATGGCCGGATGACCATCTGGACCTTCGAGGCCACCCCGATCGACCGGCCGGACGCCGTCGCGCTGCTCCGCGCCTACCGGGCCGAACTGATCAGCCGCTACCACCGCCGCCCGGCCACCGAGGCGGAGGTCGACCAACTCGGCGAGTGGGAGCCCGATACCGGCCTGGCCGCCTTCCTGGTGGCCCGTCGGCACGGCCTGCCGGTGGGCTGCGTCGGGTTGCGCCGACTGACGCCCGCCCTGGGCGAGCTGACCAAGGTCTACCTCGACCCGGCGGCCCGCGGCCAGGGCGGCGGGGCCAGGCTGATCACCGCCATCGAGGCGGCGGCCGCCGAGCTGGGGATGACCACCGTGCGCCTGGACACCCGCGCCGACCTGGTGGAGGCGCGGGCGCTCTACGCCCGGCAGGGCTACCGCGAGATCCCGCGGTACAACGACAGCGCGTTCTCGGACCACTGGTTCGAGAAGAGCCTGCCGGCGCGGACTATGCCGCCCACTGCCAGCTGACCGGCGAGTAGTACGCCGGGCGGCGCTCCAGGCGCTGCCAGCGGGCGATCGGCTCGACGGCCGGCAGTGCCGCGGTGGCCTGCTGGGCGGCGGCGCGGGCCAGCAGCACGGCGGTGAGGGCGGCCAGCTCCTCGTCGGACAGGGTGCCGCGGGTGACGCGGACGAGCGATTCGGTGGACCTGGTCATGATCGGGTTTCTCTCCCCCGGAAGCTGCGGATGACGAGTGGTCGGACGGCTGCGCGCAGCCGCTACATCGGCGGGTTGCCGTGCTTGCGGGAGGGCAGGTCGGCGTGCTTGGTGCGGAGCATGGCGAGCGCGGCGGCGAGTACGGAGCGGGTCTCGGCCGGGTCGATGACGTCGTCCACCAGGCCGCGCTCGGCCGCGTAGTACGGGTGCATCAGCTCGCTCTTGTACTCCTTGATCTTCTGCGCGCGCATCGCCTCGGGGTCCTCGGCCCCGTTGATGTCGCGGCGGAAGATCACGTTGGCGGCACCCTCGGCGCCCATCACGGCGATCTCGTTGGTGGGCCAGGCGTAGGTCAGGTCGGCGCCGATGGACTGGGAGTCCATCACGATGTAGGCGCCGCCGTAGGCCTTGCGCAGGATCAGCGAGATCCGCGGCACGGTGGCGTTGCAGTAGGCGTAGAGCAGCTTGGCGCCGTGCCGGATGATGCCGCCGTGCTCCTGGTCCACGCCGGGCAGGAAGCCGGGGACGTCGAGCAGGGTGACCAGCGGGATGTTGAAGGCGTCGCACATCTGCACGAAGCGGGCGGCCTTCTCCGACGCGTTGATGTCGAGCACGCCGGCCAGCGACTGCGGCTGGTTGGCGATCAGGCCGACCACGTGGCCGTCGATCCGGGCCAGCGCGACGATCACGTTGGTGGCCCAGCGCTCGTGGACCTCCAGGTACTCGCCGTGGTCGACGATCTCCTCGATCACCTTGCGCATGTCGTACGGGCGGTTGCCGTCGGCGGGCACCAGGTCGAGCAGCGAGTCGTTGCGCCGCTCGATCGGGTCGTCGCTCGGGGTGGCCGGCGGCATCTCGCGGTTGTTCTGCGGGAGCAGCGACAGCAGGAAGCGGACCTCCTCGATGCAGGACTGCTCGTCGTCGTAGGCGAAGTGGGAGACGCCCGAGACGGCGGAGTGGACGTCGGCGCCGCCCAGGCCGTTCTGGCTGATCTTCTCGCCGGTGACGGCCTGGACCACGTCGGGTCCCGTGATGAACATCTGCGAGGTCTCGCGGACCATGAAGATGAAGTCGGTCAGCGCGGGGCTGTAGGCGGCGCCGCCGGCGCACGGGCCGAGCATCACGGAGATCTGCGGGATCACGCCGGAGGCGCGGGTGTTGCGCTGGAAGATGCCGCCGTAGCCGGCCAGCGCGGTGACGCCCTCCTGGATCCGGGCGCCGGCGCCGTCGTTGAGCGAGACCAGCGGAGCGCCGGCCGCGATGGCCATGTCCATGATCTTGTGGATCTTCTGCGCGTGGGCCTCGCCCAGCGCGCCGCCGAAGATCCGGAAGTCGTGCGCGTAGGTGAAGACCGTGCGGCCGTGCACGGTGCCCCAGCCGACGATCACACCGTCGGTGTGCGGCTTCTTGGCCTCCAGGCCGAAGCCCTGCGCGCGGTGCCGGCGCAGCGGCTCCACCTCGTGGAACGAGCCCTCGTCCAGCAGCAGCTCGATCCGCTCGCGCGCGGTCAGCTTGCCCTTGGCGTGCTGCGCCTCGGTCGCCTTCTCGCTCGGACCGCGCCGCACCTGCTCGCGCAGTTCGTGCAGCTCCGCGACCCGGCCGCGCGCGTCGGCGGGTTCCCCCGCGGCCTGCTGCAACACCGTCATCTCGAACTCCCAGATAGATGAGCGACCGAGCAGTCGGTGTCGGCTGTGGGCTCCGGCTGCGATTTCCTGCTTCCCCTACGACACTACGAGGCCGGACCACTCGGTTTCGGCGTTGGTTCTGTACAAGGTCCTAGGGCTTTACCTGTCGAGGATGTACAGAAAATCGGCTCAGGGCCTGCTGGAGCCGGTGGCCGGACGCCCCGCCCTGCCCATCCTTGCCTGGAGCACGCCAAGATCGGCGCTGGGCCGTCCGGTCGGACGACTGCCCAGCTCAGCGTGGGTCTGCGGCGGTGCGCACTGAGGGGTTGTAGGGGGCCGCTAGGGGGTCTCGGCGGGTAGGCCGGTGATACCGACCACGGACCGTCAGTCGTAGGGATTTACCAAAAGGCAAAGTCCTAGGTCAGTGGCGGCAACCGGGGCCTGCTCAGGCGGATCCGTCCTCCGGCTCCTCGCGCCGGCGCCGCTCCATCTCGCGGCCGAGCGCGGCCAGGAACTCGGGGTCGTCGTCCGGCGCCACCGGCCGCCGGGGCGACTGGGGCTCGGCGGCGGACCGGGCGGGCCCGAGCGGCAGCAGGCCGCGGCGCCGGCCGACGAGCAGCCAGGCCAGCGGCCCGAGCAGCACCTCGCCGAAGAACAGGATGATCAGGATCCAGACCACCTTCGGCAGCAGCCTGACCTCGTGCTCCGGCGTGGTCAGGCAGTCGATGAACGCCCAGATCCAGAGCACCAGGACGAGAAGAACGGGCACGATATCCAGCACGGTGGCGATCTCCCCCAAGGCCGGGCGGCGGCCGGGCCGGCGCCGAGCGGGCTGCGGCGGGCCCTGTTGACCGGGCCAGGCTATCGGGTAGCCGATACTGACAGGCATGGCATACGACGATCTCCGCTCCTTCCTGCGGGCCCTCGAACGCGAAGGCGACCTCAAGCGCATCAAGGTCGAGGTCGACCCCCATCTGGAGATCGGCGAGATCGTCGACCGGGTGCAGAAGGCCAAGGGCCCGGCCCTGCTCTTCGAGAACGTCAAGGGCTGCGCGATGCCGCTGGCGATGAACGTCTTCGGCACCGAGCGCCGGCTGGCCAAGTCGCTCGGCCTCAAGTCGCCCGAGGACATCGCCGAGAAGATCGCGGGCCTGCTCAAGCCCGAGTTGCCGCACGGCTTCACCGGCGTCCGGGACGCCTTCGGCAAGCTCGCCTCGATGGCCCACGTGCCGCCGCGCAAGGTCAAGTCGACCGAGGCGCCGGTGCAGGAGGTGGTGCTCACCGGGGACCAGGTCGACCTGGAGCAGCTGCCCGCGCTCTTCACCTGGCCCAAGGACGGCGGCTCGTTCTTCAACCTGGGCCTGACCCACACCAAGGACCCCGACAGCGGGGTGCGCAACCTGGGCCTGTACCGCCTGCAGCGGCACGACAAGCGGACCATCGGCATGCACTGGCAGATCCACAAGGACAGCCGCAACCACGCCGCGGTGGCCGCCCGGCGCGGCGAGCGGCTGCCGGTCGCGATCGCCTTCGGCTGCCCGCCGGTGGTCACCTACGCCGCCACCGCCCCGCTGCCCGGCGACATCGACGAGTACCTGTTCGCGGGCTTCGTGGCCGGCGAGCGGGTCAGGATGGTCGACTGCAAGACCGTCCCGCTGCAGGTCCCGGCCGACGCCGAGGTGGTCCTGGAGGGCTGGCTGGAGCCCGACCAGCTGCTCCCGGAGGGCCCGTTCGGCGACCACACCGGCTTCTACACCCCGCAGGAGCTCTTCCCCGCCCTCACCATCGACTGCCTGACGATGCGTCGGCGCCCGCTGCTGCAGTCCATCGTGGTCGGCCGCCCGCCGACCGAGGACGGTCCGCTGGGCAAGTTCACCGAGCGCTTCTTCCTGCCGCTGCTCAAGGTGATCGTGCCGGACATCGTCGACTACGACCTGCCCGAGGCCGGCGGCTTCCACAACTGCGTGATCGTCTCGATCGACAAGAAGTACCCCAAGCACGCCCAGAAGGTGATGCACGCCATCTGGGGCGCCCACATGATGTCGCTGACCAAGCTGATCATCGTGGTGGACGCCGACTGCGACGTGCACGACTACCAGGAGGTCGCCTGGCGGGCCTTGGGCAACACCGACTACAGCCGCGACCTGAGCGTGGTCGAGGGCCCGGTGGACCACCTCGACCACGCCTCGTACCAGAAGTTCTGGGGCGGCAAGGCGGGTATCGACGCGACCCGTAAGCTCCCGGAGGAGGGCTACACCCGCGACGGCGGATGGCCCGAGATGATCACCTCGGACCCGGCCACCGCCGAACGGGTGACCAAGCGCTGGAAGGAATACGGGCTGTGACCACTGCCGCCGATCTCTTCGAGGCACCGCCCCCGAACCGGGTCAAGGCCTTCCTGCGCCTGGTCCTGATCGAGCACTCGGTCTTCGCCCTCCCGTTCGCCTACATCGCCACCCTCACCGCGATGTTCCTGGCCGACCGGCGGGTGCACTGGGGCGAGCTGCTGATCGTCACGATCGCCATGGTGAGCCTGCGCACCTTCGCGATGGCGGCGAACCGGATCATCGACCGCGAGATCGACGCCCGCAACCCGCGCACCGCGGGCCGCGAGCTGGTCACCGGCGCGGTCTCGCTGCGCACCGTCTACACCGGCTCGGCCCTCGCGCTGCTGGTCTTCCTCGGCGCCGCCGCCTCGCTCAACACGCTCTGCCTGGTGCTCGCGCCGGTCGCGGTGGTGCCGATGGTGGTCTATCCGTACGGCAAGCGGTTCACCGACTTCCCGCACGCGATCCTCGGGCTGGCCCAGGCGATGGGGCCGATCGGCGCCTGGCTGGCGGTCACCGGGAGCTGGTCGTGGGACGCCGTGGTGCTGGGCCTGGCGGTCGGGATCTGGATCGGCGGCTTCGACCTGATCTTCGGCTGCCAGGACGTGGCCGCCGACCGCGCCGAGGGGGTGCGCTCGGTGCCGGCCCGGTTCGGCATCGCCGGGGCGCTCTACGGGGCCCGGGTCTGCCACCTGCTCACCACCGGCCTGCTGGCCTGGTACGGCGTCCTGACCCACGCCGGTCCGGCCTTCTTCGTCGGCCTGGTCGTGGTCTGCGCCGCCTTCCTGTACGAGCACCGCATCGTCAGGCCGGGCGACCTCTCCCGCCTCAACCGCGCCTTCTTCACCACCAACGGGTTCGTCGGCGTCTCGCTCTTCGGCTTCGCGCTGCTCGACCTGATCCTGCGCGGGCTGCACTTCAGCTGAGGCCGACCGGCACCGGGGTGGCGCGCCCGGGGCGCCCGGACGGCTGCGGGATGATCGGAGCCCCAGCCCGAAGCCGGCCCGAAGGAGGTGGCCACGATGCTCGGCACCCTGCAGTGCGTGGTCCTGGACTGTCACTACCCGGCCGCGCTGGCCCGCTTCTACGCGGTGCTGCTCGGCGGCGAGGTGGACCGTCCGGACCCGCGCTGGTCGCTGGACGAGGGGTGGTCCACCCTGCACACGCCGGGCGGCCTGGTGCTGGCCTTCCAGCGGGTCGAGGACTTCCACCCGCCGCAGTGGCCCGACCCGCTGCACCCGCAGCAGCTCCACCTGGACGTCGAGGTGGTGGACCTGGCCGCCGCCGAGCGCGAGGTGACGGCGCACGGAGCGGCCTTCCTGCGCCGCGAGGGCGGCTGGGTGATCTACGCCGACCCGGCCGGGCACCCGTTCTGCCTGCTGCCGGCCCACCAGCGGTCCTGACGTACCGTCAGAGCAGCCGCAGCCGGTCGCCGACCCGCAGCAGTCCGGGCGCGCTCACGGTCGCGAGCGCGTCCAGCCGGTTGGCGTGCTCCCCGGCCAGCACCCGCAGGATCTCGGGGGCGTACGGCAGGCCCGGCTGGGCCGCGGTGGCCATCACGCAGCGCTCGCTGGAGCGCACGAAGGCCAGCCGGGCGCCGGACTTCAGCTCGCCCTCCCGGCCGAACCAGTCGTCCTCGACGAACGGCCTGGTGCCCGGCGGGGTGCGCAGCAGGATGTTGGGGCGGAACCGCCGCTCGTCGACCAGCGCGGTCGGCACGGCCTCGCGGACCCAGTCCAGGGTGGCGGTGGTCAGCAGGCTGACCGGGAGCTGGTCGAAGTGCGAGACGGCGTCCTCGCGGGCCAGCGTGACGTCGTCCCGCTGCAGGTAGGCGCGGAGGAAGGCGGCGGGGTCGGCGACGGTCCGGCCGAGCGGGTCGAGCAGCTCGGGGCCGTCCAGCAGGTGCCCGAGCCGCGAGCCGAGCCGCAGCAGCCCGTCCATCCGCCGCAAGCGGCGGGTGTTCTTGCCCGAGCCGAGCCTGCCCTCCCCGTCCCGGACCGCGTAGAGCCGGTCCCCGGCCAGGCCGCGATCGTCGACGGCGACCTGGGTCAGGCGCTCCCCGGCGGTGGATTTCACGGGGTAGCGCCAGAGTCGCTCGACCACACCGACGATCTCTGCCATGGCCGGTCAGCCTATCGGGGGTGCCCGGGGATGGTCTAGACCAAGGTGCGAGCTGCGGCCGGGTCCGGCCTAGCGACGGCCGGAGCGCCGCTTGCGGTAGGCGAGCAACTGGTCCCGCTCGGTGGCGTAGTCGGGGTTGGGGGACAGCGCGCTGTGCGTGGGGGCGGGCAGTGGGAAGCTGCGGCCGCCGGTCAGCTCGACCCGCAGCAGCCGGGTGCCGCCCCGCTGCTCGTCGCGGATCTCCTTGACCTGCTTCCAGTCGACGAGCTGCCGCGGGCCGAGCGGGCGGCGGATCTCGATGCCGGTGCGGCTCAGCGTGGTGCGGCCGCGCGCGGCGCCCAGCCAGAGCGTGACCAGCACCACGACGGCGCCGACCCCGGTGGCCACGGCGTTGTGCGTGACCAGGACGGTGACGCCGCAGACCACGGCCAGCAGCAGGATCAGACGGACCAGGTAGTTCGAGAGCTGGCGTCTCGACAAGCTGAAGATCACATTTTCCATCGGCAGTTTCTCCACCTGCGGACAGTACCTGCCCACTACCCCACCCGCGCCACCGCGCGCACCGGCGCCCCGTCCGCCGCCGCCAGCCGCAGCGGGAAGAGGCTCACGCTGATCGGCTTCTCCCGGGCCTGCGCCTCCAGCAGCGCGGTCAGGTCGGTCAGGTTCTCCGCGATCACACCGCCGCCCTCGGCGCCGAGCAGGATCCGGTGCGCGGCCAGCTCCGGCGCCGCGGCCGGCGGCTCGCCGTCGTGCTCGTCGCTCAGGCCCGCCAGCAGCGCCGCCACCGCCGGGTCGGCCGGACCGGGGTCGGGCGTGGGGTCCACGCTCAGCGCGTCCACCCCGACCGTGCGGACCCCGGCCGCGACGATCACCTCGGCCGCCGCCGCCGTCAGGTACGGGTGCGCCAGGTACCGCTCGGTGCCCCAGAACCGGGGCCAGCCGGTGGCCAGCAGCAGCACCGCGCCCGGCGTCAGGCGGGCCAGCGCGGGGGCCAGCTGATCGGGCGTCACCGCACTGCGGGCGGGCAGCGCGCGCAGGTCGGCGACCACGGCGGGGCCGGTGAACCGGTCCAGCGGCAGGCCGTCCAGGGTCGGCCAGGTGACGTCCACGTGGTAGGGCGCGTCCACGTGGGTGCCCGACTGCGAGCCCAGGTGCACCGAGAGCACGTTCACCCCGGCGGTGTCGGTGGTCAGCGCGGGGCGCAGGGCCACCTCGGGATCGCCGGGGTAGACGGGCATGCCGGTGGTGACCTGGTGGGTGAGGTCGATCATTATCGGCGCCATGCCGACCATCCTCCCGCGTCGCACGCTCTAGGGTGCGAGGTATGCGCAACGAACAACAGGCGGCGGTACGACGGCCCTGGGTGGTCGGGGTGACGGGAGCCTCCGGCACGCCGTACGCGGCCTCGGTGATCCGCGCCCTGCTGGCCGCCGGCGAGGCGGTCGACCTGGTGGTCAGCCGGGCGGCTCGGCTGACCATCCTGGACGAGACCGGGATCTCCTTCCGGGACGCGCGGTGGCGCGCCGACCTGGCCGACTGGCTGGGCTCCGAGGAGGGCCTGGCGGAGGTCAGGTACTGGCCGGCGGGCGACTTCGCGGCCGGCCCGTCCAGCGGCTCCTACCCGGCCAAGGGGATGCTGGTGGTGCCGGCCACCACCGGCGCGGTGGCCGGGATCGCGCTCGGATTGAGCAAGGACCTGATCCAGCGCGCCGCCGCCGTCACCCTCAAGGAGCGCCGCCCGCTGGTGGTCTGCGTCCGCGAGACACCGCTCGACGGGGTGACACTGCGTCACTTGGTGGAGCTGGACGCGGCCGGCGCCGTGGTGCTGCCCGCGGCCCCCGGTTTCTACGCGGGCGGCTCCACCGGCCAGGAGCTGGTGGACTTCGTCGCGGGGCGGGTCCTGGACGCCGCCGGGGTGCCGCACCGGCTCTACCGCCGCTGGGCGGGCGAGCTGGGCGCGGCCCGCGGTGCCGAGGGGGCGTAAGAAGGGTCCTCCCGGGAGAGTATGTTCTCTGCGATATCTGGCAGCCGACATCTGACGTCTGTGATTTCCGGGTTGCGCGGCAAGCGTGACCTTGGAACTGCGGATAATGCTCTCGGGGTCTGGCTCGGTTCGGAAGGACGCGGACGGTACATGGACACGGTGGACAGACAGCTCATCCAGGCACTGCGGGAGAACGGCCGCGCCTCCTACGCGGAACTCGGCCGCCTGGTGGGCCTGTCGGGGCCGAGCGTCACTGACCGGATCAACCGGCTGGAGCAGGCCGGGGTGATCACCGGCTATCGGGCCACCGTCAACCCGGCCTCGCTCGGCTTCGGGGTCACCGCGCTGATCGGCCTTCAGCTCACCGACGCCGCCGACCACGAGGACGTGGCGCACCGGTTGAAGGACCTCGGCGAGGTCGAGGACTGCTGGTTCATCGCGGGTGACGACTCGTACATGCTCAAGGCCCGGGTCTCCGACGTGGAGGGCCTGGAGTCGGTGGTGAAGCGGCTGTCGGGGACCAAGGGCGTGGCCCGGACCCGGACCACGGTCGTGCTCTCCACCAAGTGGGAGAACCGGGTCAGCGAACTGCCGCTGGGCACGGGGGAGTAGGCGATGGCACTGGTCGGGCTGGACGAGCTGCGCGCCGCCCAACGGCGGATAGCCGGCGTGGCGGTGCGCACGCCGCTGATGCCGGCGCCCTGGGCCGAGGACGGCCACCGCCGCCTCTGGCTCAAGCCCGAGAACCTCCAGCCGACCGGTGCCTTCAAGATCCGCGGCGCCCACAACCGGCTGGCCCAGCTGAGCGCCGCGGAGCGGGCCCGCGGCGTGGTCGCCCAGTCCAGCGGCAACCACGCCCAGGCGGTCGCCTACGCGGCCCGGCAGCTCGGCATCGAGGCCGTCATCGTGATGCCGGACACCTCGCCCGAGGTCAAGGTGGCGGCCACCCGCTCCTACGGCGCCGAGGTGGTGCTGGTGCCGGCCGAGGAGCGGGACAGCCGGCCGGCCGAGCTGGCCCGGCGGCACGGCTACGTCTGGGTACCGCCGTATGACGATCCGTTCATCATCGCCGGGCAGGGCACGGTCGGCCTGGAGATCGGCGAGGACGCCCCGGACGAGCTGGACACCGTGCTGGTGCCGGTCAGCGGCGGCGGGCTGATCAGCGGCACCGCGGCGGCGATCAAGCTGACCACCCCGGGCGTGCGGGTGATCGGCGTCGAGCCGGAACTCGCCGCCGACGCGCGCGACAGCCTGCGCTCCGGCGAACTGCGGCCGTGGTCGGTCGAGGAGCGGTACCGGACCGTCGCGGACGGCCTGCGCAGCCCGCTCGGAGTGCTCAACTTCGAGCACCTCCAGGCCTATGTGGACGACATCGTGACGGTCACCGAGCAGGAGATCCGGGACACCGTGGCGGTGCTCGCCCGGCGCGGGCGGCTGGTCGCCGAGCCCTCGGGCGCGGTGGCCACCGCCGCCTACCTGCACCGCGCGGGCGAGCTGCGCGGGAGGGTCTTCGCGGCCGTGGTGAGCGGCGGCAACCTGGAACCGAAGCTGCTGTCCGAACTCCTGATGTGAGACCGACAGTCGGATGATGGGCGGCGTCGCGACGCCCGGGCTGTCGCCTGGACGGCTTCTCCTTGACCCACCCATCATCCGACGGTCGGTCTTAGGCGTAGTCTCGGTTCCGGCGCGAAACGGCCATTGGATCGAAGACGTAGGAGGCGGTTCACCGCATGGACGCAGGGCTGAAGCGGGAGCTGGAGGCAAAGGTCTACGCGGGCGAGCGGCTCACCCGCGAGGACGGCATCGCGCTCTACGAGAGCGACGACCTGGCCTGGCTGGGCGGCCTGGCGCACCACGTGCGGACGCGCAAGAACGGCGACGTCGTCCACTTCAACGTGAACCGCCACCTCAACATGACCAACGTCTGCGCCGCCTCCTGCGCCTACTGCTCGTTCCAGCGCAAGCCGGGCGAGAAGGACGCGTACACCATGCGGATCGAGGAGGCGGTGCGCCTGGCCAAGACGATGGAGTCGGACTCGCTGACCGAGCTGCACATCGTCAACGGCCTGCACCCGACCCTGCCGTGGCGCTACTACCCGCGCTCGCTGCGCGAGTTGAAGGCCGCGCTGCCGAACGTCTCGCTGAAGGCCTTCACCGCCACCGAGATCCACTGGTTCGAGAAGATCAGCGGCCTGCCGGCCTCCGAGATCCTCGACGAGCTGATCGACGCCGGCCTGGAGTCGCTGACCGGCGGCGGCGCGGAGATCTTCGACTGGGAGGTCCGCCAGCACATCGTCGACCACGAGACCCACTGGGAGGACTGGTCGCGGATCCACCGCCTCGCGCACTCCAAGGGCCTGAAGACCCCGTGCACCATGCTGTACGGGCACATCGAGGAGCCCCGGCACCGGGTCGACCACGTGCTGCGGCTGCGCGAACTGCAGGACGAGACCGGCGGCTTCCAGGTCTTCATCCCGCTGCGCTACCAGCACGACTTCCACGACTCCAAGGACGGCGTGGTCCGCAACCGGCTGATGGCCCGCACCGAGATGGCCACCGGCGCCGAGGCGCTGAAGACCTTCGCGGTCTCCCGGCTGCTCTTCGACAACGTCCCGCACGTCAAGGTCTTCTGGGTGATGCACGGCGTCACCACCGCCCAGCTGGCGCTCAGCCACGGCGCGGACGACATGGACGGCTCGGTGGTCGAGTACAAGATCACCCACGACGCGGACAACTTCGGCACCCCGAACAAGCTCGGCCGCCAGGACCTGCTCGACCTGATCCGGGACGCCGGTTTCCGGCCGGTCGAGCGCAACACCCGCTACGAGGTCATTCGCGAGTACGACGGCCCGGACCCGCTGCGCCGGGAGACCCCGCAGGCGATGCGCCTGTGACGCTCAGGTCTGTCTGACGGGTCGGCCGCGCCCGCTCCACCAGCCCTGACGCCTCTTCAGGCGGATTTAGGGTGGCCCGGGTTTACCGTCCGTGGCCGCCTTTGGCAGGATCGACCGCATGTCCGGATCCCATCGGGCCGTGCGAACCAAGCCGCCGCGGCCGACCAACGCGGAACCCAGCGCCGCCGGGCCCGCGTCCGGCGGCCGAGCCCAGGCCCGCCGTGGCCGGCGGCGCAAGGCGCGTCGCCGGCGCCGCGTGGCCAGCGCGGGCACCACGGTGCTGCTGATCGCCGCGGCCGTCGGCTGGCTCGGTTTCGGCCCCGGCGGCGCGTTCGCCGCGCACCGCGGCGCCGGCACGGCGCTGGGCCAGGACCTCGTCCCGCTGCCCGCCCCCGTGCCGTCCACCGCGGCCACACCGTCCGGCTCACCCCAGCCGAGTGGCAGTGCCGCCGCCGATCACACCGAGGCGCCCACCGCCGACCGCTCGGACCGGGCGGACGGCAGCTTCGCCGCGATACCCGGCCTCGGCCCCGGCTTCGCCGCCCGGATACCGGCCGGCAGCACCCAGGTGGTGCTGGCCACCGGCGCCGGCAAGGACGCCACCACCTCCACCGTCACGCTGTGGAGCCGCACCCCCGACGGCCGCTGGCGCCCGGGCACCAGCTGGAGCGGGCACAACGGCGACGCGGGCTGGACCACCGACCACAGCTCGGGCGACCTGCGCAGCCCGATCGGCGTCTTCACGCTGAGTGACGCGGGCGGCCTCAAGCCCGACCCGGGCAGCAAGCTGCCGTACCACCAGGACAGCGGCTTCGTGGCGACCGGCACCGGGTTCAACGGCGAGCAGCTGGCCGGGTCCTTCGACTACGTGGTGGCGATCGACTACAACCGGGTGATCGGCAGCTCACCGCTGGACACCCGGGAACCGCTCGGCGAGGCCAAGGGCGGCGGCATCTGGCTGCACGTCGACCACGGCGGCCCGACCCACGCCTGCGTCTCGGTCTCCGAGGACGACATGACCCAGCTGATCCGCACCCTGGACCCGGCCGCCCAGCCGGTGATCGTGATGGGCGACGCGGCCTCGCTGGCCACCTGAGGATCGGGGCCGGCCGACGCTCGAACGTCCTGCCGTCAACCTGAGATTTCTCTTTATGTCACCAAATGGCGGCTGGTCCGCGTTGCGGCACAAGGGCTGTTGTTCGCCTCCTACAGCTTCGGAGGCCGGATCCTGTCACCGGTGGTGAGCAGTTGACGCACCGGTAACCGGGTTGAGTGGCAACATGACCGGTTCCCGCATCGTGGCGCTCGGCCACTACCAGCCTCCCAAGGTCCTCACCAACGACGACCTGAGCGCACTGGTCGACACTGACGACGAGTGGATCCGCAGCCGGGTGGGCATCCGGCAGCGGCACATCGCCGAAGACGAGACACTCGTCGACCTCGCCACCGAGGCGGCGCAGAAGGCGCTGGCCAACAGTGGTCTGGCGGCACGCGACATCGACCTGGTGGTGGTGGCCACCTGCACCGCGATCGAGCGCAGCCCCAACACCGCCTGCGCGGTCGCGGCCCGGCTCGGCATCCCCAGCCCCGCCGCCTACGACATCAACACCGTCTGCTCGGGCTTCTCCTACGCGCTGGCCACCGCCGACCACGCGATCCGGGCCGGTGCGGCGAGCCGGGCGCTGGTGATCGGCGCCGAGCGGATGTCCGACACCATCGACTGGACCGACCGGTCCACCTGCGTGATCTTCGCGGACGGCGCCGGGGCGGCCGTGGTCGAGGCCCAGCCGGAGGGCGCCGAGCCCGGCATCGGCCCGGTGGTCTGGGGATCGGAACCGGAGAAGACCGACGCGGTGACCATCACCGGCTGGAAGCCGGTGATCAGCCAGCAGGGCCAGGCGGTCTTCCGCTGGGCCACCACCCAGATCGCCCCGCTGGCCCGGCGGACCTGCGAGCGGGCCGGGATCGAGCCGAGCGAGCTCAAGGGCTTCGTCGCCCACCAGGCGAACCTGCGGATCATCGACGCGATCGCCGGCAAGCTCGGCGCCACCGACGCCGTCATCGCCCGCGACGTGGTCGACTCCGGCAACACCTCGGCCGCCTCGATCCCGCTGGCGCTCAGCAAGCTGGTCGAGCGCGGGGAGCTCGTCAGCGGCGACCCGGTGCTGCTCTTCGGCTTCGGCGGCGGGCTGGCCTACGCCGGCCAGGTGGTGCGCTGCCCCTGAGGGCAAGAAGAAACGGTGGGCGGGATCCCGATCGGGATCCCGCCCACCGTCATGTGTCGGCCAGCGCGCTGCGGTACGTCGGCGAACCTCCCCCGAGGACACGGCCGCCGCCCGACGTCCACCGGACAGGAGGCCGGGGCCACGCGCGAGCACACGATATGGAGAACTGCTGGGTGGAAGGACGGTCTACTTGGGAGGTTTCTTGCCGGTGACACCCAAGTACACCAGGGGAGCGAGGGTGGGCTTCAGGTCCTTGACCTTGACCCCCCACGAGGTGAAGGCCTTCTGATGCTCGGCCGCCGAGGCGAGCAACGAGATCAGCGAGCCGGCCACCGCCGCGGCGTCTTGCGCCTTGTCGGCCTGGCCCTTGGCCTGAAGGTCCTTGACGGCATCCGCGAGCGGCTTGGCCACCGAGTTGAGGACAGTCATGCGGATCTTGAAGAACCGCTTGTCCCCTTCCGCGGCGCCAAGCGTGACCACACGCAGAATGGCGTCGTTCTTGCGCCAGAAGGCGAGGAATCCGTCCACCAGTTCTTCAGACGTGGTGGCGCCGGACTTTCCTGCCCAGGACTTTCCGTCGATCAGCTCTTTGAGCTCGACGGAGTCCTTGGCCATTTCCTCGGCGATCTCGAGGACAGCGCCCTCGACATCCGGGAAGTACTGGTAGAAGGTCGCGGGGGAGGTACCCGCCATACGGGCGACGTCGATGACCTTGACGTCCCGGTACGGCGACGTGCTGAGCATCTCGCGGAGGCAGTCGAGCAGCTTCTGCCGCGTCTCCTGTCCGCGTCGCCCGGCGACGCGACCGTCGACGGTGCGAACTTGTCCTGTCATGCCGTCAGCTTACCGCGCACCGATCATGGCGCGATTCGGTGATGCGACTATTAGTCCGCACGGGCGGGTATTGAGGGCCGGGATAGCGATATTCGAAGCCCCCCCGTGTGCTGATGACGGCACAGAGTGACGGCGAGTGGGCTGAAGGCCTCTCGGGTCGCTCTGCGTAGCCCCGCGCATGAATGCGGTGACTTCCGAGTCGGCGTCAGATCCGCTGGCCGGTCGCGGATTCGACGGGCCGTCGGGCTCGACGGGGGCCGCGCTGGCCGGAAGCCGTCGGTGCGGCGCGACACGACCGGGATGCTGAGGCGGGGGGAGATTGGCTCAAGGGGCGGACGCATTGGAGAATCAACTCCGGCCCCATGGGGGTACCTCCCGGCCGAAGGCTGGGGGAGGGTGGCGTGCGGACGGGGAGGTGGCAGCCGAGTGGACCAGCTGACGGCGCAGGATCCGAGACGGATCGGGCCCTTCGAGGTGCTCGGGCGGCTGGGCGCCGGTGGGATGGGGCTGGTGTACCTGGCACGGTCGACCTCCGGCCGGCGGGTGGCGATCAAGACGGTGCGCGGCGAACTCGCCGAGGACGAGCTGTTCCGGGTGCGCTTCGCCCGCGAGATCGAGGCGGCCAAGACGGTCGGCGGCTTCTACACCGCGGCCGTGGTCGACGCGGACGCCGAGGCCCGGGTGCCGTGGTTGGCCACCGCGTACGTGCCGGCGCCCTCGCTGGAGGACCTGGTCGGCGAGTGCGGACCGCTGCCGGTGGACGCGGTGCGCTGGCTGATCGCCGGGATCGCCGAGGCCCTGCAGTCCATCCACGCGGCCGGTCTGGTGCACCGTGACCTCAAGCCGTCCAACGTGCTGGTGGTCGAGGACGGCCCGCGGGTGATCGACTTCGGGATCGCCGCCGGGGTCTCGCACACCCGGCTCACCATGACCAACGTGGCGGTGGGCACGCCCGCCTACATGTCGCCGGAGCAGGCCAAGGACAGTCGCAGCGTCACCGGCGCGAGCGACGTCTTCTCGCTCGGCTCGCTGCTGGTCTTCTGCGCCACCGGGCACGCTCCGTACCACGGTGGCAATCCGGTGGAGACGGTCTTCAAGCTGCTGCGCGAGCAGGCGGACCTGTCCGGGCTGCCGGTGGAACTGGTCGACCTGGTCCGGGCCTGCATGCGGCCGGCGCCCGAGCACCGGCCCACCCCCGCGCAGATCCAGGCGGAGCTGGCACCGCACCTCTTCTCCCGGGACGACGCGGGGGAGGAGGGCGGGGACTGGCTGCCGCCGAACGCGCTGGAGCTGATCGAGCGCAAGCGGGGGCGGCGCAACCTGCCAGGGCCCCGGGCCACGGCGCCCGCGCAGCCGTCCGTGCCCGCCGTGCCGCCGGTCCCGCCCGCGGTGCCGCCGGTGCCGGTGGGACCGCCGCCGGTGCCCGCGCCCTACCTGGCGGGTCGCCAGAGCGGGCCCGCCGGGCCCGAGGGGCACTGGGGGCCGCCGCCGGTGGACCCGCGCACCGGGGCACTCGGGCCGCTGGGGCAGGCGGCGGTCGCGCAGGCCGCGGGCCGGTCGGCGGTGGGTCAGCCCGCCGGTACGGCCGGGGCGGAGGTGGAGGCGGCCACCGCCAAGCTGGGCGCCGGGCGCCGGCACCGGCGCGAGCCGGCCCAAGAGATCCAGCTGCCCGGCGCCTCGGTACGGATAGGGCCGGGGCCGCAGGTGCACGCCGCCGAGCAGGAGCGGCCGGCCACCGGGCCGACGCCCGCCGGGACCGAGTGGGTGCGCCGCTCGGGCGGCACCGCCGTGCCCGTCGCCGCGCCCGCCGGCCAGGCCGCGCCGGCCGAGCAGCAGGGCCAGGGCCGGTGGCGGCCGTGGCGGTTCCGGATGTCCAACGACGTCTGGGGCACGCCGGTGGTCGCCGACGGCACCCTGTTCATCTCCAGCTTCGAGGTGCACGCCCTCGACATCGCCTCCGGCCGGCGCCGCTACAAGACCCGCGACGTGGCCTGGGCGGTCGCGGTGGACGCGGGCCGGCTGCACGCCGCCGACGGTCCGCACCTCTACACCGTGGACGTGGCCGACGGCACCGAGCGCTGGCGCACCTCGCTGGACGGCTGGGTCTACTCGCTGGACGCCGCCGACGGGGTGCTCTGCTGCGGGCTGCGCGGTGGCGGGGTGCAGGTGCGCTCGACCGCCAACGGCGCGGAGCTGTGGCGGGCCGAGGACGCCCAGCAGGACTACGAGAACCCGCAGTCCGGGCCGGCGCTGCTGGCCGGCTCCGTCTACTACTACGGCGGCGGGCGGCTGCGCTGCGTGGACGCCCGGGGCGGGCTGCCGCGCTGGACCTTCCCGGTCGGCGAGGACGTGCCGTCCCGGCCCGCGGTGCGCGGCGGCCTGGTCTACGTGACGGCGGGGACCTCGGTGTACGCGCTGGACGCGGCCAGCGGGGCGCAGCGCTGGCGGTTCGAGGCGCCGGTGGTGCTCTTCACCCCGCCGACGCTGGACGACTCGGCCACTCCGGCCGTCTACGTGGCCGACTACCTGGGCACCCTCTACGCGCTGGACGGCGCGAGCGGCCGGGTGCGCTGGCAGGGCCGCACCGCGAGCCGGCAGGGCGCCGAGCCGGTGGTGCTGGCCGGGCGCAGCGCGCTGATCGCCAGCGGCGACACGCTCTTCGCGTTCGACACCACGAGCGGTCAGGAGCAGTGGCGGTACGCGGCGCGCGGCGAGATCGTCGGGGCCCCGGCGGCCGCCGACGGGCTGGTCCACCTGGGCAGCCGGGACCACTCGCTGCACACCCTGGAGCTGGCCAGCGGGCGGCTGCGCTGGGAGCTGGGCACCAAGGGGGAGCTGACGGGCTCTCCGGTGGCGGTGGGCGGCCGGGTCTTCGTGAGCAGCAAGGACCGCTGCGTGTACGCGCTGGACGCGGTCTTCGGGACGGCGGTGCCCGAGCAGCGATAGCCGGGCGGCCCGGGCGGGGGCGCGGCGCGCCGATGACGGGGATTCGGACATAGCGGTGAAATGCTGACAAAGCCTGGCGAAAGTCGGGCAGCAGTCCCGCATGTACGGAACCGGAGGCAGCCCAGGTGCACCCCACGAAGGATCACACCCGCCCGTGCCCGTCCGGCCCGCGACCCACCGGGCCCAAGGCCGTCGCCGCCCGGCTGGCCGGGCCGGGGGCGGTGGTGCTCTGTGCGGCACTGGCCGTCAGCGGCTGCACCAGCAGCGGCACGAAGAGCTCCTCGGCCTCGGCCGCGAGCGCCACCGGCGCGACCGCCGCGCCCTCGGTGACCAACCAGCTGCAGGACGAGTACCAGCAGGTGATCTCGAACGTGCTGCCCTCGGTGGTGCAGATCACCACCACCAGCGGGCTCGGCTCGGGGATCGTCTACGACGACAAGGGCGACATCGTCACCAACGCGCACGTGGTGGGCACCGCGACCACCTTCCAGGTGAGCCTGGCGAACAGCACCAACCTGCTGGACGCCACCCTGGTCGCCAGCTACCCCGACGACGACCTCGCGGTGATCAAGCTCAGCAGCCCGCCCGGCGGCCTGCGCCCGGCCACCTTCGGGGACAGCGGCAAGGTGGCGGTCGGGCAGATCACGCTGGCGATGGGCAGCCCGCTCGGGCTCTCCAGCAGCGTGACCCAGGGCATCGTCTCGGCCACCGGGCGGACCGTCACCGAGCCGCAGGGCGGCGGCTCGCCGGGCGCGACCATCGCCAACATGGTGCAGACCTCGGCCGCGATCAACCCCGGCAACAGCGGTGGGGCGCTGGTCAACCTCTCCAGCCAGGTGATCGGCATCAACACGCTGGCCGCCGTCGACCCCGAGTTGAACGGCTCGGCCGCCAGCGGGATCGGCTTCGCGATCCCGAGCGCCACCATCACCAACATCGCCGACCAGCTGATCGCCAGCGGCAAGGTGACCAATTCGGGTCGGGCCGCGCTGGGCGTCGTGGTCCGCCCGTACTTCACCGCCAGCTACCAGCCGGCCGGCGTGGTGATCGTCAGCCTGACCGCCGGCGGCCCGGCGGCCTCGGCCGGACTGCAGGCGGGCGATGTGATCACCCAGGTCGGCAGCACCCAGATCACCACGGTCAACTCGCTCACCACGGCGCTCGCCTCGCTCTCACCGGGCAACAAGGTCACCGTTACCTACACCCGCGCCGGGGCGACCAAGACCGCCGACGTGACGCTGGGGACGCTCGGCGCCTGAGCCGGACCACCGGCTCGGCCCCCGGGGCAGGGCGTCAGAGCGGCCGGGCGGTCCGGGTGCGCCAGGGGAGTTCCACGGTCACCGTGGTCGGGCCGCCGGCCGGGCTCTCCACCAGGAAGACGCCGTCCACCGCGCCGATCCGCTCGGCCAGGCCCGCCAGGCCGCCGCCCGGACGGAAACCGCCGCCGGGCACGGTGGCGCCGCCCCGGCCGTCGTCGCCCACCTGGACCATCAGGCGCTCGGCCGAGCGCCAGACGTCGACGCTGGCACTGCGGGCCCCGGCGTGCTTCGAGGTGTTGGTGAGCAGCTCGCTGACGGTGAAGTACGCGATGCCCTCGACCGCCGAGTCCGGGCGCTCCTGGACGCCGCCGGGGCCGGCCAGGTCCACGTTCACCCGCACCCCGCCGGGGACGGTGCAGCGGGCGGCGACCGAGGAGAGCGCCGCGTCCAGCCCGCGGTCGGTGAGCACGGCGGGGTGGATGCCCCGGGCCAGGTCGCGCAGCTCCTGCAGGGCCAGCTTGACCTCGCCGTGCGCGGCGTCGACCATCCGGGCGGCCGAGGCCTGCTCCCGCGTCAGCTCGGTGTCCAGCAGCTTCTCCTTGGCCAGGCCCAGGTCCATCGCCAGGGCGACCAGCCGGGCCTGGGCGCCGTCGTGCAGGTCGCGCTCGATCCGGCGCAGGTCGGCGGCGGCGGTGTCGACCACGGCACCGCGGTCCTCCTCCAGCTCGCGCACCCGTACCGAGAGCCGGCCCGGGCCGAGCAGCGCCTCCACCATCACGCGGTGCACGACGGCCAGGTAGCGCACCACGAACGGCAGCAGCGGCCAGCCGGCTACCAGGAAGACCAGGGTCAGCGTGAAGGTGATGATGCCCCAGGGCAGCATCAGCAGGCAGTAGAGCACCGAGCGCCAGCACAGCCCGTCGGTGACGGCGGCCAGCACCTGGCTCATGACCCCCGGCCGGGTGGGCGTGAGCGGCTCCGGCTCCTCGATCCGGGCGCCCAGCGAGGCCCTGGCCCGGCTGCGGGCCAGGGCGCCGAACCAGCGGGCCTGGCGCAGCCCGAGCGCCAGCACCGGCAGCCCGATCACCGTCACGCTCAGCCCCACGCCCACCGACAGCAGGACCACCGTGACGACGAAGACCAGGATGCCGAACGGCAGCCCGACCAGGTGGTGCCGGGCCTCGCGCCACATCTGGGCGCCGTACAACGCTCTGGCCTCGGGTCGGCGGTCGCCGCGGAGCTTCATCGGTAGGTCCGTTCCGTTCGTGGTCGGGGCGCTGGGGAGTACCAGCTTGGCGGGTGGCGGGGGCCCAGCGCACGGGGGCCAGGACGAGTTCTCAGCGGGGGATAACCCCACCCCCGTGGTCCAGGAGTCGTCTTAAGGGTCGGGCGGGGTGCCGGGGTCGCACAGCGGTGGCCATAGACTCACGTCCATAACGAGGTTATGGACGGGTAAAGACCGCTGGAGGCGAACGCATGCAGGGCCCCCGGGCCACCGCTCTCGCGGCAAACCCCGCGCTGGGCAGCGGCTACTTCGACGCGTACGCGGCCGTCGGCCTGCTCGCGGTTGTCGGCATGCTCTTCCTGGTGGTCGGATTCACGGCCAACCGCCTGCTGCGCCCGGTCGTCTGGTCCCCGGAGAAGCTGCTCACCTACGAGTGCGGGGTCGACCCGGTCGGTGAGGGCTGGGCGCAGACCCAGGTCCGGTACTACATCTACGCGTTCCTCTACGTGATCTTCGCGGTCGACGCGATCTACCTCTTCCCGTGGGCGACGGTCTTCGCCGCCGCGGGATACGGCATGGCGACGCTGGTGGAGATGTTCGTCTTCCTCGGCTTCCTCGCGATCGGACTGCTCTACGCCTGGAAGAAGGGGGTCCTGGAATGGACGTGACCCACAGCCACGGCTCCGGTGGACCGGTCCCGCTCGGTCTGCCCGACCCCGCCAACCCCGGTCCGGGGGCACTGGAGGCGCGCCGGCTCGGCCCGCTGGCCCGGCTCGCCCCGGACCCGGTCAAGGTGGTGCTCAACTGGGGCCGCCGGTACAGCCTGTGGTGCTTCAACTTCGGTCTGGCCTGCTGCGCGATCGAGTTCATCGCGGCCTCGATGGCCAAGCACGACTTCATCCGGATGGGAGTCATCCCGTTCGCGCCCGGGCCGCGCCAGGCCGATCTGATGATCGTCTCGGGCACCGTGACGGACAAGATGGCACCGGCCGTCCGGCGGCTCTACGAGCAGATGCCGGAGCCCAAGTACGTCATCTCCTTCGGCGCCTGCTCCAACTCGGGCGGGCCCTACTGGGACTCGTACTCGGTGACCAAGGGCGTGGACCAGATCATCCCGGTCGACGTCTACGTGCCCGGCTGCCCGCCGCGCCCCGAGGCATTGCTGCAGGGCATCCTCAAGCTGCAGGAGAAGATCGCGGCCGAGTCGCTGCCGGAGCGCTACAGCGGCCCGTCGGCCGGTGCGCTGCGCCGGCCGCTGGTGCCGGGGCCCGGAGGCGCGCAGTGAACGCGGTGGATCCCGAGCAGACCGCTGCCGCGATCGGCCCGTGGGCGAGCGCGGCCCAGGCTTATGAGCTGCTCACCGTGGACGTGCCCGCCGAGCACTGGATCGAGGCGCTGACCGCCGCCCGGGACGGGCTCGGCCTGCGCTTCTTCGACTGGCTGAGCGCGGTGGACGAGCTCGCCGAGGGCTTCTCGGTCTGCGTCCACCTGGCCACCGTCGGGGACGGCGCTGCGGTGCGCCACCTGCTGCTGCGCACCCGGGTGCCGCGGGCCGGCGCCGCGCTGCCGAGCGCCGCCGGGGTCTACCCGGGGGCCGGCTGGCACGAGCGCGAGACGCACGAGATGTTCGGGATCGACTTCACCGGCCACCCGCACCTGGTGCCGCTGCTGCTGCCCGACGGCTTCGAGGGGCATCCGCTGCGCAAGGAGTTCGTGCTCGCCGCCCGGGTCGCCAAGGCCTGGCCGGGCGCGAAGGAGCCGGGCGAGAGCGACCACGACCACGCGGGGCCGGCCCGGCGCAAGATGCAGCCGCCCGGCGTGCCGGATCCGAACGAGTGGGGTCCGCTCAAGGGCGCCCTGCCGCCGGTGGCGGAGCGTCCGGGCCGCGCGGCCCGCGGTCCGCGGGCGGCGGCGGCCGGGGCGGAAGGCGCGCCCGCCGTACGGGCCGACCGGCCGCGCCGGACCCGCAGCATCACCGAGGGGTCGGCCAGCCAGTCGGCGCAGCAGGGCGAGACGCCGGCCGAGACGCCGGCCGAGACGCAGGCCGCGGCGCCGGAGCGTCCCGCGCGCACCCGCGGCGCCGACGCGCCGTGGCACGCCCCGGTGCCGGCGCACGACCCCGAGCCCGAGAAGTCGGCCGAACCGACGTCCGACGCATCCTCGCCCCAGCCCCTGGACAGCGAGACGCCTGAAGGCCAGAACGGAGAGCGCGCGTGAACCTGCTCGACACGCTGCTGCGCTGCCTCGCCGCGCTGGTGGTCCTGCTCACCTTCCCGCTGATCATCGGTCAGACCGAGCACAAGGTGATGGCCCACATGCAGGGCCGGCTCGGCCCGATGTACGCCGGCGGCTTCCACGGCTGGGCCCAACTGGTCGCGGACGGCGTCAAGTTCGCGCAGAAGGAGGAGATCGTCCCGGCCGGCGCCGACCGGCGGGTCTTCCAACTGGCCCCGGCCGTCGCGCTGCTGCCGTACCTGCTGGTGCTGCTGGCCGTCCCGGTCGGCCCTGGCGGCTTCGTCGGGGAGGCGATCGACGCGGGCATCTTCTTCGTGCTCGCGGTCATGGGCATCGGAGTGCTCGGCTCGCTGATGGCCGGCTGGGCCTCGGCGAACAAGTTCTCGCTGCTCGGGGGCCTGCGCTCGGCGGCCCAGCTGATGTCCTACGAGCTGCCGATGCTGCTGGCCGGCGCTTCGGTGGCGATGGCGGCGGGCACCGTCTCGCTGCCCGGGATCCTGGGCCAGTTCCACTGGTGGTGGATCCCGTGGCAGGCGATCGGCGCCTTCGTCTTCTTCACGGCGGGCCTCGCGGAGCTGCAGCGCCCGCCCTTCGACATGCCGGTGGCCGACTCCGAGATCATCTTCGGTGCCTACACCGAGTACACCGGGCTGCGCTTCGCGCTCTTCCTGCTCTCCGAGTTCGCCGGCATCCTGGTGCTCTGCGCGCTGACCACGGTGCTCTTCCTCGGCGGCTGGCACGGCCCGCTGCCGCACACCCTCGGCTGGCTCTGGACGCTGCTGAAGACCTTCGCGCTCGCCTTCGTGGTGATCTGGGCCCGGGTGACCTTCCCGCGGCTGCGCGAGGACCAGCTGATGCGCTTCGCCTGGACCGTGCTGATCCCGCTCGCACTCCTCCAGCTCGCCCTCACCGGCATCATCAAGGTGGCGATCTCCCAGTGAACCTTCCTGGCTCCGGCCTGGCCAAGGGCCTCGCCGTCACCCTGCGGACCATGACCCGCAAGTCCGTCACCGCGCAGTACCCCGAGGTGCAGCCGCAACTGCCGCCGCGCAGCCGGGGCGTGATCGGGCTGCTGGAGGAGAACTGCACCGTCTGCATGCTCTGCGCCCGGGAGTGCCCGGACTGGTGCATCTACATCGACTCGCACAAGGAGACCCTGCCGGCGGTCGAGCCGAACGCCCGGGCCCGCACCCGCAACGTGCTGGACCGTTTCGCCATCGACTTCTCGCTCTGCATGTACTGCGGGATCTGCATCGAGGTCTGCCCGTTCGACGCGCTCTTCTGGTCGCCCGAGTTCGAGTACGCGGAGACCGACATCCTCGAGCTGACCCACGAGCGGGAGAAGCTGCGCGAGTGGATGTGGACCGTGCCGGCCCCGCCGGCCCTGGACCCGGCCGCCGAGGAGCCCAAGGAGATCGCCGGCGCCCGCAAGGCCGCCGAGAAGCTGGCGGCCGCCGCCGGGGGTGACGGCGCATGAGCTCCGCCCTGCTCGCCGCGACCGGCTCGCTGAGCCCCGCGGCCCGCGGCTTCCTCTCGCCGACCGGCGTGGAGATCGTCTTCGTGCTGGTCGGCCTCGCCGTGCTCGGCTCCGCGCTGATCTCGGTGACCACCAAGCAACTGGTGCACGCCGCGCTCTGGCTGGTCGTCACGCTCGGCGGCCTGGCGATCGAGTTCCTGCTGCTCACCGCCGAGTTCGTGGCCTGGGTGCAGGTGCTGATCTACCTCGGCTCGGTGGTCGTCCTGGTGCTCTTCGGCCTGATGCTCACCCGGGCGCCGATCGGCCGCTCGCCGGACGCCGACTCGGGCAACCGTTGGATCGCCCTCGGCGTCGCGCTGGCCTCGGCCGGCACCCTGGTGACCCTGGTGGTCGACGCCTTCCGGACCTCCTGGATCGACCTGGGCGCGGGCGGCGGCAGCACCGCCGTGACCGGCGCCAGCCTGTTCCGGTACTGGGTGCTGCCCTTCGAGGCGCTCTCGGTGCTGCTGCTGGCCGCGCTGGTCGGCGCGATCGTGATCTCCCGGACCGGCAAGGGTGACGCCAAGCCCCGCCCGGGCAAGCTGCGCACCCGGCGCCCCGCCGGCGCCACCGCCGCCCCCCAGCAGCAGGAGCGCTGACAGCCGATGCACCTCGCCTACCCCGCCGTGCTCGCCGCGCTGCTCTTCAGCATCGGCGTCTACGGCCTGCTCGCCCGGCGCAACGCCATCCTGGTGCTGATGTCGGTCGAGCTGATGCTCAACGCCGTCAACCTCAACCTGATCGCCTTCGACGCCTGGCTGCGCGACGCGCTGCACGCCGGGCAGGCGCTCACCCTCTTCGCCATCACCGTCGCCGCCGCCGAGATCGGCCTCGGCCTGGCGATCGTGCTGCTGGTCTTCCGGACCCGCGGCACCGCGGACGTGGACCGGCTGCGGGCGCTCGGCGACCGCGCCGCCGAGGTCCCGGCCCAGTTCGACGGCGCGGCCACCGACAACGCGGCGAAGGGTCAGGCCGTCAAGTGAACATCGCCCTCCCCGCGCTGGTCCCGGCGCTGCCAGCGCTCGGTGCTGCCGCCACGTTCGCCACCGGGCGCCGGGCCCCCGGCTACGCCCGGCCGCTGGCGATCCTGCCGGTGGCCGCCGCCGCCGTGCTGGCCCTGGTCACCGCGCTGCAGCTGGGCACCGGCGCGACCCTGGACGTGGCCACCCGGCTCACCCCCACTGGCGGCCCGGAGATCTGGCTCGGCCTGCACCTGGACGGCTACACCTCGCTGATCTCGGTGCTGGTCGGCGTGGTCGCCACCTGCGTCCAGATCTACTCCACGGCCTACCTGCGCACCGACCCGCGCTACCCGTCCTACGCCGCGCTGGTCTCGCTCTTCACCGCCGCGATGTTCCTGGTGGTCTACTCGGGCGACCTGATCCTGCTGCTGGTCGGCTGGGAGATCATGGGCATCTGCTCGTACTTCCTGATCGGCCACCACTGGGAGACCGCGGACGCCAGGGCCGCCTCGCTCAAGGCCTTCCTGGTCACCAAGCTGGGCGACGTGCCGTTCCTGTTCGGCATCTTCCTGCTCGGTGCCGACGCCGGGACCTTCCGGATCCAGGGCGTGCTGGCGGCCGCCGCGCACGGGCAGCTGCACCACCCGACGCTGATCGCGCTGCTGCTGCTGGCCGGTGTGGCCGGCAAGAGCGCGCAGTTCCCGCTGCACACCTGGCTCCCGGACGCGATGGCCGGCCCCACCCCGGTCTCCGCGCTGATCCACGCGGCCACCATGGTCGCGGCCGGCATCTACCTGGTGGCCCGGCTGCTGCCGGTCTTCCTGCTCTCCGGCGCCGCGCTGGTGGTGCTGGCGGTGATGGCCGGGGTGACCATGGTCGGCTCGGCGCTCTGCGCGCTGGCCCAGGACGACATCAAGCGGGTGCTCGCCTACTCCACGGTCGGCCAGCTCGGCTACATGGCCGGCGCGCTGGCCAGCGGCGACCGTGAGGCGGCGGTCTTCCACCTGGTCAGCCACGGCGCCTTCAAGGCGCTGCTGTTCCTGGCCGCCGGCGTGCTGATCCACGCCGCGCACACCAACTCGCTCTCCGCGATGTCCCGGCTGCCCGGGCTGCGCGACCGGGTGCCGGACGCCCGCTGGACGCTGGGCATCGGCCTGGTCGCGCTGGTCGGCCTGCCGCCGTTCTCGGGGTTCTTCAGCAAGGAGTCGGTGCTCACCGCCGCCGAGCACGCGGCCACCGGGGACGCGCTGACCAACGGCGTGGGCCCCGCCGCCGCGGTGCCGCAGGTGGCCGGCTGGATCGTGCTGGTCACGGGACTGCTGACCGCGCTGCTCACCGCCGTCTACGCGACCCGGCTCTGGCTGCTCGCCTTCCCGAGCCGCCGGGCGGCCCAGGCGGCCAAGGCCCAGGCAACTGCTGCGGCACCCGTCGCCGAGCCGGGCGCACCGTACTCGCCCGAGCTCGACGAGGCCGATCCCGGGCAGAGCGAGCCGGCCGCGATGCGCTGGCCGCTCTGGGTGCTGGCGGTGCCCACGATCGGCTTCGGCGTGAGCAGCCTGCGCACCGACTGGCTGCCCAAGCTGCTGGACGGCGGCTCGCTGCGGCCGAGCCTGCCCACCGCCGTGCTCGGCACCGGGGTCGCGCTGGCCGGTGTGCTGATCGGCTACGCGGCCTGGCGCACCGCCACCGCCAAGGCCCGGCGGAGTCCGGCCGAGGCGGCCGCGCCGGTGCCCGACCCGGGCCGGGTGCTGCTCGGCCCGCTGCACGGCCCGGCGCAGCACGGCTTCCACCTGGACCGGCTCTACAGCCTGGCCTTCGTGCGCCCGACGGTGGCCGCCGCCGAACTGGTCAAGTTCCTGGACCGCGAGGTGGTCGAGGGCTACGTCCAGGCCTCCGGCGGGACGGCCAAGCTGCTCGGCTGGGTGGTGCGGCGCAGCCAGACCGGCAACGCGCAGACCTATCTGAGCGCGCTGCTGGCCGGCGTGGTGCTGATCGCGGTCTTCGTGGCGGTCGGTACATGAGGCACCTTCAGCTGATCACCCGTCACCCGTCCGCCCCGGCCCGCTCAGGGAGTCCCCGATGAACGCGCTCCTCATCGCCCTCCTGGTGCTACCGCTGCTCGGCGCCGCCGTCACGCTGGCCCCGGCCGGCCTCTTCGGCCCGGACGCCGAGACCCAGGACCGCCGCGCGCTGCGCTTCAACGCCGTGGTCACCGGGCTGGTGCTGGCGCTGGCCGTGGCGCTGACCGCCGTCTTCGACCACGTCCACCCGAGCCGGATGCAGGGCACGGTGAACCTGCCCTGGATCCCGGCCCTCGGAGTCCGCTTCCACCTCGGCGTGGACGGCATCTCGCTGCCGCTGGTGGTGCTGACCGCGCTGCTCACCTTCCTCTGCGCGCTCTACTCGACCAAGCGGCTTCCGAGTGGCGAAGGCACCCCGTCGGCGCGGGTCTTCACCGGGCTCTTCCTGCTGCTCGAAGTGGGCATGCTGGGCACCTTCCTGGTGCTCGACCTGCTGCTCTTCTTCGTCGCCTTCGAGATCGTGCTGATCCCGATGTTCTTCCTGATCGCGCGCTGGGGCAGCGGCGCCCGGACGGCCTCGGCCAACCGGTTCATCCTCTACACCCTGCTCGGCTCCGCGGTGATGCTGCTCGGCTTCCTGCTGATCGGCCTCAAGGCGGGCACCTTCGACATGACGGCGCTGGCCGCCGCGCACGGCCACGGGCTCTCGCACAGCACCCAGGTGCTGGCCGCGCTGGCGATCGGTCTGGGCCTGCTGGTCAAGGCGCCGGCCTGGCCGCTGCACAGCTGGCTGCCGGACGCGCACACCTCGGCGCCCACCGTCGGCTCGGTGCTGCTGGCCGGCGTGCTGCTCAAGATGGGCACCTACGGCCTGGTCCGGGTGCTGCTGCCGGTGGTGCCGCAGGGCGCCCACACGCTGGCCCCCTACCTCGGGGCGCTGGCCGCGGTCGGCATCGTCTACGGCTCGCTGGCCTGCCTCGCGCTCGCCCGGCCGGGCCGCAAGGGCGACCTGAAGCGGCTGATCGCCTTCTCCTCGGTGGGCCACATGGGCTTCGTGCTGCTGGGCATCGCCTCGCTCACCCCGGTGGGGGTGAACGGCGCGCTCTTCGCCAACATCGCCCACGGCCTGATCACCGGCCTGCTCTTCTTCATCGTCGGCGCGCTGAAGGACCGCTACGGGACGGCGGACCTGGACACCCTGGCCGGGGCCACCGGCGCCGCGCTCTACGGGCGCGCGCCGCGACTGGGCGCGCTGCTCGCCTTCGCCGCGGTGGCCAGCCTCGGCCTGCCGGGGCTGGCCGGCTTCTGGGGCGAGGTGCTGGCGATGTTCGGCGCCTTCGATCCGGCCGCGGGTCTCTCCCGGCGGGCCTTCGTCACCTTCATGGTGCTGGCGGGTCTGGGCACCCTGCTGACCGCCGCCTACCTGCTGACCATGGTGCGCCGGGTCTGCATGGGCGATCCGGCCCAGCCGGCCGTCGCCGAGCCGGCCGAGCTGCGCCCGTACGAGGCGGTCAGCTGGACCCCGCTGGCCGCGCTGACCCTGGCGGCCGGGCTCTGGCCGGCGCTGCTGCTCGGGCTCTTCGATCCGGCCGTCAAGCAGCTGCTGGCAGGTGGCTGACCGATGATCAGCACCCTTCACCCCCTGGGGCCCTCCGCCGTGAACCCGACCTCGCTGCTCGCCGTCGCCCACCCCGGCGCGCTGATCCAGTCCATCGACTGGGTGGCGATCGCCCCGCCGCTGATCGCCGCGGTGGCCGCACTGCTGGTGCTGCTCGCCGACCTGCTGCTGCCGGAATCCGGCAAGCGGCTGCTCGGCCCGCTCAGCATCGGGGGCCTGGCCCTCGCGCTGCTCGCGCTGCTGCCGCTGACCGGCGGCGCGCCGCGTGCGACCTTCTGCCTGCCGGGCGGTGTCGGCAGCTGCTCCTACGTGGCCGACCACTTCGCACTGGTCTTCCAGCTGCTCGCGCTCGGCGGCGCGCTGATCGCCGCGCTGCTCTCGCTGCACGCGGTCGACGAGGACCGGCTGCCGGCCGGCGAGTACTGGTTCCTGCTGCTCAGCAGCGCCGCCGGGGCCGCGTTGCTGCCCGCCGCCCGGGACCTGGCCACCCTGGTGATCGCGCTCGAGGTGGTCTCGCTGCCCTCGTTCGCGTTGGTCGCCTTCAAGCGCGACGGGCGCGGTGGCGAGGCCGCGTTGAAGTTCTTCCTCTCCTCGGTCACCGCGACCGCCGTGATGCTGCTCGGCGTCAGCTTCGTCTACGCCGCCACCGGCAGCCTGCACCTGGCCGCCATCAACGAGGGCCTGGGGCACGTCCCGGGCCGGCTCGGGCCGCTGGCCGAGGTGGGCGCCGCGCTGACCCTGGTCGGCTTCGCCTTCAAGGTCGCCGCCGTCCCGTTCCACTTCTGGGTGCCCGACACCTACGCCGGCGCCCCGCTGCCGGTGGCGGGCTACCTGTCGGTGGTCGGCAAGGCGGCCGGCTTCGCGGGCCTGGCGCTGGTCACCAACCTCGCCTTCCGCCCCTACGGCCACACCTGGGGCCTGCTGCTCGCGGTGGTCGCCGCCGTCACCATGACGACCGGCAACGTGGCCGCGCTGCGCCAGCGGTCCGACTCGGCGCAGGGCGCGGTGCGCCTGCTGGCCTGGTCCTCGGTGGCCCAGGCGGGCTACCTGCTGGTCCCGCTGGCCGCCGCCGGCTACGCGGGGACGGCCCATCCGCTGGGCGCCACGGCGGCCTACGCGCTGATCTACGGCCTGGTCAACCTGGGCGCCTTCGGGGTGGCGGCGGTGGTGGCCAGGACCAGCCCGGCCAACCGGCTGGACGACTACCGGGGCCTGTTCGCCCGCAACCGCTGGGCCGCGCTGGCACTGGCCTTCTTCCTGCTCTGCCTGGCCGGACTGCCGCCGGGCGTGGTCGGACTGTTCGGCAAGGTGGTGGTCTTCCAGGCCGCCGTGAACGCGGGTCTGGGCTGGCTCGCGGTGCTGATGGCGGTCAATGTGGTGATCGCCCTGTACTACTACCTGTTCTGGCTGGCGAAGCTCTTCGTGCCCGGCGCCGAGGCCGCCACGAGCCGGGTGCCCAGGCCGCTGGCCGCCACCCTCGGGCTGACCGCGGCGGCCGCCGTGGTGCTCTCGGCGGCGCCGCAGCTGGTGCTCCAGGTGGTCTCGGGGAGCCTCTTCTAGCTGGCGTCCAGCTCGTGCGTGCGAATCGTCGGGATGCGCACGGCCCGCTGCCGTGCGAGGAAGGGAACCTGGGCCCCGACGTCCACCGTTGACCAAGCACAGAGGGATGTGAACAGAGGGCTTCCCACCGCACCACTTGGAGGGGCTGCCGTGCACCGCCAGCACAACGGACTGAGGACGGCCGTCCTCCTCGGTGGACTGTCGGCACTGATCCTGCTGATCGGCAGCTTCTTCGGTCGCACGGGCCTGCTCATCGGCCTGTTCGTCGCCCTGGCGACCAACGGCTACGCCTACTGGAACAGCGACAGGCTGGCGCTGCGCGCGATGCGGGCCCGCCCGGTCAGCGAGATCGAGGCCCCCGGGCTCTACCGGATCGTCCGCGAGCTCTCCACCGCCGCCCGGCAGCCGATGCCCCGCCTCTACCTCTCGCCGACCGAGGCCCCCAACGCCTTCGCCACCGGCCGCAACCCGCGCAACGCGGCCGTCTGCTGCACCGACGGCATCCTGCGCCTGCTGGACGAGCGGGAGCTGCGCGGGGTGATCGGCCATGAACTCAGCCACGTCTACAGTCGCGACATCCTGATCTCCTCGGTGGCCGGAGCGCTGGCCTCGGTGATCATGTTCCTGGTGAATTTCGCCTGGCTGATCCCGTTCGGCCGCAGCGAGGACGACGACGGACCCGGGCTCCTTGGCGTCCTCGCCATCATGATCCTGGGCCCGCTCGCCGCGACCATGATCCAGCTGGCCGTCAGCCGCTCCCGCGAGTACCAGGCCGACGCCGACGGTGCCCGGATCACCGGCGACCCGCTCGCCCTGGCCGGCGCGCTGCGCAAGCTGGAGACCGGCACCCAACGCCTCCCGCTGCCCCCCGAGCCCCAGCTGCAGACGGCCAGCCACATGATGATCGCCAGCCCGTTCCGCACCGGCGACGCCGGCACCCGGCTGTTCGCCACCCACCCGCCGATGGGCGAGCGGATCGCCAGGCTGGAGCGGATGGCCGGGCGGTAACGTGGCCCCGACCGCACCCCGAGCCGCCGGAGGCCCGCTCATGTTCGTCGTCACCCTGACCTACACCGCCTCGCTGGAGCGGATCGACGAGCTGATCCCGGCTCATGTGGAGTGGCTGGACCGGAACTACGCGACGGGCGCCTTCCTCGCCTCCGGCCGCCGGGTCCCGCGCACCGGCGGGGTGATCCTGGCGCAGGCGGCGAGCCCGGCGGCGCTGGACGCGGTGCTGGCCGAGGACCCGTTCAAGAAGGCGGGCGCTGCCGAGTACCAGGTGGTGGAGTTCCTGCCGACCAAGACGGCGCCCGCGCTGGAGTCGCTGGCGGTGCACCCGAACTGACGGCGGGCCGGGGCCAACTGGTTGCCCGTCGGTTGCCCGTCGGTCGTGCCCCGCTCGTCATGGCGTCACCGGGCGGGGAAGGCAGCGGAGAAGGACCCGTCAAGGGAGGACCGCACCGTGTGCAACGACGAGAGTTGCCGGCACCACACCGCCGATGACGACCCGGACCCCGGCCGCCGCGCGCTGCTGCGGACCGGCCTGATAGCCGGGGCAGCCACCGCGCTGACCCTGGCACCGATCTCCTTCGCCGCCGCCGACGCACCGGCCCCGACCTCCGGCACCGACAGCCGGACCATCACCGGGCACCTGGACACCGGGGTCGCCGACTTCGTCCACCTGCCGGTCGAGGTGCCGCACGGCGTCCAGCAGATCGCCGTCTCCTACAGCTACGACAAGCCCACCGTGCCGGCCGGCGTCCCGGGCAACTCCTGCGACATCGGGATCTTCGACGAGCGCGGCACCGAGCTCGGCGGGGCGGGCTTCCGCGGCTGGTCCGGCGGGTTCCGCACCTCCTTCGCGATCAGCAACGGCACGGCGACCCCCGGCTACCTGCCGGGGCCGGTCCGGGCCGGGACCTGGCATGTGGTGCTCGGACTGTACACCCCTCGGGATGCAGGGCAAGCGGTGTTCGCCTGAGCAGCGAAACGCCCCGCCCATGCGCCACGGGGGCAACGCACGAACGGGGCAGGCCCGTGGGGAGGGAGAACCCTTTCCGCCTCTCCACGGGGGTTCAGGGGTGCCAGTGGCGGCTCTCCTGGTTGAGCTTCCGTACAGCTTCCCGCAAGCGCGCGGTGGTGTCGGACTCGGCGGGCTCCAACGGGGGTGTAGAAGGCTCAGCCTGGCTTTCCGGCTCAGGGTCCGACGGGGGCTCAGACCACACCGCCGCACTGTTCATCGGTGGCACCTCCCCGGGGGTCCGGACATTCCGGCGCGTGCTTCTCCCGCAGCCGGGCGACGGCACCCAGCTGGTATCCGTTCCCGGCGTACTGGCACGCTGCCGCATCCAAGTACTGGCAGGTTCGGCAGTTGTTGACCGTGGTTCCGGCCGGGCGCTCGGTGGCGGTCACCTGGCCTCCCCCACGCGCGTGCACGTGCCCTGCCAGCGGTGCCTGTCGCGCTTGATCCGCACATCGGCCAGCGCCGACTCGTCCCGGTAAAACCGGCCCTTCCCGAGCAGCACTTGTCGTGCCTGCTCGGCCTGCGTGTCCAACTCGGCGCAGACGGTGCAGTCGGGTGGCGTGGTGGCTCCGGGTTCGGGGGTTGCCTCAGGCAGCGTCATCGGTCAGCCCCCTGTCGGGGCACTTCTCGCCGCCGCACTCGCAGAACGGCCAGTCGACCGGTAATCCGCGCCCACCGTTCGTGGCGCGCTCGAACCACAGCGGGTCGTACTCTGCCAGGATGGCCGCTGACACGGCGGCGCTGGCCGACTTTCGGGGCACGGTCCATCGCTGCTGGCTGTCTTGCCTCTCCACTGGCTACGCCCCTCCATAGGTGAGTGCCCGTCACGTCGGGAAGACGGTACGGGCACTCGGAGGGTGCGAGGGGCACAGTTTGTACCCCCTAGAGGTCCAGCTAGGCAGCGACTCCCGTTGCGGTGGCTAGCTCACGCGCACTGCTCCGGACAGACGGAGGCCCGTCGAGCAGTGCTCGGACCATCGCATGAGTCTCCTGGTTCCAGCGAGCCGTCTCGGGGGCCACCTCGACCGCACTGTTAAGCATCGTCGCCACCTGGTCATGCTCCCCCCGCATCGCATGGGCGCGGGCAACTTCGATCAAGTGCCTTGCCCGCCTAGGTAGCGCCGGTACAGCCTCGGGTGTCAGTCGATCCGCCCAGCGGAGCGCCGTGCCAGCCTGGCGAAGCTCAACCGCAACGGTCACAGCGTGAAGAGGAATTACCCGAGCAGAACCGGAAGTTGGCGAGTTCCAGAAGTCAGCTGGCAAGGACCCCGCAGCCTCCTCCGCACGGTCGAACCAGCCCCACGCTTCGCCAGCCTCACCAGCTGTGGCGTGCGTGATTGCCGCATGGAACGCCATGTCCGCCCATGCCCCAGCCAACCGTGCGGAGTCCCGCCTCACCGGGTCGAGCAGCCGCAACGCCTCCTCGGTCAGCGTCTGCGCGCTATCCCACTGCCCGGACTTTCGGAACGCCTCCACCAGGAACCAGCAGGCTTGGCCGACTGCCACTAGGTCCCCAGAGGCTCGGGCGGTCGCCAGAGAGCGTTCAGCGACACGCCAGACCAGGTTGCCATCCCCTTGGTACGACGCAAACATCTGAACCAGGTTGAGTGCGGAGGCGTAGGCCGCTTCCGCCCTCCTCCGGTCGGGGCACTCCGGGTGCGACGCTGCAACCGATGCTGTCGCCACGAGTGACGGTAGAAGGTCTCCGAGGGCCGTCCGGTGATCCCCACGGGAGTCTCGCGCTCGCCACGCCCCGGCCAGCTGCGCCGCCACGTGGTCAACGTTGGGCACCGGTCCTGCCGCAAGCCCCAATGGCGCAGCATCGACCGCGCGACGGACCACAGCAAGAGCAGGATGCTCCGTGCCCGAGAAGAGCGCCCGAGGCATCGACACGTCGCCGGTCAGCATCGACAGGTCATCAATGTCCAGGTGGCCCGCAATCTTCACCAGCATTGGCAGCCGTGGCGGGAGCAAGCGGCCGGACTCCACCGCCTTAAGCCAGCCTTCCGAGCGTCCCACCAGTCCGGCCAGCACAGCGCGAGACTTGCCCGCGCGTTCACGAAACAGCTTGATGCGCTTGCCAACAGGCAGCGCCGGATCAAGAGCCATCGCCATGCGCTCAGAGTAGGGCCATCCGGGGCCACCTGACGGTGCGCCTTGGGATACCCCCCCACCCTCTAATTCGCGGCGGCGTGCGCGGACCTTGGGGCCGGGTCCGCAAGTGCTCATGCGCTAGAGATTGACCTACCCCCCGGTACCCCCATACGTCCGCACAGGGAGTCACACCGCCATACGCAGCGCCCACCCTGGTGCAGCACCCCCACCCCCGCAGAGTCCAGGGAGCGCGTCCCGTCGGTCAGGCTAGGTCGCTCGGGCTTGGGCTGGAAGCCGTCGGCACAGCTGCAAGTGACGGAGAGTCGCCAGCACGAGCCGTCTCACAATCGATCGAATATGAGACGGCATGGTGCAGCTTGCGACCATGTCCGTTTTGGTCAGGATCGCCAGTCTCAATACTCGTCTCAAAAGATCCTCGTGAGATCTATGTTCTGAGACACGTTTGTGAGACGATCTCTGCATGACGACGAACGCCGAAGCGGCTACCCAGGTCGAACGCCACGACTGCCCGAAGTGCACCGCCCCGGCTGGTAGCCCTTGCCGGACGACAGCGGGCAAGGTGGCAGCCAGCTACCACACGGGACGGTTCACGCTCGTTCCCTCGCTTAAGGCCGAGCTGACCGTGAAGACCCCGGCCGACCGCAACCCCGGTAAGCCGTGGACGGCAGGCGCAGCGCCGGTTGTGCGGGTCGCTGACGTTGCTCCTGGTGCTGCCATCCGGATCGGATACGCGCGCTGCTCCACGGCCCGTCAGGAGCTTCAGAGCCAGCTTGACGCGCTCAGCCGAGCGAACTGCAAGCGCGTGTTCTCCGAGAAGATCAGCACCCGGATCAAGGTCCGCCCCGAGTTCGAAGCCGCACTTACGCTGGCTCGTGAGATCAAGACCGCAGCGCCCGATCAGGCTGTGATCCTCACCGTGCACGAGATGAAGCGTCTTGCCCGCAGCGCAGCCGAGTTGATGGCTCTCAGCGCTGCTCTCCAGGCTGACGGCATTCAGCTTGAGATCCTGTCGGGCCCGCTCCAGGGCATCCACGACCCCAACGGCGCCGGAGCGATCGTATTCGCCGTGCTGGCCGTCAGCGCTGAGGTAGAGCGCGAGGGCATCCGCGAGAAGACCATGGAAGGGCTCGACACGGCAGCGAGCAACGGCAGGCACGGCGGACGGCCGACCGTGATCACCGAGGACAAGCTTGCGATTGCCCGCGCCAGGCAGGCCAAGGGCGAGAGCGTGACCGCGATTGCCAAGGCCCTGGAGATCAGCCGAGCGACCCTGTACCGGGCGCTGGCCGCCGAGTAGGGCGCAGCAAGGCAAGAGGACCACCTACCGAGTCGGTAAGTGGTCCTCAGTCATTTCCTGGTCAGCTGGCAGTCACCGGGAGCGCAGCGCCCCGCCAGCCCTCATAGCCGGACAGCTTCCGGCGAGCACCAAACCGCCTGTCCATCGCAGCGAACAGCACGCTCTTGCCCGTACGGGCCCCCAGCGACCGAGCAAGGGCAGGCTCAGCCACGCTGAATGCCTCCCACACGGCCGACGTGCGCACATGCTCAGTTCGCGGCGCAGCGGACAGGCGCGCGACCCAGTCCGCCGGATCCTTCATCGCAGCGCGAAACGCGTCGAACTGTGAAGCCTGCGAGAGGAGTTGATTTGCACGGCCAACCGAGGCAGACCGCATCTCTTCGGCAATGTCCCGAGTGCGGTGGGCAGTCACGTAGTCAACAGCGATGCGCATCCGAGCATCCTCAAGATCCAGCAGTCGGCGAACCTCGCCCATCTCTGCGCTCAGGCGGTCCTCTTCGTCTTCCGTCCGGGCATCTGGCATTGCCTCATAAAGCTCGGAAAGTCGGTCGCGCAGCTTCGTCCGCCGGGCGGCAGCGCTACCAGCAGCATCCATCTCGACCGCCACGGCAAGCAGCCACTCACCCATGCCCCGGCGGATCAGCGGCAAGTCACGGTACTCGCCACCCTGCGTCACCCACTGGCCCCCATCCCACACGAACGGCACCACCGGCACTTCCGGGCCCGAGGCCACAGCGGCGGCAGCCTCCCAGACCCGGAGCGCGAGCGCGTCATCTACGTACTTCCCCAACCGAACTCCTCGAAAGTGTCTATGCCATTTCACCCCCGCTGTCTTTCCAGAGGTGAGCCAGAAGTGAACCATCAAGGACTGACAGCACTCTCTAGGTGACTCTCCAGAGGCAAGAAACGGCAGGTCAAAGCCACTATAGGTGAATAGAGAGGGTCAAATAAATAATTACCCTGCTGTGAAACCGAAACGCGCTCCACAACCGTCATTCGTCACCGCGTGCGTCATGTGACGAGGGAGCGGCGGCGAAGACTGAACGAAGCACCTCCACGGAAGCCCTGTGCGGGCGTCTGCGGGCACGAGAGAACCCCGCCCGACCACGGGGGCCAGACGGGGCTATACGGGCTGCTACAGGCCGGGACTGGCTAAGCGGCAAGGGCTACCGCGTCGGCGGCTGAGTCGTTCCCCCATGTGATCGCCACACGTCCGCCGGGCTGTCCGGCGGGGTGCACGGTGATCTTGCAGCCGTAGTCGGCGAGCATCGCGCGCCGCTGATCCTGTGTCGCGCCGTCCCATGCTTCCCGCAGCAGCGTGTTCGTGAGGGTCCTCGTCTCAGTCACCTCAGGGGCGTGCTCAGCACTTAGGCGGGCGTACGTGGCTTCAAGCTCGGTGAGCTTGGCAACGAGGGTCTCCAGTGCCGGGCCGCCCACCTTCGCCACGGCCTTCGTGACCCGCTCCCGCGACGCGTCAAGGTCGGCCATTTCCGCACTGTGGTCAACCCCGCCGGAGTAGGTGACCTCGTACAGGGGCTCGTTACCGTACTCGGCGCGAAACTCGGCGAACACCATGGGGTCGAGCATGTGCGCCCGGATCGAACTGTGGCCCTTCTCGCACTTGTAGACGCGATTCCTTGGGCCTTTCCCGCCCTGAGTCTTGCGGGTGACTCCACCGGTCATCTTGCAGCCACGGCCGCAGTACATCACGCCAGCGAGCCACGGTGCGTCCTGTCGCTCAGTCCGCTCTCCCACCTCAAGTTCCGCCAGTCGATCCTGAATCCGGCGATAAGTGGCAGCGTCAACGACCTCCGGGCCGAACCGAACGGGTGTCACACCGTCCTCATCGACTACAAGCTCGCCCTTGTACTGGCGCCACCCGCGCAGCACCACCCCACGAAGCAGATTGCGCCACTGTGCCCGTCCGATCGGCAACGGCTGGGCCGTGGCAGCCAGAGACCCACCCTTGCCACCGGCCAGCAGCGCGTCTATTTGCTTGCGGCACAGGGCAACGTTGTCGTCATCCAACGCTAGGTAGGCCGGAGCCTTCGCGTACTCGCGCGTCAGCTTGTACGGGAAGGGGGCGGGGCCGCCACTCCATCGACCCTGAGCGCGCCGCTCCTGGTGCGCGTCCTTGATCCGGTCCGTGATGGTGTCGCGCTCCCACTCAGCCAGCGCGGCCAGGATCGTAGCTATGAGCTTGCCGTTGGTGCTGCCGGTGTTCAGCTCACCGTCTGTCGTGGCCAGCGTGACGCCATGTTCCTTGGACCACGCGACGAGCTTCAGGAACTCCGAGACGGACCGGGCGAACCGGTCGAGCTTCCACGCGATCACCACGCGCGGCCGGTCGGCGAGGATGCGCGCCATGCCCTCCGTGCGGGACTCCAGCTCAGACGCCCCGGATACGTCCTCGTCGATGTACTCAACGGCGGTGTCCGGATCGAGCCCCAGTGCGATGGCCTGAGCACGGCAGGCACGGCGCTGGACATCGATCGACGACGAGTCGTCAGAGGCGCGGGACAGGCGGAGGCTGAACGCAAGCTCCGGGCGGGCGGTGGACATGGTGGCAGGGGTGGTCTTCACGGCCGTACTAGGGCGCGTGGAATTCCTGCGAGGGCGCGTCCTTGCGCTGATCAGAGCAGTTGTGCCGGATGTGGGCGCGGGAACGGTGGTCGTCTTCACGTTCTTTATGGAGCGCAAGGGTTGCCTGCCCGGGGGTCCTGAGGGGTGAACAGTTCCCTCGGCCCGTACCAGGTGGCGCCGCAGGGACTCGACTACTCCGTCCAGGTGCTGCTGACCTACGGCGACCCCGGACCGGCCTTCACCCCGCAGTACCCGGCCGACCGGGCCAAGGGGCGCGGGCGGGCCTGGTACCGCGGGGACTGCCACCTGCACACGGTGTACTCGGACGGGCGCCGGCTGCCCGAGGAGGTGGCGGCGGGGGCCCGCGCGGCCGGGCTGGACTTCATGGTCAGCACCGACCACAACACGCCCGCCTCGCACGGGATCTGGGGCCCGCTGGCCGGCCCCGACCTGCTGATCATCACGGGCGAGGAGGTCACCACCCGCAACGGCCACTGGCTCGCGCTCGGCCTGCGGCCCGGGGAGTGGATCGACTGGCGCTACCGGTCCCGGGACAACGCCTACGCCCGGTTCGTCCGCCAGGTGCACGGCGCCGGCGGCCTGGTGGTGCCCGCGCACCCGTACTGCCCGTACGTGGCCTGCCAGTTCAAGTTCGGCTACCAGGGCGCGGACGCGGTCGAGGTGTGGAACGGGCCGTGGACCTACGACGACGAGTCCGCGGTCGACACCTGGGACTCCCGGCTGGCCGAGGACCTGCGGGCCGGCCGGCCCTGGCTGCCCGCGATGGGCAACAGCGACGCGCACAGCGTGCCGCAGGTCATCGGCTCGCCGCAGAACGTGGTGCTGGCCGACGACCTGACCCGCGATCAGATCCTGGCCGGGGTGAAGGCCGGCCGCAGCTGGCTGGCCGAATCCCAGGCGGTGCGGCTCGACTTCAGCGCCGCCGGGCACGGCCGCCAGGCCGGCATCGGCGAGCGGCTGACCGTGCCGGTGGACGCGCCGGTGGACGTCACGGTCACCGTCGCCGGGGTGCCGCACGGCACCGTGCGGCTGATCACCGACGAGGGCCAGTTGCACCAGGAGTCGCTGCCCGCCGACGGCTCCGGCACCGTGGTCTGGCGCACCACCGCCTCGCTCGCGAGCTACGTGCGGGCCGAGGTGCGCCACCCGCTGGCGGACGGCACCGCCGGGCAGGGCAACGCCATGGGCCCCGCGCTGCCCTGGGGCCCGATGGCGGCGCTGACCAACCCGATCCTGCTGTCGGTCGGCTGACGGGGCAGGCCCGGGCCTACTGGCCGCCGTCCTCGGGCGGCGGCCAGTGCGTCCCGTTCTCGCCCGGCGCCAGCCGGGCCACCACCCGGGTCAGCCCGATGCAGGCCTGCTCGATCCTGCGGTACATCCCCTGTTGCTCGGTGATGATGGCGGAGAGCAGCAGGCCGGTCAGCGCGGCCGAGCCGTTCAGCGCCTGAAGGATCGTCATGGTGGCGAGCACGCCGTGGTGGGCGAACGGGCCGCGGTGGTCGACGGCGGCTCCGATGGTGAGCACCGAGACCACCAGCACGCAGGGTGTGGCGCCGATCAGCTGGAAGCGCAGCGCCGCCCAGATGAGCACCGGGAAGACCAGGAAGAGCAGGCCCAGCGAGCTGTTGGTGGCGACCAGGGTGACCCCCACCGTGCCGGCCAGCAGGGCCAGCGGCTCCACCCAGTCGAACGGCTCCCGCTCCTCGGGCGGCCGGAAGGCGCGCAGCGCCAGCAGCAGCGGGGTGACCACCAGCACGCCCATCGCGTCCCCGGTCCACCAGGCCGACCAGGTCGCCAGGAACTCCTTGCCGGGCACCGACCCGCTCAGCCAGAGCACGCCGCTGCCCACGGTGGCGCTGATCAGCATTCCGGCCAGCGCGCCGAGGAAGACCAGGGCCAGGCCGTCGCGCAGCCGGTCCAGCTCCAGCCGGAAGGCGGCCCGGCGCAGCATCAGGTAGGCGGCGACCGGGGCCAGCGTGTTGCCCGCGACGATCCCGAAGGAGGCCGGGTGCAGCGGGCTGATCGAGACGATCACCAGGAAGGCACCGAGCGCGATGCCCGGCCAGATGCCGACGCCGAGCAGCAGCAGGCAGGTCAGCGCGATGCCGGTGGGCGGCCAGAGCGGGGTGACCTTGGCGTCCGCCACCACGATCTGCTGGAGCAGGCCGAGCCGCCCGGACACGAAGTAGGCCGCCGCGACGGCGAGCATCCGCAGGACCGCGGCGGCCGAACGCCTCAGGTCCCAGGACAGCTGCACACCGTTTCGCACCACAGCAGCCATCAGACAACGCCGGAGTGGCCCGGGCGGCCGTGACACGCTCGGAGGCCGTCAGCGTCCGCCGGTCGGTGGCTCGTCGTGGCGCAGCACCAGGACGGCGGCGTCGTCCTGGTGCCCGGTGAGGTCGGCCACCTTGATCACCTCGGCGGCGAGCTCCGCCGGGTCGGCCCAGACCCCCGCCCGGGTGACCCTGGCCACCTGTTCCAGGCCGGCCTCGAGCGGGAACGCCGGGCCCTCGATCACCCCGTCGGTGACCAGGACGAACGCGCACACCGGCGGCAGCCGGCGGCGGGTCACCGGGTAGCGCTCGTCGGGCAGCACGCCGAGCGGCAGGCCGCCCTCGTCCTCGGTGAGGCCCCAGCGGCCGTCGGGGGTGGCCCAGACCCAGGGCACATGGCCGGCCCGGGCGTGCGAGAGCTCCCGGGTGACCGGGTCGAAGCGCAGGAAGCTGCAGGTCGCGAAGAGCCGGGTGTCCATCGAGAGCAGCAGGTTGTTGGCCCGGCTGAGCACCTCGCCCGGGTCGGCCGCGGTCGCCGCCACCGCGCGCAGGCCCACCCTGACCTGGCCCATGAAGGCCGCGGCCTCCACGTCGTGGCCCTGCACGTCGCCGATCGAGAAGGCCAGCGAACCGTCCGGCAGCCGGAAGCCGTCGTACCAGTCGCCGCCGATGTTCAGGCCGTGCCGGGCGGGCGCGTAGCAGGCGGCGGCGCGCAGTCCGGGCAGCTCGGGCAGTACGGCGGGCAGCAGCTCGTGTTGCAGGGCCTCGGCCAGTTCCACCCGGGCCTGCTGCAGTTCGGCGCGCTCCAGCACCTGCTCGGTGAGCCGGCCGAGCTCGGTCAGCAGCTCATCGGCGCTCGCGTGGCGGGTGGGGCGGCGTCGGGTCATCGACCCTCCGAGGTGCTGCGTCGGGTCCCGGCGGAGGCGGGGCGGACATAGGGCAAACTCATCCTATTTCCGCCCCGCCCGGTCGGCCCAGTTCACCTCGGGCCGGCCGGCTCAGTTCACGCAGGGAATGCCGCCCATCTTGACCGGCGGCCCCTGCATCGGCAGGCTCGCCGCCGGATCCGCGCTCGCACCGCCGCCGGCGCCCGGGCTGCTCGCGGCGGGCGGCGCGGCGGCCGGGCCGCCCGGCGGGGTGTAGCCGGTGCCCAGGATCACCTGGATGTGCCCGGCGGCCACCGCCGAGGAGGGGCTCGCGCTCACCCCGTAGCGGGCGGCCACGGCGTCGGCGCTGTCCTTCTCACCGGCGCCGTAGCTGACCGTGGTCGTCTTCGGGTGGCTGCTCGCCTCGGTGACCCGCCCGGCCTTGAGGCCCATGCCGACCAGCGCCTTGGACTCGTCGGCGGCGGCTCCGGTGACCGTGGAGGCGTTGTACACGTCCACCGTCCCGCTCAGCTGGGCGGCCGGCGCCGCGCTGCTGGGGGCGGCGGCCGAGGCGGGCGCGGGCGAGGAGGTGTCGGCGGGGGCGGGCGCCGGGTCATGGCCGAACAGGGTTTGGATGATCTGCTTGATCTGCACCGGGTTGACCTTGTTGACGTCCTCGCCGCCGACGGTCTCGAAGCCGGCGATCGGCAGGGTGTTGAACTCGACGTTGCCGCCGGTCAGGTTGGGTGCCTGCTGGGCGAAGTCCAGTATGTTCCACTGGTCGTCGATGACCACGTCCTTCTTCACCACGTTGAAGAGGTTCTGCATCTTGCCGAGGTCGCCGAAGACGCCCTCCTGCTTGAGCTTGTACTCGGCGGAGGAGATGAAGGCCTGCTGGCGGTGGGTGCGGTCGAGGTCGCCGCCCGGCAGGTTGTGGCGCTGGCGGACGAAGGCGAGTGCCTGCGAGGCGTTCAGCGTGTTGATCCCGGCCGTGCCGGAGAAGCCGGAGCCCTGACCGGTCTCGGCGGGGTCGCTGGTGGCGTGGTTCAGGCAGACCTGGATCGGGCCGAGGGCCTGCGCGATGTCGTAGAAGCCGAGCAGGTTGACCTCGGCGAAGTGGTCGATCGGGATCCCGAGGAAGTTCTGCACGGTCGCCAGGGTCGCCGCCCGGCCCGCCTCACGGCTCTGCTGCTCCTCCTGCGCCTTGGAGAGCCCCTTGTTCGCCAGCTTGGCGTCGGCGGCGGCCTTGGCGATGCCGTAGGCCTCCTTGATCTTGTGCATCCTGCCGTCCGCGCCCTGGGTCTGGACGTAGTCGTCGCGCGGGATGGAGAGCGCGGTGACCTTGCCGCCGTTGGCGGGTATGTGCAGCACGATCAGGGTGTTGGTGTTGTAGCCGCCGATGCTGCTGGAGCCGGCGTTCAGCTCGTCCTGGACGAACTGCTTGGGCAGGTCGTTGCCGTTCATGTCCTTGCGGCTGTCCAGGCCGATCAGCAGGATGTTGACCGAGTTGTCCAGGTGCGGCGGTGCGGACTTCTTGACGGCGCTCAGCGCGGTCGAGGTGGTCAGGCCGGTGGTCAGCGAGGTGTAGGCGTACCAGGAGAAGCCGCTGCCGCAGAGCACCGCGAGCGAGGTGGCGCAGGCGATCGTGCGGCCGGCCACCACCAGCGGCGAGGTGCGCCGGGGCTTGGCCGGTGCGGCGGCCTGGCGGCGGGCGGCGCGGCCCGGGTCGGCGGGGGAGTGGTCAGCCACGACGGTTCCTCTTCTCCAACATGATCCGGACCACGATGACCACCAGCGCCGCAGCGATCGACTCCGCCATCACCGGGAAGCCGTGCACCAGCCAGCGCACGGATCCGGTGGCCAGCGCCTTGGACCCCTGGTACTTGGCGGAATCGCCGAGCAGTTCGCCGCCGGCCCAGGCGACCAGCACCACCACCGGTGGCGCCGCCAGCACCCACCACCAGCCCGCGCGGGTGGCCAGGGCGGCCGCCCCGGCCGTGCCGAGCACGGCGCAGAGCTGGAAGAGCAGGCCAAGACCCGGGCCCATCGCCTCGTCGCCCAGCGCGCCCACCAGCGGCAGGACGACCAGCAGCAGGGCGACGGCGCCGCTGTGCCGGGCCGCCGGCGCGGGCTTCGAGCGGCGTCTGCCGGCCCGCGGTGACGCCGCTATCTCATCGTCGGGCCGCTCGGCCCACTGCTCTGCCACCTGCTTCGCACTCCCTCGCTACTTGCTTGGTTGCGCAATCTAGCAAGTGTTCCTTGAGGTCGTGCCAGGGGCCACCCGGAAGCCTTACCCGGGCGCGCTACCGGCGGCTCACAGCGCCGCCTCGGCGCCGGGCTCCAGGGTGAACTCGCCGTCGTCGGCGTCGTAGTCGTAGAGCTCGCCGTAGCGGCCCCAGTCGATCGCGATCTCCAGCTGGCGCCTGGCGTCCTCGGAGTCGTAACCGCGGCGCAGCAGGTCGAGGAAGAGGTCCTCGCGCAGCTTATGCTCCTTGGTGGCCGCCAGCGCCTGCACGATGGCGCGCACCAGCGGGGCCCGGCGGGCCGCGTTGCGGGCGAACAGCTGCTTGCTGGTGAGGATGTCGGCGGCGGTGAACTCGCGCCCGGCCTCGGTGAGCGCGATCCGGGCCCGGGCGGTGTCGGCGAAGCCCAGCAGCACGACGGCGTCGACCAGCGGCAGCAGGTCGTCGATCTCGAAGTTCAGCTCGTCCGCGATCTCCGCCAGGCCCTCCTCGCCGCCCATCGACTGCAGGATCTCCAGCAGACCGGCCAGCCCGCCGACGCTGGCCACCGGCAGCGGGGTGGTGATCGGGGTCGCGGGCGGCCGGCTCGCCGCCGCCTCGGTGGCCGCGGCCGCCTCGCGCTCCTCGCGACCGGTCAGGATGCCGTAGACGGTGTCCACCAGGGCCTCGAACTGCGGGGTGCGGCGATCGCGCGGGCGCGGCAGGTCGACGGGCAGCTCGGCCATGATCCGGCCCGGATTGGAGGAGAGCACCAGGATCCGGTCGGCCAGCAGCACCGCTTCCTCGATGTTGTGGGTGACGATCAGGATCGACTTCACCGGCGCCTCGTGCCCGTCCCACAGGCCGACCAGCTCGTTGCGCAGGTTCTCGGCGGTCAGCACGTCCAGCGCGGAGAACGGCTCGTCCATGAAGAGCGAGTCCGGCTCGACCACCAGCGCCCGGGCGAAACCGACCCGCTGGCGCATGCCGCCGGAGAGCTCCTTGGGGTAGGCGCCCTCGAAGCCGTCCAGGCCGATCAGGTCGATCGCCTTCAGCGCCCGCTCCCGCCGCTCGGCCTCGCCCACGCCGCGGGCCTGCAGGCTCAGCTCCACGTTCTGCTGCACCGTCAGCCAAGGGAGCAGCGCGAAGGACTGGAAGACCATTGCCACCCCGGGGTTGGCGGCGAGCAGCGGGGTGTCGCGGTAGGAGACGGTGCCCGAGGACGGGGCGATCAGCCCGGCCAGGCAGCGCAGCAGGGTCGACTTGCCGGAGCCGGACTTGCCCAGCAGCGCGACGATCTCGCCCTCGACCAGCCGCAGGCTGATGTCGTCCAGCACCGGCAGCGCGCGGCCGTCGGGGGTGCTGAAGGTCTTGGTGACGCCGTCGGCCTCGACGATGGTGGCCCGGGCAGGGGTGCTCATCAGGTTCTCCGTCACAGTGCGTAGCGGGTCTCGGCGAGGCGGTACAGGCGCCGCCACAGCAGGCGGTTCAGCGCGACCACGTAGAGGCTCATCACGCTCACCCCGACCAGGATCTTCGGGAACTCGCCGGTCCCGGTGGCGTCCGCGATGTAGGCGCCGAGGCCGAACGCGGTCAGGTGGTGCGAGCCGTAGCTGACCACCTCCGCGACGATCGAGGCGTTCCAGGCGCCGCCGGCCGCCGTGATCCCGCCGGTCACGTAGTACGGGAAGATCGCCGGCAGGATGAACGCCCGCCAGCGCAGCCAGCCGCCCACCTGGAAGCCGGTCATCGCCTCGCGCAGGTCGGACGGGACGGCCGAGGCCCCCGCGATCACATTGAACAGGATGTACCACTGGGCGCCCAGGGCCATCAGCAGCACCGCACCGATGTTCAGCGAGATGCCGATCGCGATGAAGGCGGCGGTGGCGAACGGGAAGACGAAGTTCGCCGGGAAGCTGGCCAGCACCTGCACCACCGGCTGGGCCAAGCGCAGGACCTTCGGGTTCATCCCGATCCACACCCCGATCGGCACCCAGACCACGGTCGCCAGGATCAGCAGCAGCACCACCCGCCCGAAGGTGGCGGCCCCGAGGTAGAACGCGTGCACGAACTCGCCGAGCCCCACCGTGGTGCGCACGTAGTCGAAGGCCTCCCAGGCGCCGAACAGCGAGACCGCGCTCACCGCGCCGGCGAAGAACACGTCCCCGGTGCGCTCCCGGACCGCCGGCGTCGCCAGCGGGTGCTCGGCCAGCCCGAAGATCCGCATCCCGTGGTCCAGCGCAGCCCCGACCGGGCGCAGCGGCCGCCCCAGCCGGGCCGGCACGCTGGAGCGGCGCAGCAGGTCGAGCACCACGCTGCGCGGCCGGTCGGCGGCCTCCGACTCCTCCACCCGGAACCGCTCCGACCAGGCCGTCAGCGGCCGCCAGAAGATCACGTTGACGCCGATCACCATGACCACCATGACGGCGATCGCGATGCCCACCTGCCCGAGGTTGCCGGCGGCGATCGCCGCGGCCGCGTAGGACCCCATGCCGGGCAGCGCGTAGTGGTGGTTGAGCACGCTGATCGACTCGGAGGCGGCCAGGAAGAACCAGGCGCCGCCGAAGCTCATCATCCCGTTCCAGACCAGCGGGATCATCCCGCTGGGCACGTCCAGGCGCCAGAACCGCTGCCACTTGGTCAGCCGCATCACCCGCGCCGCCTCGTCCAGCTCGCGCGGCTGGCTGGTCAGCGAGGCGTAGAAGGCGAAGGTCATGTTCCAGGCCATCGCGGTGAAGATGGCGAAGATCGAGGCGCACTCCAGGCCCAGCGTGGAGCCGGGGAAGAGCGCGATGAACGCCGTCACGGTGACCGAGAGGAAGCCGAGCACCGGCACCGACTGCAGGATGTCGAGCACCGGCAGCAGCACCTTCTCCAGCCGCCGCATCCGGGCCGCCGCGGTCGCGTAGACGAAGGTGAAGAGCACCGAGGCGATCAGCGCCACGAACATCCGCAGCAGCGAACGGACTGCGTAGTACGGCAGGTTGACCGGATCGGTGGAGACCGTCTCCGGCGCCTGGTTCGGCAGGAACGGCGCGTTCAGTTCCGGTGCCAGCAGCAGCAGCCCGTACAACAGCGCCAGGATCGCCGCCGCGACCAGCACGTCCGCCCAGCGCAGCGCCGGCCGGCGCCAGACTCCCCGGGACGGGAACCCGCCGTTACCCGCCACCCGCACCACCGCCCGCCGCGCGCCACTCCTCGGTCACCGGGCCACTCAACCACCGGCGCCCCACCGTGACACCACGCCGGGATGGCCGTGTTCCGAACACTCACCGACACGGCCCAACGGGCCCGGCCGGTCCGCGATGCCGCCGCATCCGTCACCCGTTCGGGTTGGCCGGCCACGGATGGTAACGGAATGCGTGTGTGATCACGGCAGACTCTGATCTTGTGAGGGCCATCGGGTGCCCTTGACCAAGGAATTGGAGCAGAAGCGTGCGAATTCGACTCTGGGTAGCTGCCCTCGCTGTGACCGGGGCCGGCGTCGGCGTCGGGCTGTCGGCAGGACAGGCACCCGCGGCTGAGCCCCCGACTGACGCGGTCTTCCTGAAGACCTTCCACCAGGGCAGCCTGACCGCCATCGCGATGGGCGACGAGGCGTCGAAGCGTGCGGTCTCGCGGTGCGTGAAGGACACCGCGGCGGTGCTCGTGCGGGACAACACCCGGCTGGACAAGCAGACCACCGACCTGGCCCGCCGGCTGGATGTGACCCTGCCGACGTCCCCGACCGTCAAGCAGCAGAACACGCTGAAGGACCTGGCGAAGAGCGCGGGCACGAAGAGCTATGACGCGGGCTGGCTCAAGGACGAGAAGGCGGGCAACACGCAGGCGCTGAAGCTGCTCGACAACGAGATCGCTAACGGCAGGAACAGTGACGCCCGGGAGCTCGCCAAGGCCGCCCGTCCGCTCCTCGCGGACCACCTCGCCAAGGTCAACGACTGCCTGGCCAACGCCCGCTGACAGCAGCGGAACGGCACCGGTGGGAGTCCCGGGGCGTTGCCCCGGGACTCCCACCGCGCGTTGCGGGGGCCATCGAACGGGGGGCGTGCAAGGCTGAAAGCATGAAGGTCGTCAACCTGATCCTCAATGTCCTCTGGCTGATCTTCTGCGGCCTCTGGATGGCTATCGCCTATGCGATCGCGGGCGTCATCTGCTGCGTGCTGATCATCACCATTCCCTTCGGCATCGCGGCCTTCCGCCTTGCCTCCTACATGCTGTGGCCGTTCGGCCGGACCACTGTGCAGCGCCCGGACGCGGGGGCGCCGTCCTGCGTCGGCAACGTGATCTGGCTCGTCTTCGCGGGCTGGTGGCTGGCGCTGGCCCACCTGGCCACCAGCATCCCGCTCTTCCTCTCGATCATCGGGATCCCGTTCGGCTGGGCGAACCTGAAGATGATCCCGGTCTCGCTGATGCCGCTCGGCCGCGAGATCGTCTCCACCGACGAGGGGTTCGGGCACCGCTACTGACGTTCGCCCTGCCGGCTGGGTCGGGTGGCCGTTCGGCCGCCCGACGGTGGAGCGCCCGCAGGCGGGGGCGGCGGCTCAGGCGCTCGGCACCGGCTGCGGGACCGGGGGGCCGACGTAACGGGCGGCGGGGCGGATGATCCTGCTGTCGGCGGCCTGCTCCAGGATGTTGGCGCTCCAGCCGATGGCGCGGGCGGCGGCGAAGGTGGGGGTGAACATCTCGCGCGGCAGGCCGCAGAGGTGCATCACCACGCCCGCGTAGAACTCGACGTTGGTGTGCAGCTCCCGGCCCGGCTTGAGTTCGGCGAGGATCGCCAGCACCTGGCGCTCCACCTCGACGGCGAAGTCCACCAGCTCGCCGCCGAAGCCCTCCGCGACGCCGCGCAGCATCCGCGAGCGCGGGTCGTCGGTGCGGTAGACGGGGTGGCCGAAGCCCATGATCCGGTCGCCGGCCAGCACCCGGGCGCGGATCCAGGGGTCGATCCGGTCGAGGGTGCCGATCTCGTCCAGGGTGTCCAGGGCCCGGCTGGGGGCGCCGCCGTGCAGTGGGCCGGAGAGCGCGCCGAGGCCGCCGACCAGGCAGGCGACCAGGTCGGCGCCGGTGGAGGCGATCACCCGGGCGGTGAAGGTGGAGGCGTTGAAGCCGTGGTCGACGGTGGCGATCAGGTAGCGCTCGATCGCCCGGGCCTCGGCCGCCGCCGGCTCCCGGCCGGTCAGCATGTAGAGGTGGTTGGCGGCGTACGGCAGGTCCTCGCGCGGCTCGACGGGCTGCTCGCCGTGCTGCAGGCGGTGCAGCGCGGTGAGGATGGTGGGCACCAGCGCGGTGGCGAAGAGCGCGTCCTCGATCCGCTGCTCGGGTGCGGTGTCGTAGAGCGGGCGGATGCCGCGGTCGGCGGCCGCGATGGAGAGCGCGGGGCCGAGCGCGGCCAGCGGTCCGGCCTCCTTGGTGGCGGCAGCGAGCGCGGGCAGCAGCGGGCGCAGCGCCTCGGGCAGCCGGCGCAGCGGGGCGGTGCGGGCGTGGAAGGCGGCACGGGCGGCGGCATCCGGCAGCTCGCCGAGCAGCATCAGGTGCCAGACGTCCTCCAGGCTGCGCCGCTCGGCCAGCTCGATCGCCGAGTACTGCCGGTAGTGGTAGAAGCCCTCGAGTCCGCGCACGTCACTCAGCGCGGTCTCGGTGACGACGACGCCCTTGAGGCCGCGGGGCACCTCGATGCCCGGCGACTGCGCGGGGGCCTGGGGTGGGGTTATCGCGGTCGACATGACTACCTCCTCGGAACGGCTGACAGTCAGAACTCTGCGAGCATTGATCGATGTTGTCAATGTTGACTGAAATCAATGTGAGATACTGCCCACGGGGCGACTGAGGAGGTCATGGGATGAGCGATGGCAGGTTGACGACGCAGCAGGTCGCCGAGATCCTCGGGGTCAAGGTGGAGACCGTCTACGCGTACGCCAGTCGGGGCCTGCTGAGCAGCGAGCGGGTGCCCGGCGGCAAGGGCAGCACCTTCGACGCCCGCGAGGTGGACGCGCTGGCCGTCGGTCAGCGCCGCCGCCCGCCCCGTGGCGCGTCCCCAACTGCGGCCGACGGCCTGCCGTCGGTAGCGCCGGTCACCGTCCGCACCGCGCTCACCCTGATCGAGGACGGCCGGCTCTACTACCGCGGCCGCGACGCCGTCCAACTCGCTGAGCGGTACGGCTTCGAGTCGGCGGTCGGCTGGCTCTGGGGCGTCGGCGCCGAGCCGGGCGTGGAACTGCGCGCGCCCGCCGAGCTGGTCGCCGCGCTGCGCCGCAGTGCGGGGACGCTGCCCGCCGCGACCCGGCTGCCCGACCGGTTGCGGGTCTCGGCGGCGGTGGCCGCCTCGCTGGACCCGCTCCGCTTCGACCTGCGCGAGGCGAACGTGCGGGCCACCGGCGCGGCGCTGATCGCCGCCCTGGTGGAGGCGCTGCCGGGCCCGCCGACCGCGCCGGACGCCTCGCTCGCCGCCCGGCTGTGGACCCGGCTGGCGCCCGCCGCGCCGACCCCCGCGGCGGTGGCCTGCCTGGACCGCGCGCTGGTGCTGCTCGCCGACCACGAGCTGGCGGTCTCCACCGTCGCCGCCCGGGTCGCCGCCTCCGCGCGGGCCCACCCGTACGCGGTGGTCTCGGCCGGCCTCGGCGCGTCCGACGGTCCGCTGCACGGCGCCGCCAGCGCGCTCGCGTACCGGATGCTCGCCGAGGTGCTGGCGGCCGGGGACGCCGTGCCGGTGGTCTCCGAGTACCTGCGCACCGGCCGGTCGATCCCGGGTCTTGGCCACCGGCTCTACCCACAGGGCGACCCGCGGAGCGTGGCCCTGCTCGATGCCATGCGGCAACTGCCAGGATACGAGCCGGTGTTGGCGGCCGTTGACGCGGTGGTTCGGGCGGCCGGCGGCCAGCACGCGCCGGCCGCCGAGGCGGCCAACGTGGACCTGGCGCTGGCCGCGTTCGCGCACCTGGGCGAGATGGCCGCCGAGGCCGGCGAGGTGGTCTTCTCGGTTGCCAGGACGGCGGGTTGGCTCGCCCACGCGATGGAGGAGTACCGCGAGGCGCCGCTGCGGATGCGGGCCCGCGCCGACTACGTCGGCCCGCGACCGGAGAACTGACGATGCGTCAAGTTGACTTCGGGTCAACCGAGGTCGGCGACCTGGACCAGCATCTTGCCGATGTTCGCGCCGTCCAGCATGCCGAGGAACGCCCCCACCACGTTCTCGAAGCCGGCCACCACCGTCTCGTCCGCGCGCACCCGTCCGGCCCGCAGGTGCGGCACCAGGAAGTCGGTCAACTCCTGCTGGGCGTCCAGGTGTTGGCGGACCAGGAAGCCCTCCATCCGGAGCGCCTTGTGTACCACGTTGTAGAGGTTGCGCGGGGCGGGGGGCGGCTCGGTGCTGTACTGGGCGATCGCGCCGCACCAGGCGATCCGGCCGTGGTCGCGCAGCACCTCCAGGGCGCCTTCGAGGTGGTCGCCGCCGACGTTGTCGAGGAAGGTGTCGATCCCCTCCGGTGCGGCCGCGCCCAGCAGTTCGGCCACCGGCCCGTCGTGGTAGTCGAAGGCGGCGTCGAAGCCGGCCCGTTCGGTGAGGTGGGCGACCTTGGCCGCCGAGCCGGCGCTGCCGATGATCCGCCCGGCGCCGAGCAGCCGGGCGAACTGCCCGGCCGCGCTGCCGACTCCGCCGGCCGCGGCCGAGATGAAGATCGACTCGCCGGGCTGCAGCCGCAGCACCCGGGTCAGGCCGACGTACGCGCTCAGGCCGGTGCCACCGAGCAGGCTCAGGTGGGTGCTCAGCGGCACGCCGTCGATGGCCGGCAGCAGTCGGGCCTCGGACGGGGTGAGCACCGCGTGGGTGCGCCAGGCGTGCCGGTGGAAGACCAGGTCGCCGACCGCGAGTTCGGGCGTCCTGGACTCGATCACCCGCCCGATCGCACGGCCCTCCAGCGGGGCGTTCAGCTCCCAGTGCCCTTCGTCCATCGCCTCGCGCATATAGGGGTCGACCGAGAGGTAGACGTTCTCGACCAGCGCGGTGCCGGCGGCCGGCGGCGGGAACTCGCCCTCGACGAAGGCGAAGTTCTCCGCGACGGCGCGCCCGGTGGGGCGGGAGACCTGGTGGACGGCCTGGTACTGACGGGACATCGACTGCTCCTGGCGTGATCGGTGGGTGTGCTGATCACGCTAGGAGTCGGGGGCGGCCGGAAGCAGGGGCCGCGGTCGATGGAACGGGGGCAGCCATGAATGCCGCTCATGGATCCCACTCGCCCACTCATGCCGCCTCAGGCCACCGTGGCCAGCTCCCGCGAGGTGCTGTTGAACCGCTCGCCGCCCGTCGCGGTCACCGTGACGATGTCCTCGATCCGCACCCCGAACCGCCCCGGCAGGTAGATGCCCGGCTCGATCGAGAAGCACATCCCGGGCACCAGCGGGAGCTCCTCGCCCTCGATCATGTACGGCGGCTCGTGGGTGGTGGTGCCGATCCCGTGCCCTGTGCGGTGGATGAAGTACTCGCCGTACCCCGCCTCGGTGATCACCCGGCGGGCCACCCGGTCGATCTCCTGGCAGGCAACCCCGGGCCGGACCGCCTCGAAGGCCGCCTGCTGCGCCAGCCGCACCACCTCGTGCACCTCGCGCACCTCGGCCGGCGCCGACTGCCCGACGTGCACGGTGCGGGTGGTGTCCGAGCCGTAGCCGTCCTTCAGGCCGCCGAAGTCCAGCACCACCGTGTCGCCGACCTCGATCGTCCGCTCGCCCGCCTCGTGGTGCGGGTTGGCGCCGTTCGGGCCGGAGCCGACCACGGTGAAGTCCACCTGCTCGTGCCCGTGCGCCCGCAGCAGCGCGGCCAGATCAGCGGCCACCTCGCGCTCGCGGCGCCCGGCGAAGGCGACCTGGAGGATCTCCTGGTACGTGGCGTCGGCGGCGGCCCCGGCGGCGGCCAGCCGGGCCAGCTCCTCGGCGTCCTTGACCCCGCGCAGCATCGGCAGCACGGCGGTCAGCGACCCGAAGGCGGCGCCGGGCAGCGCCTGCTGGAGGCCCAGCAGGTGCATCGCCCAGGCGGAGTCGGAGATCCCGTACCGTCCGTCGGCCGGGCCCAGCAGCGGCGCGGTGACGGCGTACGGGTCCACGCCGTCCACCCAGTCCACCAGGCGCAGCGCGCTCGCTCCCGGGGCCGCCGCCGCGTCCGGGCGCTCCAGGCGGGGGACCACCAGGGCCGGCTCCCGCTCCGGGGCCAGCACCAGCGCGGTGAGCCGCTCGGTGGCGGCCGTCGGGCGGTAGCCGCACAGGTGCACCAGGTCCGGGCCCGGCGCGATCACCAGCCCGGCCAGGCCCGCGGCGGAAGCCGCCTCGACGGCCTGGGCCATCCGGGTCGCGTACTGCTCACTGGTGAACGGACGGGGCATGGGTGAGCCACCTGCTTCCGGGAGTCGCCGCGCGTTGGTGGGGCGAGCCTAGTGCGGTGGGGGCCCGGGCGGCGTGCTGTCAGCCCAGAACCTCGCTGTCAGCCCAGAGCCTCGCGCAAGGTGCGGAACTCCGCCGCCAGCGCGTCCAGCGAGTAGTGCGCGTTCAGGCCGCTCGGATTGGGCAGCACCCAGACCTCCGTTGCGCCCACCCCCTCGGGCTGCCGCCCGACCGCAGCGCGCGGGTGGCCGAAAGCCGTGCGGTACGCGCCGATCCCGAGCACCGCCAGCACCCTGGGGCGCAGCCGGTCCACCCGCTCGACCAGGGCCGCGCCGCCCTCCTTCAGCTCGGCGCGGGTCAGCTCATCGGCCTTCGCGCTGGCCCGGGCCACCACATTGGTGATGCCCAGGCCCAGCGCGAGCAGCTCGCCCTGCTCGTCCGGGCGCAGCAGCCGGGGCGTGAAGCCGGAGCGGTGCAGGGCCGGCCAGAACCGGTTGCCCGGGCGGGCGAAGTGGTGGCCGGTGGCGCCGGACCAGAGCCCGGGATTGATCCCGCAGAACAGCACCCGCAGCCCGGGGCCTGACACATCGGGGATGGTCACGTCCTGGGCCGCGGCGAGCTGCGCGGCGTTCGGGCGGAACGGGGCGGGGGTGGCGGGGGAGTTCGGCACGGGGCCAGTCTGCCGTCCTGCCGTTCCCCGTAGGTACCCGCGTTACGCGGTCATCGCGGTGGCGCCGACGGGCTCGAGTGCCGGGTCCCGCTGCGACTCCTGTGCCAGGGCCAGTTCCCGGTCGGCCAGCCGGGTCGCCCGCTTCGCCGCCCGCCGGTCCAGCAGCCGCCCGAGGCCGTAGTACACGGCGGCGGTGTAGAGCCAGCCCATCAGCACGTCGATCACGAAGTGCTCGGCGCCGTAGACCAGGGTGAAGGCCATCAGCAGCGGATAGGCGGCCAGCAGCACCCGCATCTTGCGTCCGGCGGTCGGCCAGAAGAAGAGCGCCAGCAGCATCGGGTAGGAGGCGTGCAGCGAGGGCATCGCCGCCACGTCGTTGTCGAACTGGCTGCCGTTCTCGAAGATCGATCCGGCCTCCGGCAGGTGGCTCTGGGCCAGCACGTCCGAGACCACCCGGGTCAGGCCCGGCAGGTGCCCGTTCTGCGCGGCCAGCCACGGCGGGTCGGCCGGGTAGAGCATGTAGGTCGCGAAGCCCGCGAAGGTGAGCGCCAGGTAGAACACCAGCAGCCGGGTGAAGCGGTCGTGCCGCCGCTGCCAGAGCGCGGCCAGCACGATGAAGATCGCGAAGAAGTGCGACATGTAGACGACGGTGAACAGGTAGTCGTACCAGTGCGGGTGCCCCGGCGTGTACAGCCAGTGCTGCAGCCGCACGCTCCAGACCTGCCCGAACCCGAGCACCTTGTCGATCTCCAGCTGCGGCCGCCAGTGCACGGCCCAGGGCGTGTGCGCGCCGTAGCCGCGCAGCAGCGAGTAGGCGTAGACGGCGCCCATCACCGGGAGCCAGTCGCGCAGCACCCGCAGCCAGCCGAACCGGTGGCCGCTCTGCACGGCAGCGGCGATCAGCGCGCCGATCAGCCAGCAGAAGACCACGTCGTTCTGGTAGGGCAGCCCGTTGTCCGCGATGTACCGCCAGAGCAGCAGGAAGTACACCGGCCAGGCCAGCAGCCGCACGTACCGGGCTCTGCGCCGCACCCCCGCGAGGCCGTCCCAGGTCGCGGCGAGCCGATCACGCCAGCCGCTGGGGGGTCCCTGCCTCTTCCCGCTGAGCCCGGAGGCGCCGCGCGGCCCCGTGCTCTCGTCGGCGCCCGCGCCCGCATCCGCGCCCGTTCCCGAACCCGTGTTCTCGCTCGGGCGTAGGGTCGGGCTCGCATTCGAGGTCTGGGCGGTCGACGGGGTGCGGACCGGCGCCGAACGGCTCGTGTCGGCGGCGGGACGGACGAGGTGGAGCGGGCTGGTCACCGGTGGCGTCCCCTTCGAGAGTTCTGGTGGGGCAAGCCGGGTCAACGTAATGCTCAACTTTTAAGAATTGCTGAGCCCGGGCGCGGGCCTGTGGCCCGCGCGCCCCCGATCCTGCCCCGGCGCATGGCATCGCGCATACCCCCCCCGGTGCCGCCAAGCTTGGACTGGACCGGTTATCACCTCTTTGCGGAGGTGCACCTACGTCCAGCGGACATACATCAAATTCTCAGGAAACTTCTCCACTCGCGACCGGAACGCCCGAGGGGCCCCGCTTGCGCGGAGCCCCTCGGGTGTCACCCTCGACCGGTTGGGTCAGCGGTAGTTGACGTACTGGATCGCGAAGTCCAGGTCCTTGCCCTTGAGCAGCGCCTGAACGGCCTGCAGGTCGTCCCGGCTCTTCGAGGAGACCCGCAGCTCCTCGCCCTGGACCTGCGCCTTCACACCCTTCGGACCCTCGTCGCGGATGATCTTGGAGATCTTCTTGGCGTTCTCCTGGGAGATGCCCTCCTTGATCGTCGCGAAGATCTTGTACTCCTTGCCGGACAGCTGCGGCTCGTCCGCTTCCAGCGCCTTCAGCGAGATCTTGCGCGCGATCAGCTTGCTCTGCAGCACGTCGAGGATGGCCTTCACCCGCTCCTCGCCGTCAGCCTTCATCTCGATCCGCTCGCCGGACCAGCCGATGGTCGCGCCGACGTTCTTGAAGTCGTAGCGGGTGGCGATCTCACGCGAGGTCTGGTTGATCGCGTTGTCGACCTCCTGCTTCTCGACCTGCGAGACGATGTCGAAACTGGAGTCGGCCATCTGTGGTGGTCTCCTTGCGATGTCGGCAGCACAGCCCCACCCAAGCGGGGCACTCACGCCCCCAGCCTATCCAGCGCCACCCCGCCCGACCCCCTTGATCATCACGTGACCAATCAAGTGGCGGAGCACCCCCTGCCATCAGGTAAGGTTTATCCAGTCGAACGGGGCGCAGCCCCGCGAGACGAACATCCTGGCTGGTTGCCCGAGCGGCCAAAGGGAGCAGACTGTAAATCTGCCGGCTATGCCTACGTAGGTTCGAACCCTACACCAGCCACAGGATAAAAGAAGGCCCCTGACCTGCGAAAACGTAGGTCAGGGG
>NZ_JBGCCO010000032.1:0-98951 GCF_041262605.1 Kitasatospora sp. GAS1066B
TCTGGCGTTGACTTTTGGCACGCTGTTGAGTTCTCAAGGAACGGACACTTCCTTCGCAGCCACTTCCGTGACCCCTCCGGGCGCTTCGTTCTTTCTTCTCTTCGAGCTTATCAGACCCGCCTTCCGGCGTTTCCCGACTCGCTCTCGGTGTTTCCAACCTTACCAGGTCTTCCGCACCGCTTCGGCCTCAGGAGGCCTTCGCCGTACTGGACCTGACGGCCCGTCCGACGTGTTGAACTTTAGCCCAGCCCCGCTCCGAAAAGCGAATCCGGCCGCACTCACCGAATTACCGGCACGGCAAAACAAGCCCATCGCTGTAAGGCGCAAAAAGCGACACGTCAGCGATCGACGATCTTGCCGAGGGTGGTGTTTCAAGGAGTGGCCGCTCCGGGACCGTCCGCGCAGACGCGTGTCCGGTGCTCCCAGCCGAGCGACTAGAAAACCTTACTCCCGGCTCAGAGCTGCGGCAAATCGGCGAGCCGGACGGTCCGAGTGCAGCGAGCGCGGCTCAGCTTCACGTACTCACCATTGGGCTGGTCGTTGGCGGCGACCCGCGCCTCGGCAGCGCGGCGGGCCTGGCCGCCGTCCTCGTGCCGGCTGATCAGCCGGTCGGCGCGGACCTCGTCCTCGGCGTCCAGGAACCAGAGCTCGCCGAGCAGCGAGCGGGCTTGGGACCAGTCGGGTGCGTCGGCGGCGAGGTAGTTGCCCTCGGTGACGACAAGGCGGGTGCCGGGAGTGACCAGGTGGCGAGCGGCGACGGGCTCGTCAAGGGTGCGGTCGAAGTCGGGCACATAGATGTCGTGGAAGCGATCGGTGGCGAGCCGCTCCAGCAGGGCCAGGTAGCCGCGCACGTCGAAGGTCGGCGGCGCTCCCTTGCGGTGGCGCAGGCCTAGGCGGTCGAGCTGGGCATTGGAGAGGTGGAAGCCGTCCATCGGGACGTAGGCGGCGGTACCCGGGCCCTGGGCGCGGTTCACCTCGGTGACCAGGTGGCGCGCCAAGGTCGACTTGCCGGCGGCGGGGGCACCGGTGACGCCGAGGAGCATCCGCCCGCCGAAGCGGGCGGTGCGCAGGGTGGCGAGCAGTTGGGCGACCAGGTCGGCGGGCTGGTCGATCGGGCTGAGGCCGGGCTGGTGCACGTTCGTCATTCGTTGCTCGACTTCTTGCTTCATCTGTCTGTTCTTCGTTGCTTCGATGTCCTGCGTCGCTCGTCATTCGGTTCGGTCGGCCAGCGCCGGAACTTCCAGGGTGAGCGTGCCGGCATCGGCGTCCAGGACGGCGGGCACGCCGAGCGGGACGGTCAGGGTGGACGGGCTGTGGCCGAAACCCAGCTCCCAGAGGATCGGAACGCCGAGCGGGCCCAGGCGCTCCAGGATGACATCGCGGATCCGGTCCGCGGGACCGCACGCCTCCCAGGAGCCGAGCGCCACCCCGCTCACGCCGTCCAGAGCACCGGAGCGCAACAGCTGGCTCAGGATGCGGTCGATCCGGTAGGGCTGCTCGCTGACGTCCTCCAGCAGCAGGATCGTGCCGGCGAAGGAGGGGCGGGCAGCCGGAGTGCCGCATTCGGTGGCCAGAACGGAGGCACAGCCGCCGGCCGTGATCCCGTGCGCGCGGCCGGGAACCAGCGGACCGGCCTGCGGGCCGGTCAGCGTGGTGACGCCGGCCGGGTCGAAGAGGGTGCGGCGCAGGTGCTCGCTGGTGGCGGGGTCACCCACGAAGGAACTGCCCGCACCCATCGGTCCGTAGAGCGAGGCCAGGCCGAGGCGGATGGCCAGCTGTTCGTGCAGCGCCGTCACATCGCTGAATCCGATCAGCAGCTTGGGCGGGGCGGCACGCAGCTCATCCCAGTCGAGCAGGTCACAGAGGAGTTGGGCGCCGTAGCCGCCGCGGGCGCAGATGACGGCCGCGATCGTGGGGTCGAGCCAGGCCTGCCGGAAGTCGCCGGCGCGGTCCTCGTCGGAACCCGCGAGGTAGCCCAGGCGGGGGTGGACGTCCAGCACGTGCGGCGCGACCACCGGTTCCAGGCCCCAGGAGCGCAGGATGGCACAGCCTGCCTCGAGTCGGGTCGCGTCGATCGGGCCGCTGGGGGCGATCACGGCCACCCGATCGCCGGGGGCGAGCCTTCGGGGGCGGGTCAGGGTCTGCGGGGCGGATGGCACGGTCGCGGCGGGCGCCGGCGGGGTGGGCGTGGTCATCTGTCCGTCCTCCAGGTGAGCAGGGGCCGGCCACGTGGGCCGGGCGCCGGGCGGTCGCGCCTTCTGATCACATTGTCGTCCTACCGACACTCTTCACTGGTCAAAGAGTCACGCACAGATGAGAGTTCTATGAGCCATATCATCAACTGATTGTCAGTTTTCGTCATTGGAAAGGTACTTGGCGAACATCTGCCTGTCTGCAGCGGGTTCCACCCGCTGGAGGTCCGCAGGACACCTGTGGTTCGTTGCGCGATCCCATGGACGTTCCCCCTCCGGTACGGCAGGATTCGGGCGGACTGTACACCGGAGGACCTCACCGATGAGCTCGTCGTTCATACCGATGGACACACCGAACCAACGCCCGGCCGGTGAGACGACGGCCGAGTTGCCGCAGGTCTGCCCGCCGAGGGCCGGCGAGCCGGCGAACGCGGCGGATCCGGTGCCCCGTGACCCTGGCGCCGCGACGACCGCCAACCTCCGCGCAGGGTTGGCCTCGCGGCTGCGGACCGCCTACGAGCAGGGCGCCGAGCTCCTGGACTTGGCGACGGCCAGCCACCAGTCGGTGGCCGAGGTCGAGCAACTGCTGGCGCTGGCCGGGGCCGACCCGACGGCCGAGCGGCCGGCCCGGTCGACCACCATCGGACCCGCGGGGGACGTGCCGGCGCCGCGGGACGGCCTGGTGGAGGCACTGACTGACGGTCAGCCGGCACCGGAGTACGGCGACCGGACAAGTCCGGACTCGGGCGAGGGCGCGACCGGGATCGATGACACCTGGCGGCCGTCGCCGGCCCGCCCACGCCCGAGGATCCGCCGGCCGGCACCGGCACGGCGGACAGTGCTCCGGCCCGGGTCAGCGGACACCGTCGAGTCCCGTGCGGCGAGCCCGGAGGCCGTCGCGGCGGCAGGCCCCGCCGCAGCGGTCGGCAGTGCGGCGGTCGACAGTGGAGCGGTCGGCAGTGCGGCGGTCGACAGTGGAGCGGTCGGCAACGAGACAGCCGGCAGCGAGGCGGTCGGGGTGTCCACGGCACCCGAGCCACCGCTGGGCATCCTGATCGGCGGTCGCCGGGCGGTGCCGGGATCGGTCGGGCGGGCGGCAGAGCAGCGCTTTCGCCGGGTCACCGCGCAGCTGATCCGGGTCGGCCGGGGCACCACGCTGGCCGTGCTGCCATCCTGGCGTCCGTCGATCGCGATCTCGGTGCCGACCGAGTTACTTCTTGCCGCCACCGGGTTGAGCTATGAGGAGCTCGGCCGAGCCGAGTTGACCGTGCTGATCAACTTCGATGCGCTGCACGACCGCGAACTGCGCCCCCGGGAGTGGCAGGTGACCCCTGATCACGGGGGCGGTCGGCGCCGGCGCGGCTGAGCCGTCGGCGGGCCCGGGCACTGCTAGGGCTCGGGGCGCGGAACAGCGCGAGCGGCGCAGTCACCGCCGCTCGCTCGCGCTGCCGCGCCCTTCCGTGCTCCCGACGCACTCCTCAGCGCGCCGGTGACCGCGCGCGCCCGACGCGCGGAGCGGTCAAAGCCACGGACCGGAGCGTGGTCCGCCGCTACCCTGTGGCCCATGCCAGCCCCGACCATCCTGTTGCCGCAGGATCCGCTGAATCCCCGGCGCGTCGACCCGCACTACTCCTACGAGGCCCAGCTGGTCCGCGGGCTGGGCGGCGAGACCGCGTTGGTCGACCACGACGCGCTGCTCGCCGGGGACCCCGCCGAGGCCGTTCGCCGGGTCCCCGCCAGGATCGGTCCGGCCTGGTATCGCGGTTGGATGCTGCCGGTCGCGGCGTACGCGGCCTTCGTGGACGCCCTCGCGGATCGCGGCTGCAACCTGCTGACCAGCGCGGCTGCCTACGCCGTCGCCCATGAACTGCCCGGCTGGTACAGCACCTTCGAGGGCGCCACGCCGGACAGCGTCTGGCTGGCCGCCGAACACGGCCCGGCCGAACTGGCCGAGGCGGTGGCCCGGTTGGGCGGGCACGGACCTGCCATCGTCAAGGACTATGTGAAGTCCCGCAAGGACGAGTGGCACGAGGCCTGCTTCGTCCCCGACCTCGCCGACCTGCCGGCGGTGGCCCGGGTGGTGGACCGCTTCGTCGAGTTGCAGGGCGAGTTCCTGGCCGGCGGTGTGGTGCTGCGGCGGTTCCACGCCTTCGCCGCGCCGGCGGCGACCGGTGGAGGGCGGGTCCGGGACGCGGTCGGCAGCAGAACCGGCGTCGGCGCCCGCGCCAGAGGCGGGGCCGGGGCCAAGATGACGACGGCCGCCGCCATCCCCGGGCGGGCGGCCGAGGCGCGGGTCTGGTGGGTGGACGGCGAGCCCGTGCTGACCGGGCCGCACCCCGACACCCCCGAGGTGTTCCCGGCCCCCGACCTGACCCAGGTGCGTTCGCTGGTCCGCGCTCTGGGCTGCCGGTTCGTCACCACCGACCTCGCGCTGCTCGCCGATGGCAGCGGGTGGATGGTGGTCGAGGTCGGGGACGGGCAGGTGAGCGACCTGCCGCGCGGCACGGAGGTGTCCGGGCTGCTCTCCTCGTTGATCTCCACCTGAGCCGCCCGCCGGCGGACCGGCGACGCTCGCGCCACCTTGGCCGACCGTCCGTCACGCGGCACTGGCCGCCACCGGATCGGGCGGGCGCGGCTCGGGAGTGCTCGGATCCGTCGTGCACGGGTCCGGCGTGCACGGATCGGGGCTGCGCGGGGTGGGAAGCGGGACCGCCGCGGCCGGTGGGCCCGGCGGCGTCCCGAAGGCGCGAGCCAGCAGCACCAGCGGCCCGGCGGTGAGCAGCAGCGTGCCACCGAGCACCGCCGCCAGCCGTGGGCAGCCGAGGTCGACGAGCAGCGTCGCACCGGTCAGCGGCCCGCACGCGACGCCGAAGGCGGAGGCCGAGCCGACCAGGACGGTCCACCGCCCGGCCGGGTCCAGCTCGGCCGCCAGCCCGATCAGGTACGTCAACACGAGCGGGTACAGCGCGTTCCAGAGCACCTCGCCGCCGGCGAATCCCGTCGCCGAGCGGGCGGCGGCGCTCACCGCGACGCAGCCCGCGATCGCCGCGGTGCCGAGGCCGAGCGGCAGCGCCCGGCCGATCCGGTTGCCGAGCGCCGCAGAGGCCAGGACACCGAACAACCCACCGGCCAGGGCCACCGCGAAGACCAGACCGAGCTCGCGCTCCGAGAAACCGACCTGGTGCAACCCGATCTGCCCGCTGACGCCCCAGAGCGCGTTCTGCGCGACCGCCCAGAACACCGTGGTCGCGGCCAGCAGCAGACCGGCGGCGCGGTGCGGCAGCCCGCAGGCGGCAGTGGGTGGGGGTGCGGGTACCGATGCGGGTGCGGAGGTCGGTCCGGGTTGGAGCGCGGGGCCGGTCGTCGTGCTGCCGGGCAGCGAGGCCAGCAGTGGTCGGGCCAGCGGCCCGAGCGCCGCGAGCGCCAGGAACGGCATGGCGTGCGAATCGCCCAGCCGGGGCAGCAGCAGGTAGAGGCCGGCCGCGACGGCCGAGGTGACCAGCAGGGCGAGCACCGAGGCGCGGTGCGGATCGGCTGCGGCCGCCACGCCCGTTCCCGCCACGGCGGAAGCCGTTCCGGCGCCGAGGCCGCCGAGCAGGCAGCCGGCCACCAGCAGCGGCACCGCCCCGTCGGGCGCGACGGCGGCGAGGGTGAATCCACAGGTGAGCAAGGTCAGTCCGGCGCGGGCCAGGCGGGCCGGGCCGATCGCGGCGACGCGGCCGGCCAGGGCGATACCGGCGGCGGCCGAGGCGAGCAGCAACGCGCTGCCGACCGAGCCGGCCTGAGTGGCCGTCAGGCCGAAGTCGCCGATCAGGCGGGTGGCGATGGTGGGGACCAGGCAGGCCGGCAGGTAGCCGACCGTGAACAGGGCGGCCAGCGGCACCAGTGGCACGTGCGGCGTCATGGCGAGGGTGCGGCCAGCACCGATGGCGGCAGCGGCGGTGACCGTGGCGACGGTGCTGACCGTGGCGGTGGCGACTTGCTCGGCAGGACCGGGGGCATCGGGGGTGCTGGCCGGGCCAGGAGTACCGGCGGGGCCGGTGAAGGAGGGTGGAGTGTGGTGCGCAGTGCTGCGCCCCGCCTCGCGGGCGCGCGAAGACATGGGCAGGGCCTCTCGACCTGAGGGTGGTACGGGGGGAGGTCGCGTTACCGCGGTCCGCGCGGTCGCCCCGCTTGTCTACCAGCTCGGGGCGCCACCCCTGTACCAGGTGGCGCCCCGATGGCCCTGAGTCAACCTAGTTGGCTCACGCTCGAAATCGGTCCGTCCTCGAACGACCCTTTACGCGAGAGCTGCACAGGAAGTCGATTAGGCCGATCGGTCGATTCAGCCCGTCACTTCCGCCGGGACCGGCTCGCGACGGTGGCCCTCGGCGACAAACGCGCGCCAGAGCCGGGCGTACGCCCCGTCAGCCTTGAGCAGCTCGGCGTGGGTACCGTCCTCCACCACCTTGCCGTGGTCCAGCACGACCACCCGGTCCGCGCGCTCCGCGGTGGTCAGCCGGTGCGCGATGACCAGGGTGGTGCGGCCACCCGGGCGGTCGGGGCGGCCGTCGCGCAGCCGGTCGGAGGCGTGGTTGACGGCCAGCTCGGTGGCCAGGTCGAGGGCCGCGGTGGCTTCGTCGAGCAGCAGGATGTCCGGGTCCACCAGTTCGGCCCGGGCGAGCGCGATCAGCTGCCGCTGACCCGCCGACAGATTGCGGCCGCGGCCGGCCACCTCGTGCTGGTAGCCACCGGACAGCGTGGTGATCATCTGGTGTGCGCCGACCGCCCGGGCGGCTGCCTCGACCTGCTCGTCACTCGCCTCGGGCCGGCCGTAGGCGATCGCGTCCCGGACCGTGCCGGCGAACAGGTAGGCCTCCTGCGGCACCACACCGAGCCGGTGACGGTAGTCCGCCAGGCGGTAGCGGGTCACGTCGGTGCCGTCGATACGCACCGTGCCGGCGGTCGCGTCGTAGAACCGGGCGACCAGCTTGACCAGGGTGGACTTGCCGGCGCCGGTCTCACCGACCAGCGCCACCGTCTGGCCGGCCGGGATCCGCAGGTCGATGCCGCTGAGCACCTCGGGGCTGTCCTCGCCGCCGCCGTTGTAGGCGAAGCCGACGCCGTCGAAGTGGATCTCGCCGCGCAGCCGCTCGGCCGGCACCGGGTCGGCGGCCTCGGGAGTGCTGGTCGGGGTCCGCAGCAGCTGACGGATCCGGCCCAGGCCCACGGCCGCCTGCTGGTAACCGTCGAAGATCTGTGACAGCTGGTTCACCGGAGCGAAGAACAGGTCGATGTACAGCAGGTAGGCGACCAGCGCACCGACCGTGAGCGTGCCGGCGTTCACCCGGGAGGCGCCGGAGATCAGCACCAGGGCAGCGGCGACGCTGGAGAGGAACTGGACGAACGGGAAGTAGAGCGATATGTACAGCTGCGCCCGGGCGCGAGCGTCGCGGTAGGCACGGCCCCGCTGGACGAAGCGCGCCCTGGTGTCGTCCTCGCGACGGAACGCCTGGACGATCCGCATCCCCGCGACGTTCTCCTGCAGGTCCGCGTTGACCGTGCTGATCAGCTCGCGCGAGGCCTCGTACTGCCGTACCGACTTCCGGCGGAACACCACGGTGGCCACGGCCAGCAGCGGGAGCACGGTGAAGACCGTCAGCCCCAGGCCGACATCGATGATCAGCAGTGCCGCGAAGATGCCGAAGAAGGTCAGCAGGCTGACCACCGAAGTGACCACGCCGGTCTGCAGGAAGCTGGACAGCGCGTCGACGTCGGTGGTCATCCGGGTCATGATCCGGCCGGACAGCTCGCGCTCGTAGTAGTCCAGGCCGAGCCGGTTGAGGTGGGCGAAGATCTTCAGCCGCAGCGTGTAGAGCACCCGCTCGCCGGTGCGGCCGCTGACCTTGGTCTCGGCACTCTGCACCAGCCAGTCGAGCAGGACCACCAGCAGCGCGAGCAGCGAGGCCACGGTGATGCCGGCCATCACGCCCTTGGAGACACCGTCGTCGATGCCGTGCCGGATCAGGATCGGGACCACCAGGCCGGCCGCCGCGTCCAGTGCGAGCAGCAGGAAGGCCAGCGCCAGGAAGCCGCGGAAGGGCTTGAGCAGGCGCCCGAGCGAGAAGTCCGGGTCGCCGGCCGCCGCTGCGGCGAGCGGGACGTCCGGAATGTCGGTGGCCGGGCCGAGCGCCGCGACCTGGGCGAGCAGCGCGGGGTCCGCGGCGCGGCCGGTGGCGGGGCGGGCGGCGGTTCGGCGGGTGGGCGCGGGGGAGGCGGCCGGGGTCGGGCTCTGCTGGGTGGTGGGGATGGCTGAGGTGGTTGGGATGGTCGGACCGCCCGGCTCGGCGGCCGCTGTGTGGCCGGCCAGCGCCTCCGGGTCGGTGATCAGCGCGCGGTACTGGCGACAGCGGGCCACCAACTCGTCGTGGGTACCGAGGTCGAGCAGCCGGCCGTGATCGAGCACGGCGATCCGGTCCGCGAGTTGCAGGGTGGAGCGGCGGTGGGCGATCAGCACGGTGGTCCGGCCGACCATCACGGTGCGCAGCGCCTCGTGGATCTCGGCCTCGATCTGCGGGTCGACCGCCGAGGTCGCGTCGTCGAGCAGCAGCACCTGCGGGTCGGCGAGGATGGCGCGGGCCAGCGCGATCCGCTGGCGCTGGCCGCCCGAGAGGGTCAGGCCCTGCTCCCCCACCTTGGTCTCGTAGCCGTGCGGCAGGTCGCGGATGAACCCGTCGGCCTGGGCCGCGCGGGCGGCCGCCTCGACCTCCTGCTCGGTGGCGGCCGGGCGCCCGTAGGCGATGTTGGAGCGCACCGTGTCGGAGAAGAGGAAGCTGTCCTCGGGCACGATGCCGACCAGGGCGCGGATCGAGTCGACGGTGACCTCGCGCAGGTCCTGGCCGTAGAGCCGGATGGTGCCGGCGGTCGGGTCGTAGAACCTGGGGATCAGCTGCGCGAGCGTGGACTTGCCCGAGCCGGACGTACCGACCAGCGCCAACGTCTCGCCCGGGGCGACCTGGAGGTCGAGGCCGTGCAGTACGGGGGCGGGGGCTTGAGCGGGATGGGCGCTGGTCCCGGCGGTGGGGGCCTCGGCGTTCGTCGAGGTCTGGGCCCGGTCCCGGTCCTGATCCGGGTAGTGGAACTCGACCTGCTCGAACTCCAGGGCCGGGGCGCCCGCGACCGGCCGCAGCGGGCCGGCGCCGGGCACCTCGGTCACCTCCGGTCGCTCGTCGATCAGCTCGAAGACCCGCTCGACACCGGCGCGGGCCTGCTGGCCGACCGTCAGCACCATGGTCAGCATGCGGACCGGGCCGGTCATCTGGGCCACGTAGGTGGAGAAGGCGACGAAGGTGCCGAGGGTGACCTGGCCGTCCACGGCCAGCCAGCCGCCGAGCGCCAGCACCGCGACCTGCCCGAGCGCGGGGATCGCCTGCAGGGCCGGGGTGAAGCGGCTGTTGAGCCGGATCGCGCGCAGCCGCGCGCCGTACAGGGTCCGCGAGGCCTCCTCCAGCTTGTCGAGCTCCTGGGCCTCCTGGCCGAAGCCCTTGACCACCCGCACGCCGCCGATCGCCGCGTCGACCACGCCGGCCACCGCCGCGGCCTCCTGCTGGGCGACCCAGGTCGCGGGGAAGAGCCGCTTGCGGCTCAGCGTCGCGATCCACCACAGCACCGGGCCCATCACCAGTGCGATCACGGTCAGCGGCAGCGAGAGCCAGAGCATCACGGCGATCGACATCGCGAAGAGCAGCAGGTTGCCGGTCATCATCGGCAGCATCGAGAGCAGGCCGTGCACCAGCTGGAGGTCGGAGGTGGCGCGGCTGACCACCTGGCCGGTGTCGAGGCGGTCCAGCTTCGCCCCGTCGAGGCGGGTGAGCGAATGGAACAGGTCGGCGCGCAGATCCTGCTGGACGTCGAGGGCGAGCTGGCCGGCGGTGTATCGGCGGATCTGGGTGAAGCCGAAGACCAGGACGGCGCCGAGGATGAGCGTGACCGCCCACGGCATGAGGGCGCGGGTGTGGGTGGTGATCACGTCGTCGATGATCAGCTTGGTGACCAGCGGAACGAGCGCGGTGACCGCCATGCCACCGAGTGAGGCGCCGAAGGAGAGCAGGAAGTTGCGCCGGTAGCGCCAGCAGTAACCGGACAGCCGGCGCAGCCAGCCGGTCTCGGCCACGGTGGCGGCAGCGTCGGCGCTGTCCGAGGTGCCCGACGCTGGGGGATTGGGTGCGGTGAGGGTCGCGGTGGACCCGGGCCTCGCGGGGGTGGCGACGTTCGCCGCGGGTATCTCCCTGGTGGAGCCGTGAGTCTCAGGCATATTTAGGGATACTAACCATTTCGTGAGGCGGTCGTCCACGACGTACCGGCACTGCCAACTGACTGACCTGGCACGAATCAACAGCCTGCGGTCGTTTTTCCTTCCCCTTCAGGCTGCAACATCGGAGGCCGGGGGCGCACCGGTCGTACGGCGGATGAGACGGGGGCGCTCGTCCTACGTCTCATCGGGTAGGCCGCGCTCGCGCACACGCCGGCACCGGGCGAGGGGCGCAGGCGATGGCGGGGAGGGAGGCGTAGGACCAGCGGCTGGGCACGGGCCGGGCCGCCGCTTCCGCCAAGGCCTGTCCGGCGGATCTTGCCGGGCAGGCCCTAGGCCTGCGCCGGCGCCCAGCCGTCCGCGGCCGCCGTGAAGGCGCCGTGGGCCAGCCGGTGCAGCAGGGCCGCCATCTCCGGGCGCGGCAGCAGGACCGCCCGGTCGCCGGTCGACTTCCCCGGGCCGGTCGAGCGCAGGCCGATGCTGTGCGGAGTGGAGTTGAGCAGCCCGAACACCGCGTGCACGGCCGCCCGCGCAGCCGACTCGGCCTCGGTCTCGGCCAGCTCGGGAAACGCGGCCCGGACGACTTCCACCCAGAGCTCGACGTAACCGCGCTGCAGCCGGCGGACCCGGCGGCGGTCCTCCTCCTTGAGGTGGAGCAGCTCGCGATCGTGCAGCGTGATCAGGTCGGGGTCGTCCAGCGCGAAGTCGACATGCCCGCTGATCAACGCGTCGAGCGCGGCCTGCGGTCCGCCCGCCGTCCCGGCCCGGCGGCGACCCTCGTCCAGCAGCCGCTCGCTGATCCCGACCAGCAGGTCGGCGAGCATGGCGTCCTTGCCGGAGAAGTGCCGGTAGAGCCCGGGGCCGCTGATGCCCACCGCCTTGCCGATCTCGTCCACTCCGACGCCCAGGAATCCGCGCGCGGCGAAGAGCCGAGCCGCTTCCCGGCGGATCTGGTCGCGGCGGGGGGTCGCGGGGGCGGCAGGAACGTTCGACATGAATCCCATCGTAGACAGGGCGGTTATCGGTGGTTAACCTGACCGCAGGAGTTAACCACCATTAACCTGCGGGCGTCGGGCCTACCGGCCGCCGCGACCGCTGGTTCCTGGAGCAAGGAGCTCTTGGAATGGCCCTGTCGACCCCCGGCTTCACCCCCCAGCACCCATGGGAGGCCGCCGGCACCACGGGAGCAGCCGCGACCGGCGCAGGTGCGGCCGGTTCCGCACCGTTCGGTCCGCCGGCCGGCTCGTGGCCCGGCCCGCTGTCGGGCGCCGCTGGCGGTCGACCCGTGTCGGCCGCCGCCACGGCGGCCCCGGCGCCCCGGCTGCGCTCTGCGGTCGACTCCGGTTCCGCCGTCTTCCGGTCGAACACCGAGGCGCACCAGGCCCTGGTCGCGGAGCTGCGCGCCAAGCTGAACACCGCCGCGCTCGGCGGTGGCGCCAAGGCCCGCGAGCGGCACACCGCGCGCGGCAAGCTGCTCCCCCGCGATCGGGTGGACACCCTGCTCGACCCGGGCTCGCCGTTCCTGGAGCTCTGCCCGCTGGCCGCCGACGGTCTCTACGACGGCGCGGCCCCGGCGGCCGGAGTGATCGCCGGGATCGGCCGGGTGGCCGGCCGCGAGGTGGTGGTGGTCGCCAACGACGCCACCGTCAAGGGCGGCACCTACTACCCGATGACGGTGAAGAAGCACCTGCGGGCGCAGGAGGTGGCCCTGGAGAACCGGCTGCCCTGCGTGTACCTGGTGGACTCGGGCGGTGCGTTCCTGCCGATGCAGGACGAGGTGTTCCCCGACCGCGACCACTTCGGCCGGATCTTCTACAACCAGGCCCGGCTCTCCGGCGCCGGGATCCCGCAGATCGCCGCCGTGCTCGGCTCGTGCACGGCGGGCGGCGCCTACGTCCCGGCGATGAGCGACCAGGCGGTGATCGTCCGCAACCAGGGCACCATCTTCCTGGGCGGTCCGCCGCTGGTGAAGGCGGCGACCGGTGAGGTGGTCACCGCCGAGGAGCTCGGTGGCGGCGAACTGCACTCCCGCACCTCCGGGGTGACGGACCATCTGGCCGAGGACGATGCGCACGCCCTCGACATCGTGCGCACCATCGTGGCCGGCCTCGGCCCGCGCTCGGCCCAGCCGTGGCCGCTCGCCCCCGTCGAGCCGCCCGCGGTCGACCCGGCCGAGCTGTACGGGGCGGTCCCGGTGGACCCGCGCACCCCGTACGACGTCCGCGAGGTGATCGCCCGGCTGGTCGACGGCAGCCGCTTCGCCGAGTTCAAGGCCGAGTACGGCGCCACGCTGGTCACCGGGTTCGCCCGGATCCACGGGCACCCGGTCGGCATCGTCGCCAACAACGGCGTGCTCTTCGCCGAGTCCGCGCTCAAGGGCGCGCACTTCATCGAGCTGTGCGACCAGCGCGGTATCCCGTTGCTCTTCCTGCAGAACATCACCGGCTTCATGGTCGGCCGGCAGTACGAGGCGGGCGGCATCGCCAAGCACGGCGCGAAGATGGTGACGGCGGTCGCCTGCACCCGGGTGCCGAAGCTGACCGTGGTGATCGGCGGCTCGTACGGAGCCGGCAACTACTCGATGTGCGGCCGGGCCTACTCACCTCGCTTCCTGTGGATGTGGCCGGGCGCCAAGATCTCGGTGATGGGCGGCGAGCAGGCCGCCTCCGTCCTCGCCACCGTCCGCCGCGACCAGTTCGAGGCGCGCGGCGAGGAGTGGGCCACCGCGGCGGAGGAGGAGTTCAAGCGCCCCGTCCGCGAGCAGTACGAGCGTCAGGGCAACGCGTACTACGCCACCGCTCGGCTCTGGGACGACGGCGTGATCGACCCCATGGACACCCGGACAGTGGTCGGCCTCGCGCTGACCGCGTGTGCCAACGCCCCGCTCGCGCCGCCGGCACCGTACGGCGTGTTCCGGATGTAGGCCGGAGGTGAGCCCGTTGTCCGCCAGTTGTGGGCCTGCGTTGTGAGCCCCCGTTGTGGGCCCGGCCGTGAGCCGGTTCGCGCGTGACACGGTCGAGGGCCGCCGGCCCTCGACCGACACCGCCTCCTGGTCCTCTTGATCCTTCAGATCGTCTCTGTCGCACCACTCCCTCGTCACGGAGGAACGCCTCCCATGTTCGACACCGTCCTGGTCGCCAACCGCGGCGAGATCGCCGTGCGGGTGATCCGCACACTGCGGCGGCTCAGCATCCGGTCGGTCGCCGTCTACAGTGACGCCGACGCCGATGCCAGGCACGTCCGCGAGGCCGACACCGCCGTACGGCTCGGACCGGCCGACCGCAGCGACAGCAGCGCCACCGAGACCTACCTCAGAGGCGATCAGATCATCGCCGCAGCGCTGCGCACCGGCGCCCAGGCCATCCACCCCGGCTACGGCTTCCTTGCCGAGAACCCCGGCTTCGCGCGTGCCTGCGCCGAAGCCGGCCTGGTCTTCATCGGCCCGCCCGCCGAGGCGGTCGAGCTGATGGGCGACAAGATCAACGCCAAGGAAGCCGTCCGCGTGGTCGGCGTCCCCGTGGTGCCCGGCAGCCGCGCCGGGGCGACGAGCGACGAGGATCTGATCCACGCGGCCGAGGAGATCGGCTACCCAGTGCTGATCAAGCCGTCGGCCGGTGGTGGCGGCAAGGGGATGCGGCTGGTCCGCGACCCCGCCGAGCTGCCCACCGAGCTGGCCGCGGCCCGCCGGGTGGCCCGCACCGCCTTCGGTGACGACACCCTGTTGCTGGAGCGCTGGGTGGACCGCCCCCGGCACATCGAGGTGCAGGTGCTCGCGGACGCCCACGGGACCACGGTGCACCTCGGCGAGCGGGAGTGCAGTCTGCAACGCCGTCATCAGAAGCTGATCGAAGAGGCTCCCTCCGTTCTGTTGGACGAGCGGACCAGGGCGGCGATGGGGGCCGCCGCCGTCCGGGCCGCCGAGGCCTGCGGCTACACCGGCGCCGGCACGGTGGAGTTCATCGTGCCCGGCGACGACCCGGACCAGGTGTCTGCAGGCACCGGGCAGGCTGCGGGCACCGGCCAGGCCGCAGGGTCCGGCGAACCTGCTGGGTTCGGTCAGGGCGCGGCCGGCGTACGCGAGTTCTTCTTCATGGAGATGAACACCCGTCTCCAGGTGGAGCACCCGGTAACCGAGTTGGCGGTCGCGGTCACCCGCTCGACCGCGGACGGGCCGTCCGCCGGCTGGGCACCGGCCGCCGAGCGGCTCGACCTGGTCGAGTGGCAACTGCGGGTCGCCGCAGGTGAGTCGTTGTCGTTCGCCCAGACGGACATCTCCTTTCTCGGTCACGCCATCGAGGCCCGGATCTGCGCGGAAGACCCCGCACGGGACTTCCTGCCGACCGGCGGTCGGATCCTGGTACTGAACGAGCCGTACGGCGAGGGCATCCGGGTGGACTCCGGCCTCACTGCGGGCACCGAGGTCACCAGCGCCTACGACCCGATGCTCGGCAAGGTCATCGCCTATGGCCCGGACCGCGAGACGGCGCTGCTGCGACTGCGCAACGCGCTCGCGGACACCAAGCTGCTGGGTGTGACCACCAACGCCGGCTTCCTGCGCCGGCTGCTCGCTCACCCTGATGTGGTGGCCGGTCGACTCGACACCGGTCTGGTCGAGCGGGCCGTCCAGCAGCACCCCGAACTGCTGGCCGACCAGGGCCGCCACAACTCCGTGCAGGACTCTGGACTCGGGAGCCCGAAGCAGTCGGTGGACTCAGCGGACTCGGTGGCTTCCGCCTCTGATGCCGCCGCCTCCGGCCACGGGCTCACGCCCGCGCCTGCGGCACCGGATGCGGTGCTGATCGCCGCGGCACTCGTGCGGCACCACTGGCTCGTTCCCGCCGCCGCCTCCGACGGCTGGACCGATCCCTTCGCGCTCCCTTCTGGTTGGCGGCTGTCCGGCGAACCGGCTTGGACGACTCACCGGCTCCGGGTCGCCGGGCAGGACCCGGTGTCGGTTCTGGTACGACCGGTCAGTGCTGACACCGTAATTGAGGCGACTGACAATCCGTCAACGGTCTCCTCTGATCTGCTGGTCCGTCTGGGTGAAGGTCCGATCCGTCGGGCCCGCGCCGCGGTCGGCGCCACCGATCTCGCCCTCACACTCGACGGCCTGCGCATCACGTTCGCACACGCCACTGACAACTCACCGGCGGCTCCCGGCGGCGGACCGGTGCTCTGGCTCGGGATCGACGGTGACAGCTGGGCGGTGCACCCCTACGACCCGGTGACCGACCGCAGTTCGGTCGGCGGTGCCCACCACGGCGCGCTCACCGCGCCGATGCCGGGCACGGTCACCGTGGTCAAGGCCGCAGTCGGCGACCTGGTCCGGCGCGGCCAGCCGCTCCTGGTGCTGGAGGCCATGAAGATGGAACACGTGATCTCCGCGCCGCATGACGGCGTGGTCAGCGAGCTGCATGCCAGCGCGGGCAGCACCGTCGCGATGGAGCAGCTCCTCGCGGTCGTCCTTCCGGAGGAAACGGCCGCCGCCGACGACACTGCGGAGGTGCCTTCATGACGACCGATCAGAGCTCGAGCAAGGTCCACGACATGCGCGACGCGAGCGGCAGCGACCGTGCGAGCGGTGCGACTACCGCGAGCGGTTCGAGCGGTTCGAGCGGTGCGACTGCCGCGAGCGCTGCGGCCGCACCGCTGACGGACAGCGGCCGGGCCCCGGCCCACGAGCCCGGGGTCCTGGAGCTGGGTCTGCCCGACGTGGTCAGGGATCCGACGTTGCCGGCGCGGGTGCGGATCCACGAGGTAGGTGCCCGCGACGGGCTGCAGAACGAGAGCGCGCTGGTCCCGGTCGAGGTGAAGGCCGAGTTCATCGCGCGGCTCGCCGCCGCCGGGTTGCGGACCGTCGAGGCGACCAGCTTCGTGCACCCCAAGTGGGTCCCCCAGTTGGCCGACGCCGAGCAGTTGATGCCCCAACTGGCCGAGCTTCGCGGGCAGTACCCCGGGCTCCGGCTCCCGGTGCTGGTCCCCAACGAGCGCGGCCTGGACCGCGCGCTCGCGCACGGCGCCGACGAGATCGCCGTCTTCGCCAGCGCCACCGAGACGTTCGCCCAGCGCAACCTCAACCGCTCGGTGGCCGAGGTGCTGGAGATGTTCCGTCCGGTGGTCGGGCGGGCGACCGAGCAGGGCCTGACCGTGCGCGGCTACCTCTCGATGTGCTTCGGCGACCCGTGGGAGGGCCCGGTCGCGCCCGAGCAGGTCGTCGAGGCCGGACTGCGGCTGATCGAGTTGGGCTGCGCGGAGTTGAGCCTCGGGGACACCATCGGCGTCGCGACGCCGGGCCAGGTGGCCGGACTGCTCGCCGCGTTCGAGCGGGCCGGGGTGCCAGTGGGACAGCTCGCCGTCCACTTCCACGACACCTACGGACAGGCACTGTCCAACACGCTCACCGCGCTGCGCCACGGGGTGACCGTCGTCGACTCCTCCGCCGGCGGACTCGGCGGCTGCCCCTACGCGAAGAGTGCCACCGGCAACCTCGCCACCGAGGACCTGGTCTGGATGCTGCACGGCCTGGGCATCGAGACCGGCGTGGATCTCGCCGCGCTGGCGGCGACCAGTGCCTGGCTGGCCGGGAAGCTCGGCCGTCCCAGCCCGTCCCGCGCGGTGCAGGCGCTGGTAGGCCCGACCGGGAGTACCGCCGCTACCCGGTGACCGGACCGATTGGCATCACTGGAATGACGATGCCACGTCGAACTGATCGATCGTCATCACAGGAGAGCGCTGACAGCACACGGTCGGCGCGCCCTGCAACCGCGAACCGGTGCGCGCCACCCGCATGCGCCGGTCGCCTCCGTACTGCCATCCGCACCACTCTGCGCCCGGATCACTCGCCCGGGCGAACCACTGGAGGATCAGATGCTCGACCACCGCCTGGATTCCGAGTACGAGGAACTGCGCCGCACGGTCGCCGAGTTCGCCAACGACGTGGTCGCCCCGACGATCGGCGAGTTCTACGAGCGGGAGGAGTTCCCGTACGAGATCGTCAAGGAGATGGGACGGATGGGCCTGTTCGGCCTGCCGTTCCCGGAGGAGTACGGCGGCATGGGCGGCGACTACTTCGCGCTCTGCCTCGCGCTGGAGGAACTCGCCCGGGTGGACTCCTCGGTGGCCATCACCCTGGAGGCCGGCGTGTCGCTCGGCGCGATGCCGATCTTCCGCTTCGGCACCGAGGAGCAGAAGCGGGAGTGGCTGCCCCGGCTCGCCTCCGGTGAGATGCTCGGGGCTTTCGGCCTGACCGAGCCCGAGGGCGGCTCGGACGCCGGTGCCACCCGGACCACCGCCCGGTTCGACGAGACCACCCGCGAGTGGGTGATCAACGGCACGAAGTGCTTCATCACCAACTCCGGCACCGACATCACCGGTCTGGTCACCGTCACCGCACTGACCGAACCGATCGCTCGTTCGAGTGAAGACGGGGGAGAAGGCTCGTCGAAGCGGGAGATCTCGTCCATCATCGTGCCTGTCGGCACCCCCGGGTTCCAGGTGTCGAAGAAGTACTCCAAGGTCGGGTGGAACGCCTCCGACACCCGCGAACTGTCCTTCACCGACTGCCGAGTTCCCGAAGCCAACCTGCTCGGCCAGCGCGGCCGCGGCTTCGCCCAGTTCCTGCGGATCCTCGACGAGGGCCGCATCGCCATCGCGGCCCTGTCCACCGGTCTGGCCCAGGGCTGCGTTGACCAGTCACTCCAGTACGCAGCCACCCGGCGCGCCTTCGGGCGCCCGATCGGGGCCAACCAGGCCATCCAGTTCAAGATCTCCGACATGGAGATGCGCGCGCACCTCTCACGCCTCGCCTGGCGGGACGCGGCCTCCCGGCTGCTGCTCGCCGAACCCTTCAAGAAGGAGGCCGCCATCGCGAAGCTCTACTCCTCCGAAGCCGCGGTCGACAACGCCCGCGAGGCCACCCAGATCCACGGCGGCTACGGCTTCATGAACGAGTACCCCGTCGCCCGTTTCTGGCGCGACAGCAAGATCCTGGAGATCGGGGAGGGCACCTCCGAGGTCCAGCGGATGCTGATCGCGCGGGAGTTGGGCATGACTTCCTGACTGTCGTCACTCAACTGCTGGCGAAGACACGAGAGATGGTGGACGGTCGCCGCCCCGAGCTGTTCTCTGCCAGAGCGCCCTGGCAGAGGGCAATTTGGGCGAGGCCTCTCCACCAGCCGCACGCTCTCCATCCGGTCAAGGCCGATCAAGGTCGGTCAAGGCCAGGGCGGACGCCGCTGGGCGGGAGCTGAGGCCGGCCAGCGCGGGTATTGATGTCACCAACGTGTGGAAGCCCGGGCGTGAGCCCACCATGCCCCGGGAGTGAGCCCAACGTGCCACGGGAGTCGGTGCGTTGCTCCTGGCGACCAGAGCCACGGATAGCGCTTCGGGTAGGGCGGCTGAGCAGCGTGCGGCGCGAGGCCCCGGGCGTACAGCTGGGCGGTGCGATGTGTGAAGAGAGACCGAGGATCGCTGCAGGGGCGAGCGCTTGCGCCGGTGGATTGGGCGCCCCCTCGTATGAGTGGGTGTATGCGAGGAGCGGGCCAGACTCCAGGGGCGTGCTGGCATCGATCGCCGGCGCATGATGCCTCCGTGCCCGTGTCCACGCTGGTGAGGCGTGACAGGGAGCCGCGTGGGCCCGCCGCAGCGGCTGCCGGGTCACCACTGACACCGCGCCGGGATCAGCGGCCGGCTTGGCACCGGTAGTGGGTTCTGCGTCTCCAGTGGCCGAGCTGCCGTTGTCCTCCGCCCGCGCTGGTCGGCGGCTGGGGCATGGGCTGGCGCGGCGTTGTCCTGACGATCCGCTGGCGAGGTGCCGTTGGTTGTGGGCTCGACTGGGCGCCAGGGGTGCAGTGACTGACTGTCCGTCAGCGTCGGGTAGTGCGGCCGAGGCCCGGTGGAGTCCTCAGGCAGGCGACTCGGAACCGGCGACTACACCCGGGAACTGACCAGGGCGAGCACCGACTCTGGCGCCTCGCGTCGTGGAACGATGCCGCGCGCAAGCGCGAGGACCGCGAGCGGGCGGAGAAGGCGATGAAGTAGGTGGCGGAAATGGGAAAGATAGAAGACGGATGCAGATTGGCTGAATATCGGCTGGTCTTTTGAGAAGTTGACTCAATGTCAGAGTCGACTTGGAGACATCGGCCCGCCGGAGAACCGAGGGGCCCGGGATGTCCCGTTGCTGGCGGGGCCCCTGAGGCTGACAGGACGGCGGGGCCGGCGGGGGCTTGGCTTGGGCTTGGGCCGGAGCCGTCGTGGTCTGCTCTCCTGCGATGGCGTACTGCGCTGGCGAGTGGGCGGAGGAACCATTGGCCGGTCCGCCGTAGTCCGGTGCGGCACCCAGGAGTTAAGGGGTCGGCCACCGTGCCCGTCGTCGGCGGATCGAGGATGCCGAGGGCGCCAGGGTGACGGCTGCGCCCAGAGAGAGCGGCGTAGCCGGAACGGCCAGGGTCGAGGACCAACAGCGCCTGGCGGCACACCCGGTGTAACGGCGGCGCCGAGGCCGCCGCATCCCATGTGCTTCGAATGACCGCCGTTCGAATGTTCTGCCCGCCGCATTCGCCCACGGCCGCGCCTACCTCGAACCTGGTCTCCACCCCAGTCGACCGTGCTCCAGTTGACCCTGCTTCAGTTGACCCTGCTTCAGGGGATCACGATCACCGGGCGGTTGGCCCGGCGGGCGAGCCGGCCGGCCACCGAGCCGAAGAGGCGCCCGAGCAGGCCGCGTGTGGTGCCGACCACGATCGCGTCGGCGGCGTACTCCTTGCCGACCTCCTCGATCTCGTGGCAGATGTCGCCCCCGCGCTCGATCAGGATCCACGGGACCCCGGCGAGGAAGTCCGCGCAGGCCAGTTCCAGGCCCATGATCTCGCTGCGGTGGTCGGGCATGTCGACGAAGACGGGGGGTTCACAGCCCGCCCAGACCGTCGCGGGCAGACGGTTGGCCACGTGCACGATGACCAGGCCGCACCGGGAGCGGCGGGCCATGCCCACCGCGTAGGCGAGCGCCCGTTCACTGGACAGCGAACCGTCGAAGCCGACCACCACGCCATGCTGGAACGCCGGGTCACACGACCGGACCGCATCGGGCTGGACGCCGGGAGCCTGGTCGCCGAGCGAGGCAGGCTGCTTGGAGTGCCGGGACTTCACGTCGCCTCCACCATCCTTGCCGGCACCTGCTGCGGTGCCGGCACCATCCGAATCGCCCGCCGCAGCGGCTGCCGACTCCTCGCGACGCTGCCGTGGCTTGGGCCAACCCCGGCGCACCTTTGCGCCGCCGGTAACTGACTGCGGTGATCGCGGCGACCGCGATTCATGCCCTGCTTGCTGGGACCGCTCGGAATCGGGCTGCGAATCCGTGGCGGAGAAATCCGCGGCGCCGGGAATGCGGAACGGGTCCGTGGATCGGGGAGACTCAAAACCGGCCATGAATCGCGACTCTTCGAGTGAGATGGGCCGACAGGAAGGACAGCGCTGCCCAGGCGGCAGGCCATTCATTGGCACGTAGTCGGTTGAGGCCGAGCAGCACCGTAAGTGACCTGTTCCTTTCAGAGTACGACGGGCGGACGCAGCCGCCCAGCCTTTGCGGCTAAGTACGACAACGATCCCGCTAATGGCGGCGGCGCGAGGTTATCGGTGCGCGCCCCGTAACGGCGAGATCACGCCCCGCCTGCTCGCGGTTCCCTGGAGCTTGCCTGACGGAGTCTGTCGATGCAACAGGTCGGCCACACACCGGACTCGCGAAGTTCAGATACCCGTGGGGCTCCATAGGACTCCTGTGACACCAGAGGCAGCCGTGGGACGACAGCTGGAGCAGAACGGCGCCGCAGACAGGAAGGCGACCGCAACGCGGCAGGACCGTACCCGGACCGCAGCCGGACGATCGCGAGGCAGGCACGCTTCCTCCACCCCGTCGGCACTGGCAGCATGCACCGCATGCCGCTACTCCTGCTCGACCTCGACAACACCCTGCTCCCACGCGATGCCGCCTTCCGCGCCTGGGCTGCCGGGCTGCTCAGCGAGTACGGACTGCCACCAGGCGACCTCGACTGGCTCTGCCTGCTCGACGGAGGCGGCTACGTCCCGCGGGACACGGTGCTGAGTGCGACACGGCGGCGGTACGGCCTGCAGCTGTCCATGGACGGGCTGGTCGCGCACTACCGGCGGGGGATCAATTCTCATATCAGCTGTCCGAATTCCCACGTGCAGGCGCTCCGGGCGGCACGGACGGCGGGCTGGACCATCGCCATCGTCAGCAACGGCGGGACCGGCCCGCAGCTGGAGAAGATCCGGCGCACCGGGCTCGGCGCGCTGGTGGACGCCTGGGTGGTGTCGGAGGAGGCCGGCTGCGCCAAGCCGGACCCGCTGATCTTCGAGATCGCCGCGCAGCGCTGCGGGGTCGGCCTCGCCGACGCCTGGGCCGCCGAGGCCTGGGTGATCGGCGACCACGGACCGGCCGACATCGCGGGAGCCGACCTTGCGGGCATCCGGAGCGTCTGGCTGCGGCACGGACGTCGCTGGTCGGAGCGGAGTTACCGGCCGACGCTCTGCGCACCAGGTCTGCCCGAGGCCATCGCGCTGGTCCTGGCGGAACAGGAGTTGAGCGGCCCGGCGGCGGTGCGGACAGTCGGGACCCCGCACCCGGGGAGCCGGTACCTCACGACCCCGCGCCTCGAAACCCCGCAGCTGGGGACCGCGCGGGAGGTTTCGAACGAGCGGGCCGCCGTGGTCGGTTGAGGCCGTTCAAGTGTGGATGGAAAATCACGTCCGCGAGGGGTGGGAAGGTCGTTCAAGTGTGGAGGCGGGCAACGGTCACGGCCGGCCGGAGCCGCCACACCGATGGCGTGGCCGAATGGGCAGTCGGGGCGGCTGCTCCGACTGTGACCAATGCGCGGCGAGGCACAACCCGAGACGCGAGACAGAAAAGGGCAATCCTGCTTCTTCGGTCACGATTTCTGTGATCATAAGTTTGAATACAGAGATTGTTGGCCGCGCGATCAGTCGTCGCGAAAGTCAGCGCCGGGACCGGTAGGGCCGAGGCGGCATGGCCTGTTCGAGCCGGCTCCAACCTCACCCGCGCCGCCTCCGGCGGGTCACCCACCCAGCCGCGGGGACGGCCGTCGGCCGGCACCGGGCGGTCGGGGCGCTCAGGCCCGGTGCGCCAGGCGCACGCGGGCGGCGCACGCCCGGCTCCGCAACACCTGTTTTCAGTCAGTTTCGGCCGACCACGCGACAGCTCGTGATACCTCCAGGCCACCGGCCTCCGAGAGCCCGACGATCCGTCAGCACAGCGGATCCGCCGTACAGCAACCAGCCATCGACCCACCTGCCCCCTTCCCAGAGGGGTCGACGGGTGCCACGCTTCGTGATCGAATGCATCACGCCAAATTGCCATGTCGACATAGCGTCGGATGGTGAACTTGTCACAACGGCAACGGTCCACCCAGTAGATTCGATCTTGTTGCGCAGGGCCGCATCACCACACCACACCACCGAGGGGGCTTGGGCGCCTTGAACAGGGTGAGCAGGAGCGAGACAGGTCCTGACAGCGGCCAGTCCCCGGCCGGCCGGGTAGGTCGTATCCCGAGAACCGCGTCCCCGCTCACCCCGCCGACCCCCACCGCCGGTTCGAGTCCTGCTCCTTCGAAGCCCACCGCCCGCCCCTTCGGCCCCTCGGCCGGCACCCCGTCCCCCTTCTTCACCCAGCCGAGCGGGCCGAGTGGACTGAGCGGATTGAGCGGGCAAGGCGGACCCGTCGACCAGAGTGGACCGGCCGGCAGCACGAGCGGACACCCCATCAGCTCGGCCGGACAGGCCGTCAACGTGGGTGGCCACAGCAGTGGTTCGGGTCCGGGCAATCCCGGTGTTTCCGCGGGAAACAGCGGGATGGGTGGCGTGGGCGGCCCGGCGGTGAGCACGGCACCGCGCAAGCTCGCGGGACGGCGTCGGCGCGAGACGGTGGCCGTGCTGATCTTCAGTGGCGCGCCGATCTTCGAGAGCTCGATCCCGCTCTCGGTCTTCGGCGTGGACCGCCAGGACGCGGGAGTGCCGCGCTACCGCCTGCTGGTCTGCGCGGGCGAGGACGGCCCGCTGTCCACCACTGGTGGCGTGACGCTGACCGCCCCGTTCGGCCTGGAGGCGCTCGCCCGGGCGGGCACCATCGTGGTCCCGGCCTGGCGCTCGATCTCCCAGCCGCCGCCGGTCGAGGCGATCGCCGCGCTGCGCAAGGCCCACCATGAGGGCGCGCGGATCATCGGCCTGTGCACCGGCGCCTTCGTGCTCGCCGCCGCGGGGTTGCTGGACGGGCGCCCGGCGACCACCCACTGGATGTACGCCCCGACCCTCGCCAAGCGCTACCCGCGGGTGCACGTCGACCCGCGCGAGCTCTTCGTGGACGACGGCGACGTGCTCACCTCCGCCGGGACGGCCGCCGGGATCGACCTGTGCCTGCACGTGGTCCGCAGCGACCACGGCGCCGAGGCCGCCAACGCGTTGGCCCGCCGCCTGGTGGTGCCCAACCGCCGCAGCGGCGGCGGTCAGGCGCAGTACATCGACCAGTCATTACCGGAGGAGATCGGCAACGATCCGCTCGCCGAGGTGGTGACGTGGGCGCTGGAGAACCTCAACCAGCAGTTCGACGTCGAGGTGCTGGCGGCCCGTGCGTACATGAGCCGGCGCACCTTCGACCGGCGGTTCCGCACCCTCACCGGCAGCGCGCCGCTGCAGTGGCTGATCACCCAGCGGGTGCTGCAGGCGCAGCGGCTGCTGGAGACCTCCGAGCTGTCGGTGGACGACGTCGCACGGCGCTGCGGCTTCCGTTCGCCGGTCGCGCTGCGCGGGCACTTCCGGCGCCAGCTCGGGGTCTCCCCCGCCGCCTACCGGACCACCTACCGGGCTCGCCGCCCGGGACCGGGTCCGGCGGTCGGCGTGCCCAGCCAGGGCGGGTCGGCTGAGCGGGCCGTCGGGCTGGCGGGCGGGGCGGCGAACCCGGCGACGGTCGGCTTCGGCGGCGGGCTGAACCCGGCCGGGGTCGCGACCGGACCGGCGTCCGCCGCAGCGGCGGGTGCGGTCGGGGTCGGCGGGCCCACGGGCCAGTCCGGAGTCGGCGGCTTCGGCGGGTTCGGGGGCCACGGCGGCGCGGCGGTCGGCGGCGGTGCCGCCGGGATCCCCGGACCGACGAACGGGTCGGGTGGGTCCGGCGGCGGCGCCGGCCAGCCCGCGCCGCTGCCCGCGCCGGGCAAGAACCGGATCCGGCCGCTGGTACCGCCGCAGCCCGGCCCGGCCACCCGTCGCGGTCCGGCCGGCCCGCCCCGGCCGGTCGAGCACGCGGTGGCGGAGGACGGTCACTCCCAACCGAGCGCACGGGGCACCGGCTCCGGGCACCGGGCCGAGCGGCCGTCCCCGGAGCGCTCCGGTCGGGCCGAGGCATCCAGTCGGGCCGAGGCATCCGGGCGGTCCGACCCGTCCGGCCGACCCGCCGGAGCGGCCGGGTTGCGCGGCCTGGCGGGCCGCGCCGGTCTGACGGGTGGTCAGCCCAACGGCCAGCCGGCCGGCGGGCGAGGTGTCGCAACACCGGGCGTGCCGCCGCGCACCCCGGCGGCGGGCCAGGTGCCGCCCCGGGACCGCCTGCTGAGCCAGGAGGCGACGCGCGACACGGCAGCACGCGACACCGCAGCAACGCGCGAGTCGACGGCGCGCGACGCAGCGGAGGAGACCGCCCAGGGTCAGCGCGGCGCACGGCCACCCGAGGCGCCGTCAGCGGCCGACACCCCGGCCGGGGCGTAGCCGTCCCCGGCCCGCGCCGGCCGGGACGAGCGAGCGGCGCGGGCCGGGGACGGAGCCCCCCGGCCCGCGCCGCTCCGGCAGTCCGCGACACCGACGGCCACCGCGGGCGGCCCCGGTACTGCCCAGCCCGCGGGGATGCCCCGTAGGGTGGCTCATGTGAACGACCGTTTGGTATGGATCGACTGTGAAATGACCGGCCTGGACCTCGAGCGCGATGCGCTGATCGAGGTCGCCGCGCTGGTCACCGACTCCGAGCTCAACATCCTCGGCGAGGGCGTGGACGTCGTGATCCGCCCTCCCCAGGAGGCACTCGCGACCATGCCGGAGGTGGTCCGCGAGATGCACACCTCCTCCGGCCTGCTCGACGAGCTGGCCGACGGGATGACGCTGGCCGAGGCCGAGCGGCTGGTGCTCGACTACATCCGCGAGCACGCCCCGGAGGCCGGGAAGACCCCGCTCTGCGGGAACTCGGTGGCCACCGACCGCGGGTTCCTGGCCCGGGACATGCCGGCGCTGGAGGGGCACCTGCACTACCGGATCGTGGACGTCTCCTCGATCAAGGAGCTGGCCCGCCGCTGGTACCCGAAGGCGTACTACAACAGCCCGCAGAAGGGCGGCAGTCACCGGGCGCTGGCGGACATTCGGGAGAGCATCGCCGAACTGCGGTACTACCGCGAGGCCGTGTTCGTCCCGCTGCCCGGTCCGGACGGCGATGCCGCCCGGGAGATCGCGGCGAAGTACCAGCTGCCGACCGACTGATTCCAGCAGCCGTGTGGCGCCGGCTGTGACCGGCGCCACACAACCACGGTCCGCCCTGGTCGTGCTGGAAACCCTGGCGCGAGCACCGGCTCGGATCCTGTAGAGTTCTTCCTGTCAGCGCGGGAACGCGCGAGACGGATGGTGGGTGTAGCTCAGTTGGTAGAGCACCTGGTTGTGGTCCAGGTGGCCGCGGGTTCAAGTCCCGTCACTCACCCCATCAAACCGAGGGTCTGATCTCCGCAGTGGAGATCAGGCCCTCGGTCGTTTCGTGCTTCTGCGGGCGACAGTGTGCGCGACAGCGGCGAGCAGCGAGCCGACTCGTCCGCCGAACCCCTTGCCCGACCGAGGCTACCGGCAAGTAACATGGCCGCCATGACCACACCCACGATCGGCCAGATGCTGGCCGCCACCGTCCCGATGGCCCGCACCCTGAACCTGGAGTACCTGGAGACGACCCCCGAGCGGGCCGTGCTGCGCCTGCCGGACCAGCCGGACTTCCACAACCACGTGGGCGGTCCGCACGCGGGTGCGATGTTCACGCTGGGCGAGTCGGCCAGCGGGTGCATCGTGCTGGCGGCCTTCGGCGAGCAGCTCTCGCGGGCCGTGCCGCTCGCGGTCAGCGCGGAGATCGCCTACAAGAAGCTGGCGATGGGCCCGGTCACGGCCACCGCCACACTGGGCCGCCCGATCGCGGACATCGTCGCGGAGCTGGACGCGGGGCAGCGCCCCGAGTTTCCGGTCGCGGTGGCGATCACCCGCGAGGACGGCGCGGTGACGGGTGAGATGAGCGTGCTCTGGACGCTGCGCCCGAACTCCTGAGTCGTGACTGGCCTGTCGTCAGATCGGCCGGAAATCGACGCTGACCGGTCGTTCGGTTGACGGTGCGTCAGCAGCCGGCGTGACCTCGCGGCGGCACGGCTCGTTCTCCTCTCACGTGCGAGCCAAACACGCGTCCTCGGCGCCCGAGTCATCGCCCGCTCCCCCACCCCTCGCCTCGGCGAGCCCGGCGAGCCCGGCGGGGCCACGGGTACCGGAGCGGCGTCGGGGACGCGGGGGACGACGGCCAGGACCACTGGCGCTGGCGGCCGGTGGGGCGGTACTGGCGCAAGTCTGGGGGTTCGGCCTGGGGGTGGCCGCCGCACACGCTGCCCCCCATGCGCCGGCGGAGACCGCGGTCCGGATGGTCGGTGCGCACGGCTCTGGTACGCACGGCTCTGGTGCGCGCAGCTCTGGTGCACACGGTCCTGCTGAGCCGGCTGGTCCCGGCAAGCCGGCCGGGCCGAGCGGCGCCCTTGGACGTGGCGCCGGGCGGCACATGCCCGAGAGTGGGGCGGGCGGCGCCGGGGCAACATCGACTGCCGCCGGTGCCGGTGCGGGCCCGGCCGGCGTGTCGGGGGTACTGGGGACGACCGGGCTCGATGCCGATGCCAGCGGGGTCGACCAGCTGCTGCACAGCCGGATCCGGGCCGGCGGATTACCACTGCCGGGGCAGACCACCCCGCTGCCGGACGCGTTCGCGCTGGCCGGCTCGCTGCTGCCGGCGGTGCCGGCGCAGGAGCGGCAGCCGCAGGATCCGCAGGCGGCCGGCGGCAGCGGGCACGGCGCGTCGGCGGCCACCGGCGGGCGAGCCGGCCGAGGCCCGGCGGGCGGCGCGGGTCCGCCGGGCGCTCGGGGCAGCACCGTCGCCGGGAGCGGGGCGCGGGGGGAACGGGGCGCGGCGCCGGGCGACGGCGCGGGTTCGCGAGCGGACGGGGCATCCCAGGGCGGTCTGCCGGGTGACGGTTCGTCAGGCGCCACGACGAGCACGCGCAGCGTGGAACTCGCCGCCTCCAGGGACGGCGGACGCATCACGGTGGGCAGCGCGGCACGGTCGGCCGGCGGCGCCGAGCGCCCGGTGCCGGGGACGGATCCGCTGCGCGCCGGCGTTCCGAGCCTGAGCGGGGACCCCGCCGTCCACGCGAGTGTCGCGGCGGCGCCGCTCGCCGCGACGGGCACCGCGGGTGCGGTGCTGATCCCGATCGCCGCCGGGCTGCTGCTCACGGGAGCGGCGATGTACAAGCACCGCGGGCTGCCGCGCGGGCACTGAGCGGACACCGGCACAACGGGGGCACTGACAACGGCGAGGGCACCGACGCCGCCGGCACCGCGACCCTGCCCCGTCCGATCGCCGACCGTCAGCGGCCGGCGTGCTTGAAGGTGTCCGGCGGCGGTGCCGGGGAGGGCGCGGCCAGCGCGTCGGTCGCCACGGGGGCGCCGGCCGGGAAGGCGGCCAGCTCCCTTCCGTGCTCGACCCGACCGAGGCTCGCGTCGGTCGCGGTACGGCGGGTGAGCTCGGCGATCGGCAGTGGAGTGTGGGCGGCGACCAGGATCAGGTTGCCGAAGCGCTTTCCGCGCAGCACCGCCGGGTCGGCGATCAGCGCGACCTCGGGGAAGACCGCGAGCAGCGTGGCGACCTGGCAGCGGGCGAAGGCCAGGGAGGCGCCGTCGGCGATGTTGACCGCGTAGCGACCGCCGGGGGCCAGGGCGCGGGCCGCGAGAGTGGCGAACTCGACGGTGGTGCAGTGCGCGGGGACCCGTGCGCCGGAGAAGACGTCGGCGATCACCAGCTCGGCACCGCCTTCGGGGGCGCGCTCCAGCACCGCACGGGCGTCGCCGCCGCGGACCTTGATCTGCCAGCCGGTCGGCACCGGCAGTTCGGTGCGGACCCACTCGGTGAGCGCGGTGTCGAGTTCGGCGACCTGCTGGCGCGAGCGCGGGCGGGTGGCAGCGGTGTAGCGGGCCAGGGTCAGGGCGCCACCGCCCAGGTGCAGGACCCGGATCGGCTTGCCTGGTTCGGCCGCCAGGTCGATCAGGTGGCCGAGGCGGCGCTGGTACTCGAAGGCGAGGTGGGTGGGGTCGGCCAGGTCGACGTGTGACTGCGGGGCACCGTCGAGCAGCAGGGACCAGGCCTGGGGATGGTCCCGGTCAGGGACCAGCTCGGCGAGGCCGAACTCGGTGCGGTGCGAGCGCGGCCCGGTGGCGGCTGGTACATCGGGGGTGGTCGGCCGCCTGCGCGGGGCTCGCTGCTCTCGTCCCATGGGGCGAAGTATCTCTCGTGGGACCGGGAGAACGCGCAGCTGGGAGGGGAGGAGCGGGCCGCCCGGTGGCTCAGAACGGGCCGATGCCGCTCGCGATCAGGGTGCGGGCGGCCTCGCACAGGGCGGAGCGCAGCACCCAGGGGTCGGTGGGAACCGCGACGGCCTCGGACCCGGCCGGCGGGACCAGCCAGCGCGGATCGGTGGCCGCCAGCGGCGCGGCGCCCGGCGAGCCGGAGGTGCCCGGCAGGTGCCAGCGCTCGGCCGTGCCGCCCGGGACCAGGAAGAAGAGCGTGGCGGCGGCGGCCCCTTGCACCACGGAACCGCAGGCTCGGCGCAGCCGCAGGATGTCGACCGCCTCCAGCCCGAGGCGCAGCGGGACGACCACGACGTCGTACCGGCGGGCAGCGGGCGCGGAGACCGCCCGGCCGCCCGGCGCCGGCCCCAGCAACGGGCCGGCGGCGACCGGGGCGAGGAAGCGTGGTGCGTCGCCCGGGCGCAGACTGCGGAACTGCGGCATCCCGATGACCATCATGTGGGCCCTCCTGGTTCGGTTCGCTCCGCGCGCCTCTCATGTCCGCTTTCCCCGGTGTTCGGCTGATCGTCACCGGGTTCCCCTCAGGCCGAGGGAAACTGATGATCAGTCAGTGGGACAAGTGAACAGCGGGACAAGTGAACCGATGCTATGAACGCGACGGGAGCTGGACGATGGACGGGTGATACGTCGAGCGACGACCCCTGACCGCCCGATATCAACACAACGGGCCTGGCTGCCGATTGGCCACGGGGCGCCTTACAGCAAGCCATGGCATTTCATGGCAGAACTCCCGAGAAATGTCTGCTTTGACACCAATTAGGGCCTATTCTCCGGCAAACCCATCGTGATGACCTGGTGACAGCCGGTACTGTCTAGCCGTCGCCTCCCCGGGCCGCACGGGTCCGCCGAGACACAGCCGTCCGCCCGGCCCCGGACCGGTCGGCGCCACCCGCACCGCCTCAGCCCGGAGCGCACCATGGCCCCCGCAACCGCCGTGCCCACCCCCAACACCGCGATGCGCGAGCTGCGCGGCGACCTGTCCCCCGCGGAGTTCGCCACCGTGATCCGGCGAGCGGCACGGGCGATCGGCGAACACGTCTCCTGCGACGCCCGGTACATCGGACGCGTCGAGGCCGGCGCGATCCGCTGTCCCAACTACGCCTACGAGCGGGTGTTCCGGCACATCTGGCCGGACCGGTCGCTGGCGGACCTCGGCTTCGCCCCCCGGACGGCCGTGCGCGGCCGCCCCGCGCAACACCCCCCGCACCATTTCGACGAGGAGAACGACGACGTGCGTCGCCGTACGTTCCTGAGCGGCGGACCGACCGCCCTGGCCACCGTGCTCGGCCTGGACGGGCCGGCCCAGGCCGACACCGCGCACACCGCGCTCCCCCTCCCGCCGCCCGCACCGCGCGCGCCGCGCCGGGTCGGCCGCGCCGACGTCCGGCTCGTCGAACAGGCGGTCCGGGACATCCGGTCGGCCGACGACGCGCATGGCGCCGACACCCTCTTCGAGCGCGCCGGCCAGTCCCTGCGCAGTGCGTACCTGCTGCTCAACGAAGGCGACTACACGCTGGAGACCGAACGGCGACTGCAGGCCACGGCCGGCGAACTGGCCATCTCGGTGGGCTGGTTGGCCCATGACTCGCAACGACTGGCCGACGCGCGCTCGTTCTACGCCGAGGCGCTGGCCACCGCCCGGATGGCCGACGACTCGGCGCTGGAGGCCCATGTCTTCTGCAACAGCGCCTTCCTGGCCCGGGACGCCGGGCGGCCGCGGGAGGCGCTGCGGGCCGCGCAGGCCGGGCAGAGCGCGGCCCGCCGGCTGGACTCCGACCGGCTGCGCTCGCTGCTGGCCATGCGCGAGGCGGGCGGCTGGGCGGCGCTGGGCGACCGCGGGTCCTGCGAACGGTCACTGGGCCGGGCGTACACGCTCTTCGAGCGCGGCGAGAGCGAGTCCGACCCGGAGTGGATGTCCTTCTACGGCGAGGCCGAGATCGCGGGTCTCGAGGCGCAGTGCTGGTCGACGCTGGGCGAGTGGGACCGGGCCAGCGAGCGCGCCGGACTGGCCATGGCGCTGCAGCAGCCGCAGTTCGTCCGCAACCGCGCGCTGTACACCGCCGAGTTGGCCCACGACCGGCTCGGCCGCGGCGACCTGGCCGGGTCGGCCGCGCACGGCAGCGCGGCGGTGGCGCTGCTCGGCCAGGTCCGCTCCGCCCGGATCCGCGGCATGCTCGCGGATACCGCACAGCGGCTGCGCGCCTTCCAGGCGGTGCGTGAGGTCGGGGAGTTCCTGGCCGGGTACGACAACGCGGTGGCGGCCTGACGACCGGGCCCGTCTGACCGGCCAGGTCAAACCCGGTCAGGCGGTGGGCAGCGAGTCCAGGTGGCTGTGGTCGTTCCAGATCTCGATCGCGGGCAGCCCGTACTCCCAGGAGAGTACCGAGAGCGCCGCGGTGCCGAGCTTGAGCCGCTGGCCGAACTCCGGTGCCAGGCCCAGCCAGCGGGCCCCCAGGACGCGCAGCAGGTGGCCGTGGGCGAAGACCAGCACGTCGCGGTCGGCGGCGTGCATGGTGGTGGTCTCGGGGTGCGGGCTGCCGTGCTCCTCGTCGATCCCGGCGAGGAAGGCGTCCGCGCGGGCGCCGACCTCGGAGAGCTTCTCGCCCTCGCGCACGCCGTCGCGCCAGATCAGCCAGCCGGGGTGCTCGTGCTCGCGGATCTCGGCGCCGGTACGACCCTCGTACGCGCCGTAGTCCCACTCCATCAGCTCGGGCCGGTCCACCGCACGGTCGCCGAAGCCGGCCAGCTCGCAGGTCTCCCGGGCCCGGGAGAGCGGGCTGGTGTAGACCATGGCGTCCGGCAGGCCGTTCCACGGCGCGCGGCGCAGCCGGGCGCCGACCGCGCGGGCCATCTGCCGGCCTTCCTCGGTCAGCGGGATGTCGGTCCGGCCGGTGTGCTGGCCGCTCGCCGACCAGGCGGTCTCACCGTGGCGGACAAGGATCAGACGAGCGGGCATCACGGGCTCCTGAGGGCTGGGCGCCGGCACGCGAGCCGGCGCCAGGGCGGTGGGGTGCACTGCCATGATTCCCTACCCGCCGGTTACCGAGAGGTACACCCCCGCGAGCCGGACGCCGGGGACTGCGCGAGGTCGCGGTCGTGACCGCGTGACCGGTCGAGGTGGTTGTCACCACGATCGGGCGTCGGCCGTGCCGCCGGTCAGGCCAGCGCCTGGCGCTCGCGCAGGGTGGCGACCCCTGCGCCGTCGAGCTGGTCGCAGTAGGGTGCGCGGCCGGCCATCGCCATGACCAGGGCCAGCGTGGTGCCGGACACCGGCATGCCGTCACCGGCGACGAAGGGGCCGTCTGTCGCCGTCAGTCGCAGGCCGGCTGCGCGCTTCTTCGAGAGGACGGGCAGGTCGGAGCCCTGGTAGTAGGCGGCCAGGGCGCTCAGGGCGTCGACCGAATAGTCGCGCTCGATGCCAAGCGGTCGGCGGATGTCCTCCGCGTGCACGACCGTCTCCCCGAGCATCGCCACTTTCGGCAGGGGCGGCTTGGTCGTGCTGGTGATCACCTGCCGGAACCCTGCGAGCGTCTCGGCCGGAGCGGCGCCCAGGTGCTCGGCCAGCCGCAGTGCGACCTGCCGGTCGAAGTCGAAGCGGCAGCGGATGACACCCGCCATCCACCGCACGGGGGTGAGGCTCGCCCCCGCGGTCAGGTGCGCGAGCACCTCGCGGACGGTGAACCGGTCGCAGAGGGACCGGGTGGCCCACTGCTCCTCGTCCAGCCCCACCAGGTCGGCGGCCAGGGCGGCCCGCTCGGCGTGGATCTGCGCCCAGAGGCCGGTCGCAGGTCGGGGGTTGTCGGTCGGTGTCGACGGTGGCATGCGGGCACTGCTCCTGTGCGCTGGTCGGGCTGGCGGCGATCGGGCACCGGCGGAGCGAAGCGTCGCACGCGTGAAGCCACCACCGCCAGGAACCCGGCTACGAGTACCAGTGTCGGTGGCGGATGCGAGACTGGCGAGCACCATGAACGTCTCGCTCACCGATCAGGCCCGGCGATTGGCCGCGCTGCGTGGCGGGGCCGAGCAGCGCGGGCTCGACGCCCGGGCGCTGGCCGCCCTTGCCGCCAACCCCGGCTGCCGCCGCCGGGCCGTGCTGGATGCCGCCGGGGTGGACAAGGGTGCCGTGGCGGGGCGGCTGGGCCGCCCCGCGCCGTTCGGCCGCTCGCCGTTCGCGATCGCTCGCGGCACGGCCTTCGAGGCCCGGCTGAAGGCCGACGACTGCGCCGCGCTGCTCGAGCCGCTGCGCCGCCACCTCGGCCTGCCGCCGGGCGACGGCGACCGGCTCGACACCCCCGACCTGCTGCCGCGTTCGGGCCCGGCGGTGCGAGCCGCGCGTACCAGCGAGGCGCTGGCCGAGGCGGTCGCCGCCTCGCTGGCCGACCCCGCGCTGTGGACGCTGCTCGACCACCCGATGCTGCGGCTCACCGTGGCCGGCGCGCCCGCCTACCTGGAGCCGGACGCGGTGCTGGTGCACGGCGGCCGGTGCACCGTGGTGGAGATCAAGTCCTTCCCGGTGCTGGACGGTTCGGCCGACCCGGCGAAGGTGGGCGCGGCCGCTCGGCAGGCCGCCGTGTACGTCCTGGCGTTGCAGGAGGCGGCCGGTCTGGACGGGCCGTCCGGGTCCCCGCAGGATCCGGGGCCGCCCGGCAGCCCGGAGCTGACGGTGCTGCTGGTCTGCCCGCAGGACTTCGGGCAGCGGCCGGTGGCCGCCGCGATCGACGTCCGGCGCGAGCTGGCGACCACCCGGCGCGCGCTGGCCCGGCTGACCCGGATCGAGGAGTTGCTGGACGCGCTGCCGCCCGGCACCAGCTTCGACCTGGCGCCGGATCCGGCCGGACAGCCGACCCGGCCGGTGGCGGAGCTGACCGCCGCGGTGGACGAGGTGCCGGCGGTCTACGGGCCCGAATGCCTGTCGGCCTGCGAACTGGGTTTCCACTGCCGGGCGCAGGCGCGCGCGGCGGGGTCGGTCGAGCAGATCGGGCGCGGCGTCAGGGCGGACCTGGGCGACCTGCGCACCGTGGCGGCGGTCCTCACGGCCTGCGCCGGTGGCGGGATCCCGGCGGCACCCCGGGACCCCGCAGCCGCCGAGGATCCGGCCACTGAGGACCCGGCCGTCGAGGACCCGGCCACCGCACGGCTGCGGTACGCGGCCGCGCTGCGCGCCGAAGCCCTGTCCGGGGTAGCGCTGTCCGGAGCGTCGGGATGAGCCTGCTGACCACGCTGGCCCGGCTGGAGGCGATCCGCAGCGGCCGCGCCGAGCCGCTGGCCACCGTGCTCCACCGCCACCTCGCGGACCGGCCGATGGTGCTGGTCCCGCTCGCCACGGCGGCCGAGGACGGCGCGCCGCTGGCCGTGCTGCTCGGCACCGACCGGGCCGAGCCCCGGCTGCACATCGTGCCGCAGCCGCTCAACCGGGAGCGGCGGGCCGAGTTCCTGGCCGCGCTGGCCGACGACCTGCTGCCCTACCTGGACTCCTTCGCCGCGGCGGTCGAGCTGATCGAGGGCTCCGAGAAGGAGCCGGCGACCGGCGAGAAGACCGTGACCACCCGTGAGTTGTGCCTGGACGCACCGCAGTTGATCGTGCCGAACGTCGGTTCGGTGCGGCACCTGGCGCTGCTCGGGCGGGCCACCCGGTTCCGTCGTACCGCGGAGGATCCGGACCCCGGACCGTACCCGGCACCGACCCGGGTCCCGCTGCTGGGGCGCTGGCTGACCCATCTCACCGAGCGGGCCCAGGTCCCGGGCAGCAGCCTGCTGCTGCCGATGACCGGCCTGCTGGCCCGGCACTGGGCGACCGGGCAGAGCCTGCTGGAGGACCAGCACCTGGCCGCCCAGCTCGCCTGGCACCACCCGCCGGCCGGCCTGACCGGCGCCGAGGCCGCCGAACTGGCCGAGACGGCGCGCGGCACGGACGGCCGGCTGCTGCACCCGCCGGCCGGCCCGGCCACCGATCCGCGGTTCGACGAGAAGCTGCTGGCCCCGGCGATCGCGCGGTTCGACGCGGCCCAGGCGGCCGCCCGGCAGGGACGTCCGGACGCCGCGGTGGACCTCGCGGCCGCTGTCGGCGAGCTGCGGCACCTGCTGCTGGAGGTGCTGCTGCCGACCTGGACGGACGTCTGGCGCGGGCTCGACCTGCTGCGCGCGCTGCCGCCGGGCGGGCATCTCGCCGAGCGCTGGGAGAGCGACCGCTGGTCCTACACCGGCCACCGGGACCGGCTGGCGGCCGGCGAGCCGCCGCAGCCCCGGGTGGACGACGCGGTGACGGCGGCGCGCAAGCTCGCCCAGCGCGAACGCGAGCAGGTGCGGGTCGGCGTGCAGGAGGCGCTGGACGATCCGCTGGCGATGGCCGAGCGGCGGCTGGCCGGTGAGGCGTTCAGCGGGGTGGTGACGGAACTGGAGCCGGCGTACGACACCAGCGGGCGGACTCCGAAGCCCCGGCCGCTGCTCACCGTGCACACCACCGACCGGCCGCACGCCGACCTCGGCCGCGAGGTGCACCGGGCGTCCGGGCCCGCTGCCCAGAAGGCCGAGGTGGTTGCTTTCGACGCGGCGGCGGGCCTGATCACCGTGCGGGTGGTGAACGGGATGGGTCGCAAGAAGGAGCCCGAGGCCGGCAGTCTGCCGCAGCCCGGTGAGCCGGTGACCTTCACCCTGTTCGAGCTCGCGCCGCGCCAGTCGGCGCCGCTGCCGGAGCCGGACGACACCCCGTGGACGCACGGCGGTCCCCCGTCGGCCGCCCCGCGTTCGGCTTCCGTCTCCGAAGAGTGGGCATGAGCAGCCTGTGAGCCTCCTGACCCCGCCCACCCCGCCATCCCCCGCGGCCGCCGCCGACGCGGCGGTGGCAGCGATCCTGGCCGCCACCGTCCACCCGGCGCCCGGCGCACCACGCGGCGTGGTGGTCGACTCACCGCCCGGCGCGGGGAAGTCGACGCTGGTGGTGAAGGCCGCCCGGGAGCTGGTCGCGGCAGGCGAACGCCTGATGATCGTGGCCCAGACGAACAGTCAGGTGGACGACCTGGTCGACCGGTTGGCCGCCAAGGGCACCGAGCTGACCGTCGGGCGGCTGCACAGCGGCGAGGCCCGTCCGGCCGCCGAGGCGCTGCGGCATCCGAACGTGACGGCGAGCAGCAAGCCCGCCGACCTGCTGGAGCTGGACGTGGTGGTCTCCACGGCCGCCAAGTGGCAGTGGGTCAAGGACGTCGAGCCGTGGCGGCACGCGATCGTGGACGAGGCGTACCAGATGCGCTCGGACGCGCTGCTGGCCGTCGCCCGGCTCTTCGAGCGGGCGCTGTTCGTCGGGGATCCGGGCCAGCTGGACCCGTTCACGGTGGTCGGCACCGAGCAGTGGAGCGGGTTGTCCTACGATCCGTCGAGCAGTGCGGTGGTGACCCTGCTGGCGCACAACCCGGCGATCGAGCCGCACCGGCTGCCGGTCTCCTGGCGGCTGCCCGCCTCGGCGGCGCCGCTGATCTCGGAGGCCTTCTACCCGTTCACCCCGTTCCGCGCCGGGACCGGTCCCGGCGACCGGCTGCTGCTGCCGGGCACCCGGTCGGACGGCAGCGCGGTGGACGCGACGATCGACGAGGCCGCCGAGTACGGCTGGGCGCTGCTGGAGCTGCCGGCCCGGCACACCGTGCGGACCGATCCGCAGGCGGTGGCCGCGGTCGCGGCGCTGGTGCGCCGGCTGCTGGACCGTGGGCTGGTGGCCAGCTCCGAGCAGGGCCGGGTGCCGCTGACCGCGGGGCGGATCGCGGTCGGCACCGCGCACCGCGACCAGGCGGCGGCGGTCCGCGCGGCGCTCGGCGCGCTCGGCGTCCCGGTGGACCCGGTGGCCGGCCCGGCCGTCAGCGTGGACACCGCGAACCGGCTGCAGGGCCGCGAGTACGACATGACGGTGGTGCTGCACCCGCTCTCCGGGCGCCCGGACGCCACCGCCTTCCACCTGGAGACCGGGCGGCTGTGCGTGCTGGCCTCGCGGCACCGGCACGCCTGCATCGTGGTGGCGCGGGCCGGGATCCCCGAACTGCTCGACGAGCACCCGGCCGGTGATCCGGTGCAGTTGGGCAGCGCGATGCGGATTCCGGCCGGCTGGGAGGAGAAGATCGGCGGGCAGGTGATCGGACTGCTGGAGCGGGTCGGGGCGCAGTTCCCGGACGGTTGGGAGGCCAACTACCGGGTGCTGCAGCACCTGGCGGAGCACCGGGTGCGCGGGTCGTAGCCGCGGGTACGCGGGCAGTGAGCCCGGTTCACGGCCGGTGCGCGCGCCCCGGCGCACGGGTGTGAGGAGCGCCTGCCCGGGCACCGTTCCGCGATGGGTGGGGCGCGAGCGACAATGGACGACGGCCGCAACCGACCGTCACGCAGTCGGTCCCCGCTACCGAAGGTGTTCTCGCATGCCCGATCGCCAAGATCCGCCGCGCCGCCTGCGTCCGGCACCGCTGCTCTTCGAGCCCGATGCCCTGGTCGCCGAGCCGGAGCGGTTCTTCCAGTTGGAGAGCATCGATGACCCGGCCGAACTGCTGAAGCGGTCGACCGAGTTGGCGCTGGCCTTCCGGGCGGCGGCCGAGCGGGCCACCGACTTCCAGGCGATCGCGGCGGCCCAACTGGCCGATCCGCGTCGGTTCGACGCGCTCTCGGCCGCCGAGGTCGCGGCCCGCGCGGACTGGACGGCGGACTATGCGACCCGGATGGTCGAGTACGGCCGCGACCTGCTGCGCCAGCGGCGGTCGGGCGAGAGCTGAGTCCTGCGGTGGGGTCCCGGTGGGGGCTGCGACTGGCCACTGGCATATGCGGCGCGGCAGCCTACGCCGCCCACAGCGGCGCTGTCCGGCGAATACCGTTTTCGCTGCGCCCTGATCGCCGGCCGGAGCAACCTGCTGGGCGTGGATATCTGGACACAGCACTCCGTTGAATACCTGACCGTCGCGGGCGAGGCCTGGCTGGCCTCGGCCAGTGAGTATCCGCGCAGCCTGCGGGCGCTCTGGGAGGCCCGGCCCTGGGCGCCGACCGTGCTGCCGTGCGGCAAGGCCTTCGACGTGATCAGCCTGCCGGTGCTCTTCGGGCGCCGGGTGCTGGACGAGTTGTGGTCCTCGGGGCCCGGCTGTGGACCGGTGGCCGAGCACCGGGGGCGCCTGCTGCTCTTCGTCCAGCCGGCCGCGGGGCCCCGGCTGCGGCGGCTGCTGGCCTGGGAGGAGTGGGCGCGGGACGTGCCGCCGCTGCTCTGCCACGGGCTGGGCGACGCGGTGACCGTGCCGCCCGTGCGGCAGTTGTTCGACCAGCCCGCCGCGCCCGGCCTCGGCGCCGGCCGCTGGATCGTCGCCCCGGACACCCGGGAGCCCTGGCTGCCCGGCGCCGATGTGCTGCTCTGGGCCTGCGTGCGGGCCGCGCGCGGGGGGGGTGACGAACAGGTCCAGGAGACAGGGCAGCCGGTATTCGATTTTGGCTCCGCCTGAGCCCGCTGCTAGAGTTTTCTCTGTCAGCAGGCGCCGCTAGCTCAGTTGGTTAGAGCAGCTGACTCTTAATCAGCGGGTCCGGGGTTCGAGTCCCTGGCGGCGCACCGACAGCCGGAAGGCCTCTCGTTCAGAGTTCTGAGCGAGAGGCCTTCCGGCGTTTTCGGCAGCCGCCCCGGTGCGCACCCACCGGCATGCACCCACCGGCATGGACCCGTTGGCGCACACCCGTTGACCCCCGCCGGGCGGGGCCAGTAGCTTGCCAGTGCTCGTAAGTAAAGTTTCCTAACTTTATAGGAGCCCCCCATGGCACCTCCGAGACGCGCGCTGGCGACCGCGGTCGCCGCACTGGGGCTACTCGCCCTGACCGTACGCCCGACCAGCGCCGCCCCCACCTCCCCCGCCACGCCGGCCGCCGTCACCCCCGTGGCGACCGCGAGCACGTTCAAGGATCCGGCCACCGGTTCCACCGCACTGGCCGACCTCGGTGCGACCACCGGCTGGAAGGTCCTCACCAGCGCCACCGCCACCCAGTCCGGCAGCCAGATCTCCGCCCCCGGCTTCAACACCTCCGGCTGGCTGAGCGTCGCCGACGACGGCGGCGGCGCCCCCGGCACCGAGATCAACGCGATGCTGCAGAACGGGAGTTGCCCGAACGTCTTCAGCTCGACGAACATGAAGACCTGCTTCGGGCAGATGACCAAGGTCGGCGCCGACACGCTCGCCCCGTTCAACGTCCCGTGGTGGTACCGGACGGACTTCACCGCCCCGCCCGCCGGACAGGACGCCACCCTGGTGCTGAACGGCGTGATCGGCTCGGCCGACGTGTGGGTGAACGGCACCCAGGTGGCCACCTCGGCCAATGTCACCGGCGGCTACACGCGCAACACCTTCGACGTCACCAAGTTGCTGAGCGCCGGCACCAACTCGCTGGCGATCGAGGTGCATCCGAACAACCCGAACACCATGCTCACCGTCGACAACGTGGACTGGACCCAGATCCCGCCGGACAACAACACCGGCATCCAGTTCCCGGTCCAGCTGCGGACCGGCGGCCCGCTGCTCGACGGCAACGCGCACGTGGTCCAGAACACCGCGGCCGACCTGAGTAGTGCGGCGCTGACCGTGAAGACGGACGTCACCAACACCGCGTCCACCGCGCAGAGCGGCACGGTGACCGCGACCGTCACCCCGCCCGGCGGCGGCACGCCGATCACGGTGACCCAGAGCGTGACGGTGGCGGCGAACTCCACCCAGACGGTCGGCTTCGCGGCCATCAACCTGACCAACCCGCAGATCTGGTGGCCCTACCAGCTGGGCGCCCAGCCGCTCTACACGCTGGCCACCTCGGTGGCGCAGAACGGCAGCACGCTGAACTCCACCAGCGACACCTTCGGCATCCGCAACGCCACCTCCTCGCTGGTCGGCGGCGGAGCGGCCATGCCCAGCGGGGTGCGCCAGTTCCAGATCAACAACGTGCCGCTGGTGATCCGCGGCGGCGGGTGGTCGCCGGACCTGTTCCTGCGCTACGACCCGGCCGACACGGCGAAGCAGATCGGCCTGATGAAGGCCATGGGCGTCAACACCGTGCGCCTCGAAGGCCACTTCATGCCGGCCGACTGGTACCAGCAGATGGACGCGGCGGGCATCCTGGTCAACGCCGGCTTCCAGTGCTGCGACTTCTGGGAGAACACCAGCTACACCAGCGCCCAGCAGTCGCTGTACCAGCTGACCGCGCAGACGCTCGGCCAGACGCTGCGCGACCACCCGAGCGTCTTCAGCTTCCAGTGGAGCGACAACGCCCCGACCGCGACCCAGGAGACGCTCGCCCTGAACGGCTTCAAGGCGGCCGACTTCAACGTCCCGTTCGTCTCCTCCGCCGAGTACAACTCCAGCCCCCAGCTGGGTGATTCCGGGGAGAAGGAGGGCCCGTACGACTGGGTGGCGCCGAACTACTGGTACGACACCTCGCACTACAGCACCAGTGACTCGACGCAGACCAACGTGGGCGGGTCCTGGGGCTACGACAGCGAGGAGAGCGGCGGCAACACCATCCCGACGATGGACTCGATCAACCGCTTCCTCTCCCCCGCCGACCAGGCCGCGCTGTGGCAGTCGCCGGGTGCCAACCAGTACCACGACAACTACGAGGGCACCTCGCACACCAACTACCACTTCGGCACGAACTACAACCTCGACACCGCGATCACCGACCGGTACGGCGCCCCGTCCGGCCTCGCGCAGTACGTCGAGGAGGCCCAGGTCCAGAACTACGAGGACACCCGGGCCCAGTTCGAGGCCTTCATCGACCACTCCACCAACGCGGTCGAACCGTCCACCGGCACCGTGTACTGGCAGCTGAACAAGGGCTGGCCGACCCTGCTCTGGTCGCTCTACAACAACGACGGCGACCAGGCCGGCTCGTACTTCGGCGCGCAGAAGGCCAACCGGTCGCTGCACGCGCTCTACGCGCTGGACAACGACACGGTGACCCTGGACAACCTGGGCGGCACCAGCCGGTCCGGGGTGACGGTGGAGGCCAAGGTCTACAACACCGCGGGCACGGTGCTGGACGACCAGACCTCCGGGAGCCGGACGCTGGCCTCCCAGCAGGTGGCCAACGCGGTGCTGAAGCCGAAGCTGCCGACCGCCGCGGGGACCGTCTACTTCGTCGAACTGCTGGTGAAGCAGAACGGCACCCTGGTGGACCGCAACGTCTACTGGAACTCCACCACCACGGACCAGACCAACTGGTCGTCGAGCGTCGGTCAGCCGCAGCCGACCACCTCGACCTACGCCAACCTCAAGTCCCTGCAGAACCTGCCGACGGCTGCCGTCACGGCCACCGCCACCACCAGCGACCAGGCCGGGCCCGGCAGTTCGGACAAGCTGGTCACGGTGACCGTCACCAACACCTCGTCCACGCCCACCGTCGGCTTCTTCCTGCGGGCGGACATCCGCCGGGGCACGGCGAGCGGCAGTGAGCTGTCCGGCGACAACGAGTTGCAGTCCTCGATCTGGAACAACAACGACGTCACCCTGTGGCCGGGCGAGTCCGAGACGCTGACCGCCAGTTACAACTCCGCCGACCTGCAAGGTGCCACCCCGGTGGTCAGCCTCTCGGGCTGGAACGCGCCGAAGATCGACGTGGTGGCCGGCACCGCGACCGGCAGCCCGAGCGACTTCTCGCTCGCCGCCACCCCGGCCGCCGGTTCGGTGACCGCCGGGGCCTCCACCACCGCGACCGTCGCCACCGCCGTCACCTCCGGCAGCGCCGAGCCGGTCGCCCTGACGGCCACCGGCGCCCCCACCGGCGCCACCGTCACGCTGAACCCCACCTCGGTGACCTCGGGCGGCAGTTCGTCGCTGACCGTGGCGACCTCGGCGAGCACGCCGGCCGGCAGCTACCCGATCGCGGTGACCGGGACGGCCGCCTCCGGCAGTCACAGCGCCACCTTCACGCTCACCGTCACCGCGGCCACGGGCGGCTGCACCCCGGCCCAACTGCTCGGCAACCCGGGCTTCGAGAACGGGAGCAAACCCGCGCCGTGGACTCAGAGCTCCACGCTCGGCCAGTCACCGGTCAACAACGACACGGCCGACGAACCCGCGCACAGCGGCAGTTGGGACGCCTGGCTGAACGGTGACGGCAAGGCGGACACCGACACCGTGGCGCAGACCGTCACCGTCCCGACGGGCTGCTCGGCGGCCTTCTCCTACTGGCTGCACATCGACAGCACGGAGGGCACCAGCAGCAACGCCGACGACACCCTGCGGGTGCAGGTACTCGGCAGCGGCGGCACCGTGCTGGCCACCGTGGGCAGCTTCTCGAACCTGAACGCCAACTCCGGCTACACGCAGCAGTCGGCGGACCTGTCGGCCTACGCCGGGCAGACGGTGACCTTGAAGTTCACCGGCACCGAGACCGATGCCGACGGCGGCACCACCAGCTTCGTGGTGGACGACACGGCGCTGCAAAGCTCCTGACGTAGCGTCAGCACACCAGGGCGGGCCCCGGACGCGTGCGGCGTCCGGGGCCCGCCCTGTGCTACCGAGGGTCAGCGGCCGCGCAGCGCGCGGTACTTGGCGACCAGGGTGGCACTGGAGCTGTCCAGCTGATCGCCACCCTCGCCGGTCAGCAGCACCGGCTCCATCTTCTTGGCGAGCACCTTGCCGAGCTCGACGCCCCACTGGTCGAAGGAGTCGATGTTCCAGATCGCGCCCTGCACGAAGACCTTGTGCTCGTAGAGCGCGATCAGCTGGCCGAGCACCGCGGGGGTCAGCTGGTCGGCGAGCAGGATCGAGGTCGGGTGGTTCCCGCGGAAGGTGCGGTGCGGGACCTGGAACTCGGCCACGCCCTCGGCGCGGACCTCCTCGGCGGTCTTGCCGAAGGCGAAGGCCTGGGCCTGGGCGAAGAAGTTGGCCATCAGCAGGTCGTGCTGGGCGACCAGGGTCGGGGCCAGGTCGCCGACCGGCTGGGCGAAGCCGATCAGGTCGGCCGGGATCACCTTGGTGCCCTGGTGCAGCAGCTGGTAGTAGGCGTGCTGGCCGTTGGTGCCGGGGGTGCCCCAGACCACAGGGCCGGTGGTCCAGCCGACCGGGCTGCCGTCGCGCTGCACCGACTTGCCGTTGGACTCCATGTCCAACTGCTGCAGATAGGCGGTGAACTTGGACAGGTAGTGCGAGTAGGGCAGCACCGCGTGCGACTGGGCGTCGAAGAACTGGCCGTACCAGACGCCCAGCAGGCCGAGCAGCAGCGGGACGTTCTCGGTCGCGGGGGCGGTGCGGAAGTGCTCGTCGACCAGGTGGAAGCCGTCCAGCATCTGCCGGAACTGCTCCGGGCCGATGGCGATCATCAGCGAGAGGCCGATCGCCGAGTCGTAGGAGTAGCGGCCACCGACCCAGTCCCAGAACTCGAACATGTTCGCGACGTCGATGCCGAAGTCGGCCACGCCCTGGGCGTTGGTGGAGAGCGCCACGAAGTGCTTGGCCACCGCCTCCTGGCCGGCGCCGAGTTGGCCGAGCAGCCAGTCACGCGCCGAGGTGGCGTTGGTGATGGTCTCGATGGTGGTGAAGGTCTTGGAGGCGACGATGAAGAGGGTCTCGGCCGCGTCCAGGTCGCGCACCGCCTCGTGCAGGTCGGCGGGGTCCACGTTGGAGACGAAGTGGAAGGTCAGGTCCCGGTGGCTGTACGAGCGCAGCGCCTCGTAGGCCATCGCCGGACCGAGGTCGGAGCCACCGATGCCGATGTTGACGACGTTGCGGATCCGCTTGCCGGTGTGACCGGTCCACTCGCCGCCGCGCACCCGGTTCGAGAAGGCGGCCATCTTGTCCAGGACGGCGTGCACCTCGGGCACCACGTTGACGCCGTCCACCTCGACCACCGCACCGCGCGGGGCGCGCAGCGCGGTGTGCAGGACGGCGCGGTCCTCGGTGACGTTGATCTTCTCGCCACGGAACATCGCGTCGCGCAGGCCGAACACGTCGGTGGCCTCGGCGAGCTCGCGCAGCAGGTCCAGGGTCTCGTCGGTGACCAGGTGCTTCGAGTAGTCCAGGTACAGGTCGCCGACCTGGAGGGTGTAGCGGCTGCCGCGCTCGGGGTCGGCGGCGAACAGCTCACGCAGGTGCCGGTCGCCGAACTCCTCCCGGTGCTTCCCGAGGGCGGCCCACTGCGGGGTGCGGTCCAGGGGGGTACGGCCGTCGGCCTGGGGCATCGGTATCTCCTCGAATCGGTCTGGAAGCGGTACGCGGGCCCGGAGAGACAGGCACCGGTGCGGCAGTGTCATCGTCGCTCGGCTTCAGCCTACGTAACTGTCAGGGTGGCTGGCGCCACCAGCACCTGACGCAGTGCCGTCAATTCCGGTCCGAGCGCAGGTCCAGCCCGCGCAGCACTTGATCCACCAGTTCCGGGTCGGCGCCCGGCTCACCGCGCGCCAGGACCATCTCGCGCCGCGAGGCGGCGAGCAACTCCTGTTCCACCGAGCGCAGTTTGCGCAGGCCGGAGACCCGTTGCCGGGCCTCGGCGGCTTCCTCCTCCTCGTACTGCTCGGGGCAGAGCCGGGCGAGCCGGTCATGCTGGCGTACCCGCAGCTTCTCGACGAGTTCAACCGGCAGCCGGTCCTCCTCCTCCAGCTCGGCGAGTCGCCCCAGCGCCGCCCGGGCGGCCCGCCCCCACAGCTGGCGCTGCTGCTGCTCGCGCCGGTCCAGGCGCGGGTCGATGCCCAGGCGCTTGACCAGCCAGGGCAGCGAGAGCCCCTGGACGAGCAGGGTGAAGAGCACCACGCTGAACGCCGTGAAGACGATCCGCCCGCGCCCGGGAAAGTCGGCGCCGGCGTGCGTGGTGAGCGGGATGGCCAGCGCGAGCGCCACCGTCGCCACCCCGCGCATGCCCGACCACCAGAGCACCACGGTCTCCCGCCAGCTGATCGGGACGTCGTCCTCACCGCGGCTGAGCCTCTTGGAGATCCAGCCGGCCGGCAGCAGCCAGACCAGCCGGACCAGCACCACCACGGCGATCACCACCGCCGCCTCGCCGATCATCGAATGCCAGCCGGACCCGGCGTCCTTCAGCACGGTCGCCAACTCCAGGCCGATCAGGCCGAAGGCGACGCCGGTGATCAGGATCTCCACCACGTCCCAGAAGGCGCCGCCGACCAGCCGGTAGGAGACGTCGTCGGCGTCGGCCGCCCGGTCGGCCAGGTACAGGCCGACCACCACCACGGCCAGCACGCCCGAGCCTTCGGCCGCCTCGGCCAGCGTGTAGGCGGCGAACGGCACCAGCAGGTTGAGCGCCACCTGCTGGGTCGGATCGTCGAGCACCCCGGCGACCTTGGTGGCCAGCCAGCCGAGTGCCACGCCCACCACCACCGCCAGCACCGCGGAGAGGACGAAGCGCAGCAGCGCGTGCGGCACCGAGAAGTCGCCGTCCACCACCGCCTCGACGGCCAGCGAGTAGACCACGATCGCGGTGACGTCGTTGAAGAGCCCCTCGCTCTCCAGTATCGCCACCAGCCGCCGGGGCAACCCGACGCTGCCGGCCACCGCCACCGCGGCCACCGGGTCGGGCGGTGAGACCAGCGCGCCGAGCGCCACCGCGGCGGCCACCGGCAGGGCGGGCGCCAACTGGTGGAAGGCGACGGCGACCACGGTGGTGGTGACCACCACGAGGGCGACGGCCAGCAGCAGGATCGAGCGCAGGTTGGCCCGGAAATAGGCCAGCGAGGCGCGCCGGGCCACCGCGAAGATCAGCGGCGGCAGCACCAGCGGGAGGATCAGCCCGGGGTCGACCGCGATGTTCGGGATCTGCGGGATGATCGCCATCACCAGACCGAGCACGGTCATCAGCACGGGCTGCGGAATCCCGGTGCGGCGGGCCAGCGGCATGGTGACCACGGAGGCGAGCAGGACCAGGAAGAGCAGGGACAACTGGCCCACGGGCGAATCCTCTCCGATACGGACAGAGTGAGTGTAGATATGACAAACGGGCACGGGCCAGGTCGGCGCGCCGGGCGGCCGATTCGGAGAATCGGCTGCTGACCAGGTAATGTTCTCGGTGTCAGCAGGCGCCGCTAGCTCAGTTGGTTAGAGCAGCTGACTCTTAATCAGCGGGTCCGGGGTTCGAGTCCCTGGCGGCGCACCGACAGCCGGAAGGCCCTTCGCTCAGAGTTCTGAGCGAAGGGCCTTCCGGCGTTTCGGCGTTCACCGCTCCCGCTCTCGGCGTTCAGGCACTGCTGCCGCCCGCCGCGCTCCGCCCCTCTTCAACGCCCGCTCAAGTCGGCCCGGGCAGGCTGAATCCGGGTTCATCGGGTCCACGCGCACCACACGCACCGCCACGCGCACCCATTGGAGACTGAGGAGCAATCGTGAGTATCGTCGAGAAGAAGCCGACGGTCGAGGGGCCACTGACGACGGTCGAGGCCACTGGCACTCCCGCCGACAGTCGGCGCTGGTGGGTGCTGATCGTCGTATCGTTCGCGGAGTTCATGGTCGGGCTCGACGCGACGGTCGTCAACGTCATGACCCCCAAGCTGCAGACGGCCTTCCACATGTCGCCGACCGGGCTGCAGTGGGTGATGAGCGTCTACGTGCTGCTCTTCGGCGGCCTGATGCTGCTCGGTGGCCGGCTGACCGACGTGCTGAGCCGGCGCACCGTCCTGATGACCGGGCTGGCCCTGTTCACCGTGGGCTCGTTCCTGGCCGGCGTCGCACACAGCGAGAGCCAGTTGCTGTGGGCCCGTGCCCTGCAGGGCATCGCCGCCGCCGGGGTCTCGCCCGCGGCGCTGTCCATCCTGGTCACCAGCTTCCCCAACCCGAAGGAGCGCACCAAGGCCTTCGGCATCTGGGGCACCGTGGTCGGCGTCAGCGCGGCGCTGGGCACCCTGCTCGGCGGTGCGATCATCACCATCGGCTGGCGCTGGGCCTTCTACCTGAACATCCCGATCGGAGTGGCGCTGCTGATCGCCGCGCCGTTCCTGATCTCGGGCGCCCGCCCGAGCGGCGCCCGCCCGCAGTCCGACATCCTGGGCGCCATCACCTCGACCCTCGGCCTGCTGTCGCTGGTCTTCGGCATCACCTGCACCACCACCCGGGGTTGGGGCGACGGGCTGACGCTCGGCTCCTTCGCCGCCGCCGTGGTGCTGCTCGGCCTGTTCGTCATGATCGAGCTGCGCAGCGTCGCGCCGCTGCTCCCGATGCACCTGTTCCGCCGTCGGACCCTGGTCTCCGCCGGGCTCGGCCAGTTGCTGACGGCCGGCGTCATGCTCCCGACCTTCTTCATGCTGCCGCTCTTCATGCAGAGCGTGCAGCACTACACCCCGATGCGCACCGGCCTCGCCTACATCCCGACCAGCCTGGCGATGATCATCTTCGCCGGCGTGGTCTCCAAGCTGATCCCCAAGACCGGCCCGATGGTGCTCTACGTCTTCGGCACCGTGCTGCTGATCGTCATGATCGTGCTGATGCTGGGCGCGAAGCCGGACAGCAACTACTGGACGCTGATGATGCCGGTGACCGCGCTGCTCGGCGTCGGGCTGCTGTTCTGCCTGATCCCGACCCCGGTGGTCGGCACCTTCGAGGCCACACCCGCCGACGCCGGCACCACCTCGGCACTGCTCAACTCCGCCACCCAGGTCGGCGGCGCCTTCGGCCTGGCGGTCGCGGCGACCACCGTGCAGTCCCGGGCCGCGCAGCTGATGGCGCACGGCGTCCAGCCGGGCGAGGCGCTGACCCAGGCGCTGCACCGCGGCTTCGCGGTCCTGCTGATCTGGGCCGGGCTGAGCCTGGTCACCGGTCTGATCGGGTTCCGCGGCCTGAAGCCGAGCGAGGAGGCGGTGGCCAAGGCGATGGCGCCAGCCGCCTGATCACCGTCCGCGCCGCTGGACGGCACCGCGCACCGCTGCGCATCTCGTCCCTCGCGCCGCATCGTTCGTCCCTCGTCCCGCATCGTTCGTTCCTCGTCCCTCGTCCCGGCAGGAGTCCAGATCATGCGTATCCTCGGCGGCGTGGCCTCAGGGGTTCTCATCCTCGAGTTCGGCCTCTCCGCGATCGCCGGCATCCCCGCCATGCAGGTGGCGGTCAACCGCTTCACCTCACTGACCCGCACCCCGCCACGCCGCGACGTCATCGTGCTGATCGGCCTGCTGGACCTGCTCGGCGTGGTCGGCGTGATCCAGGGCTTCTGGCAGACCGCCCCGGCGGTGGCGGCCGGTTCGTTCTTCGCACTGCTGAGCGGCTTCGTCGTCTACCGCCAGGTGACGCACGGGGACACGGGCAAGGAACTGGTGCCGTACACCCTCTTCCTGGCCTGCGCGCTGATCATGATCATCTCGCGGGTGCAGAGCTCCTGACCTGATCCGTCGAAGGCGTGTGGCGCACGGCAGTTGCCGTGCGCCACACGCCTTCGGTGCTCCCAGGAGGTCCGGGCGCCGGGGTGGCACAACGCCCCCGAGATGTTGGACCGGCGAAGCAATGGAGCCAATATGGCACCCATTTGGCGGCATGATGTTTGCAGTGGCGCCATCGATGCGCCACGATGGCGTCATGGACCTCACGCCGTACATCGACAACCTCCGCCATGAACTCGCGGTCGCCGCGGACGCGGGCGGAGATGAGACCCGCGCCCTGGCCGAGCGGCTCACCGCACCGCTGGAGTCAGCCGCTCGCCTCGTCCTGCTGAGCGCGCTCTCGGCCGCCATGGGCGAGGTGACACTGGAGTTGGCACCCGGCTCGGTGGATCTGCGGCTGCGCGGGCTCGATCCGGAATTCGTGGTGACACCGCCGAGCCGGCCGGCCTACGAGCACCCGGGCGGGCCCGACAGCGGGCCGGCGGCGCCACCCGCGCCGAGCGTGGCGGCAGCCACGGCCGCAGTCGCTCCGGAGGGGGACGAGGGCGGGATGGCGCGGATCAACTTCCGCCTCCCCGCCCATCTCAAAGCCCGGCTCGAGGAGGCGGCGGCACAGGAAGGCCTCTCGGGCAACGCCTGGCTGGTGCGCGCCGTGGCCACCGCGCTGGATCCCGGCGACCGTGGCCGCCCGGGCGGCAGTCGGCACTGGCGCCAGCAGGGGTACACCGGCTGGGTGCGCTAGCCCGCTGGTCCATCGAGCCTTCGTCGCGCTTCGCCGCCACTTTCACCGTTCACCCCGCCACCGGCGGAAACGAATCACCGAGCCAAGAGGACGGGACAGCCATGCCTGAATTCGACACCCCCGAACCGATCTCCGTGAACCTCGAGTTCGACATCGGCTCGGTACGGATCACCGCGAGCAAGCGCGCCACCACCGTCGTGACGGTGCAGCCGAGCAGCCCCACCGAGGAGGCCGACGTGCGGGCCGCGCAGCAGACCAAGGTCGGCTACACGGACGGCACCCTGCTGATCAAGGGTCCCCGAAAGCGGTCGCTGTTCGGCCGAAGCGGTTCGCTGGACATCAGCATCGCGCTGCCGACCGGCTCGGCGATCCACGGCAACTCGCCGATGGCCGACTTCACCGGCGAAGGCCGGCTCGGGGACTGCACGTTGAAGACGTCGGCCGGCGACATCCAGTTGGACGAGGCCGCCGGCGTGCGGCTGAGGACCGCGCACGGCCGGGTCCAGGTGGACCGTGTGGCGGGCGACGCCGAAGTGACCGGTTCGGGCCGGGTCGCGATCGGCGAGGTCACCGGCACGGCCACGGTGAAGAACCTCAACGGCGAGACGGTGGTGGGCGAGGTCACCGGCGACCTGCGGGTGAACTCCTCCAACGGCCGGATCGTGGTCGGCATCGCGCGCTCGGGCGTCCAGGCCAAGTCCGCCCACGGCGACATCCGGGTCGACGACGTCGCACGCGGTCAGATCCTGCTGCAGACCGGCGCCGGTGACCTGGAGGTCGGAATCCGGGAGGCCACCGCCGCCTGGCTCGACGTCAACACCGGCCTGGGCCGGGTGCACAACACCCTCGGGGCCACCGACGGGCCCGAGGCCACCGACGAGACGGTCGAGGTGCGGGCCCGTACCGGCCTCGGCGACATCACGATCCGCCGCGCCTGAGGGGCCACCACGCGCAACGGCTGCGGGATGGTACCCGTGGGCTCTGGGGCCGGACTTGACGGCCGGTCGAGCCCGTGCGAACCAGAACGTTCACGTGACGATCAGTCAGCTGTGCGTAAGCCACTCGACCGGGGCTCAAGTTCACCCGCGCACCCTGGAGGATGCCGCGCTCCGCGCAAGCCCCCTTGCCCGGCGGGACCACCTGTCGGGCCGGCTCCCCGACCCGTCCCTCCAGGAGGGCATCGTGACCACAAGGCCGACCACAAGGCCGACCGGACGGCCGAGCGCCAGTCCGCCCGGCTCCAACGCACCCGACAAGCCGACCCGCAAGCCCGGACTCGCCGTCGCGATCGGCGACTGGAGCACCCGCCACCGCAAGACCGCCGTCTGGGGCTGGCTGCTCGCCGTCGTCCTCGCGACCATGATCGGAACCGCGGTCGGGACCGCCAAGTCGACGGATGTCGACAACGGCGTCGGCGAGTCCGGACGGGCCGTCAAGATCCTTGCCGACGCCGGGCTGCGCACACCCGCCGCCGAGACCGTCCTCATCCAGAGCAGCCAGTTCACCGCCGACGACCAGCGCTTCCACACCGCCGTCGACCAGGCCACGGCCGCCGTCCAGGGCACCGGCACGGTGACCGGTCTGCAGAGCCCGTACGACAGCGGCGCGATCTCCGCCGACCGGCACTCGGCGCTGATCACCTTCTCGATGAGCGGCGACCCGGACACCGCCGCGGACCGGGTGCAGCCGGTACTGACCGCCGTCACCAAGGTCCAGGCGGCCCAGCCCGGGCTGCTGGTCCAGGAGTTCGGCGACGCCGGGGCGAAGAAGGCCTTCAACGACATCTTCACCAACGACTTCAGCCAGGCCGAGTGGACCGCCGTGCCGCTGGCACTGGGCATCCTGCTGGTGGTCTTCGGCGCGCTGGTCGCCGCCGTGCTGCCGGTCGCGCTCGCGGTCACCGCGTTCACCGCCGCGTTCGGCCTGGTCGCGCTCAGCAGCCACCTGGTGCCCACCGACGACAACGCCAGCTCGGTGATGCTGCTGGTCGGCCTCGCGGTCGGCGTCGACTACTGCCTCTTCTACATCCGCCGCGAGCGCGAGGAACGGGCGGCCGGACGCGACGCCGGGACGGCGCTGCGGATCGCCGCCGCCACCTCGGGGCACTCGGTGCTGGTCTCCGGCCTGACCGTGGCGGTCGCGATGGCCGGCATGTTCCTCACCGGCATCGCCACCTTCCAGGCGATGGGTCTGGCCACCATTCTGGTCGTCATCGTCGCGGTGCTCGGCTCGGTGACCGTGCTGCCCGCGCTGCTCTCGATGCTCGGCGACCGGGTGGAGAAGGGCCGGGTGCCGCTGCTCTCCCGGATGCGCCGGAACAGCCCGGCCGGCGGCAGCCGCGTCTGGGCCGCCATCATCCGCGGCGTGCTCGGCAAGCCGCTGCTCTCCACCGTGCTCGCCGCCGGGGTGCTGCTGGCGCTGGCCGTGCCGGTCTTCGGGATGCACACCGCGCAGCTCAGCGCGGCCCAGGAACTGCCCAGCGGCAACGCCGTGGTGGCGACCGGCGACCGGATCCAGCAGGCCTTCCCGGGCAACCCGTTGCCGGCCCAGGTCGTGCTCAAGGCGCAGGACGTCTCGAGCCCGGCCGTCACCCAGGCGATCACCGATTTCCAGCGCGAGGCGCTGGCCACCGGTCAGGTGCACCAGCCGGTCTCGGTGGCGCTGCACCCGCAGCAGGGCGTCGCCGTCATCAACCTCTCGCTGGCCGGTACCGGTACCGACAACGCCAGCGTCAACGCGGTGAAGGCACTGCGTGACACCGTCATCCCGCACACGCTCGGTACGGTGGCGGGCACCGAGGTGGCCGTCGGCGGCTCGACCGCGACCTCGATCGACTTCAACCACCAGCTCAGCAGCAGCGTGCTGCCGGTCTTCGGGTTCGTGCTGGTGCTGGCCTTCGTGCTGATGCTGCTGTCGTTCCGCTCGCTGGTCATCGCCGTCACCGCGGTGGTGCTCAACCTGCTCTCGGTGGGCGCCGCCTACGGCGTGCTGACCCTGGTCTTCCAGCACGGTGTGGGAGCCTCGGTGCTCGGTTCGCACAAGGTGGGCGCGATCGAGTCCTGGCTGCCGCTCTTCCTCTTCGTCATCCTCTTCGGCCTCAGCATGGACTACCACGTCTTCGTGGTCTCCCGGATCAAGGAGGGCCGCGACAAGGGGCTCGCCACCCGGGACGCGATCGCCCACGGCATCGGCAGCACGGCCGGGGTGATCACCAGCGCGGCCGTGATCATGGTGGGCGTGTTCGCCATCTTCGGCACGCTCACGGTGGTCTCGATGAAGGAGATCGGCGTCGGCCTCGGCGTGGCGGTCTTCCTCGACGCCTCGATCATCCGCGGGGTGCTGCTGCCCGCTGTGATGGCGCTGCTGGGCGACCGCAACTGGTACCTGCCGAGTTGGCTGACCTGGCTGCCCGACCTGTCGCACAGCCGTGGCGAGGCGGCGGTGACGGCGGACCTGGAGGCGGCGGCTGCCGCAGCCGAGGCCGCCGAGCCGGAGGCGGTGCTGCTCTGACCTGAGTCCTCATCAGCGGTGGGCTGCCCCGGTCGGGGTGGCCCACCGCCGTCTCGGGTGCCGAGGAAGCTTCAGGCAGCTGGGGCGGGGCAACTGAACTGTCGGCTACCTGCCTTGCAGGTAGCCGACGCCGTTACGGCGCTACGCCGTTTCGGACGGCTCGGCTGCGCTGCCATGGGCAGCGACGCCGGTGCGGAAGACCGGCCAGCAGACCTCGGTGCGCCACAGCGCGCTGTCCGGGGTCTGCCGCCGGCCGACCAGGTAGTACTCACGGATCGGGCCATCGACGGCGAGCGCGTGGCGTGAGACGTAGCCGGCCAGCGCGCCGTAAGCACGGTCGACCTCGGACGGCGGGCCGCAGTGCTCGATCACGGCGAGCTCCACCGGCGGCACGAGCAGCGGTTCAACCCTGCCGACCGGCCGGACGGGACCGTCGCAGGGGACGAAGATGGTGACCTGCCCCTCGTGCAGGGTGAACACCTCATCCGCGTACACGCCGCCGGCGGGGCCGGTCTCCCGCAGCCCCTGGCTCGCCACGGTCGCGAACAGCTCGCCGAGGGCGCCCTGGAACCAGGCTCCGACGTCCTGGACCTGGACCGTCGCGGTGACCGCCGCGGCCTGGATCGCGCCGACGCTGCGCAGCTCGATCGCAGGTGCGTCCTCTGGCCCGGGCGGCGTCAGCAGGTCACGCAGCGCCGCGACCGCGCGCCGCGTGCGGCCCAACTCCTCCTCCAACCGGCTCAGATGCGCGCTGATGTGCCGGTTGCGGGCCGCCACGTCCGAGGCGGCCAGGACGGTCCTGACCTCCTCCAGCGGCATCCCGAGGTCCCGGAAGCGGCGCACCACCTGGGCCGTGGGGAGTTGCTCGACCGAGTAGCGCCGATACCCGGTCTGCGGGTCGACCTCGGCTGGTTCCAGCAGGCCGATCTCGTGGTAGTGGCGCAGGGTCTTGACCGTCAGGTGGGTCGCGCGCGCGAAATCGCCGATCGACAGGTAGCTCGTCACTCCGCGATTGTGCGCCCTCCCCCAGGGGGAGAGTCCGGCGCGATGATCCCCTTGACCCTCCCGCGACGACCGCCCGGACGCTGGTGACCACGGCCGGATCCCGGCCGAACACCTACCAAGACACGCACCGAGACACGCACCGAGACATGCACCGAGCAAGGGAGTTGACCGACCATGCCGCAGATCACCACCACGGACGTCGACCAGATCGTGGAACGCTACACCGCCGTCTGGAGCGAGCCGGACGCCGCCGTCCGCGAGCGCGCCGTCGCCGAGTTGTGGGCCTCGGACGGCGTCGAGTTCGTCGAGGGCGTCCAGTTCCGCGGCCACGCCGGGCTGGTGGACCGGGTCGCGGAGGCGTACGGGCTGCTCGTCGCCCCCGGTGAGTACCACGTCACGGACGATGACCACGTCACCGTTCACGGCGACGTGGTCATGTTCACCATCCAGCTGACCTATGCCAAGGGCCCTCAGGTCGGTGAAGTGGCCTGGGCCGCCCGGGTCTTCCTCGTGCTGGACGAGGACGGGCGGATCCGGCAGGACTACCACCTGACCGTCCAGCCGTTGCCCGAGGCATAGGGGTTGGACTCGCGAGGGTGAGCCTGGACGCGCTCCACCTGGTCCGGCTCACCCCACCGAAGCTCAGCTCACCGAAGCCCAGGCCGCCGGCGGCCGGTAGCTGGTGGCCATCCGCCACGAGGTGCGGCGGCGGTGCGGGGTGTGCGCGTGCGAGCGGGTGGTGGCCGCGATCGCGGGGTGGGCCGCCTGGGCCGCCCGGGCCAGCAGGACGGCGGTCAGCGCGGCGAGTTCGTCGGGCGTGGGATTGCCGTGCAGGACCTGAAGGGTCAGCATCTCGTTCCTCACATCGGGGGGTTGGCGTGCTTGCGGGCCGGCAGATCGGTGTGCTTGCCGCGCAGGACGGCGAGGGCGTGGGCGAGCACGGAGCGGGTCTCGGCGGGGTCGATGACGTCGTCCACCAGGCCGCGCTCGGCCGCGTAGTAGGGGTGCATCAGCTCCTCGCGGTACTCCTTCACCCGGCGCTCCCGGGTCGCGTCGGGGTCGTCCGAGGCGGCGATCTCGCGGCGGAAGACCACGTTGGCCGCGCCCTCGGCGCCCATCACGGCGATCTCGTTGGTCGGCCAGGCGTAGGAGAGGTCGGCGCCGACCGAGCGGGAGTCCATCACGATGTAGGCGCCGCCGTACGCCTTGCGCATGATCAGCTGGATCCGCGGCACGGTGGCGTTGCAGTAGGCGTAGAGCAGCTTGGCGCCGTGCCGGATGATGCCGCCGTGCTCCTGGTCGCGGCCCGGCAGGAAGCCTGGCACGTCCACCAGGGTGACCAGCGGGATGCTGAACGCGTCGCACATCTGCACGAAGCGGGCCGCCTTCTCCGAGGAGTGGATGTCCAGCACGCCGGCCAGGTTCTGCGGCTGGTTGGCGACGATGCCCACCACCCGCCCCTCGATCCGGGCCAGCACGATCAGCACACTGGTGGCCCAACTCTCGTGGATCTCCAGGTACTCGCCGTGGTCGACGATCTCCTCGACCACCCGGCGCATGTCGTACGGGCGGCAGCCGGAGGCGGGGACCATGTCGAGCAGGACCTCGGTGCGCCGGTCCACCGGGTCGTCGCAGAGCACCACGGGCGGCGTCTCACGGTTGTTCTGCGGCAGCAGCGAGAGCAGGTAGCGGACCTCTTCCAGGCAGGACTGCTCGTCGTCGTAGACGAAGTGGGCCACGCCCGAGACGCTGCCGTGCACGTCGGCGCCGCCCAGGCCGTTCTGGCTGATCTTCTCGCCGGTGACGGCCTGGACCACGTCCGGTCCGGTGATGAACATCTGCGAGGTCTCGCGGACCATGAAGACGAAGTCGGTCAGCGCGGGGCTGTAGGCCGCGCCGCCCGCGCAGGGCCCGAGCATCACGGAGATCTGCGGGATCACGCCGGAGGCCTTGACGTTGCGCTGGAAGATGCCGCCGTAGCCGGCCAGCGCGGTGACGCCCTCCTGGATCCGGGCGCCGGCACCGTCGTTGAGCGAGACCAGCGGGGCACCGGCCGCGATGGCCATGTCCATGATCTTGTGGATCTTCTGCGCGTGCGCCTCGCCCAGCGCGCCGCCGAAGATCCGGAAGTCGTGCGCGTAGACGAAGACGGTCCGCCCGCGGACCAGCCCCCACCCGGTGATCACGCCGTCGCTGTGCGGCTTCCGGTCCTCCAGGCCGAACCCGGTGGCACGGTGCCGGCGTAACCCCTCGACCTCGTGGAAGGAGTCCTCGTCCAGCAGCAGCTCGATCCGTTCATGGGCCGTCAGCTTGCCCTTGGCATGCTGCGCCTCGGTCGCCTGCCGGCTGGGGCCCTGCCGGACCCGCTCGCGCAGCGCCCGCAACTCGGCGGTACGGGCGCGCAGGGTGTCCTCGTCGGTGCTGATCATGGTGGTCATGGCTCACCTGTTCCTGAGGTACGGATGGACGGACGGTCGTCCCGCAGCACGGATCGACTGCGCACCTGCCAGTCGGCGGCGGCGGTCCGGCGGACCAGGACGTCCTCCAGCACGGTGCTGACGAACGGCCGCGGCGCGTCGGGCCCCCTGCTCTCCAGCACCAGGACGTAGGAGCGGGCGAAGACCTCGTCCGCGCCCCTGGGCCACACCACGAGCGCGCTGAGGAGATGACGGTGCGTCACTCGCTCGGCCCGGCGCGCGGCGACGTTCACCAGGGTGCCCGCCTCGATCGCGGCCCGGCCGCGCACCGGCTCGGGCAGGCCGTTGGAGGCGAAGACGCCGTCCTCGGTGAAGGTGGCCGCCCAGCCCACGGCGTCGCCCTCGTCGATGGTCTGCATCTGGCGGGCGTAGAAGTCCAGGATCCCCGAATACACGTGCTCAGCCTGCATGCGGTGCAGGGTGGCGCGGGGCGCTGGAGATGCGGTGGAGTCCTGTCATCGGGCTCTGTTCGGGTCACGTTCGAGCGAGTTCGAGTTCCGTTCGAGGGCGGCGGCCGATGCTGGACGGGCCGGCCGCACGCCCTGGGAGGGACCTCATGCCGCTGATCGACCTGTCCGCCACGGTGGACGCCCACCGCTGGGAACCCGACCCGATCACCCACACCATCCTGTCGGCCGCCGAGGGCGCCAAGCACATGACGGAGGGGATGCGGACCGCGTTCGGCGTCGACTTCTCCCCCGAGGAGCTGCCGGGCGGCGAGTTCCTGACCAACGACATGATGTCGCTGACCACGCACACCGGGACACACGTCGACGCGCCCGCGCACTACGGCACCCGGGCGGACGGCACCGAGGGGCGGACCATCGACCAGCTGCCGCTGGACTGGTTCCACCGGCCCGGCTTCGTGCTGGATCTGCGGGGGCACCGGGAGCAGGGGCGCGCGGTGGCCGACGCCGCCGACCTGCGCGCCGCGCTGGACCGGATCGGCTACCGGCCGCGGCCGCTGGACATCGCGCTGCTGCACACCGGCGCCGACCAATGGGGCGGCACCCAGCGCTATTTCACCGAGTTCACCGGCCTGGACGGCTCGGCCACCCGGTTCCTGCTCGACCTGGGCATCCGGGTGATCGGCACCGACGCGTTCAGCCTGGACGCGCCGTTCGGCGACATCATCACCCGCTACCGAGCCACCGGGGACCGCTCGGTGCTCTGGCCGGCCCACTTCGCCGGGCGGGAGCAGGAGTACTGCCAGATCGAGCGGCTGGCCGGACTGGCGGCCCTGCCGCGGCCGTACGGCTTCACGGTGAGCTGCTTCCCGGTCAAGATCGCCCGGGCGGGCGCGGGGTGGACCCGGGCGGTCGCGCATGTCGCGGACGGCGACTGACAGGGCGGCCGGTCGGACAGGGCGGCCCCGGCCTGAGCCGGGGCCGCCCTGGGCCTGGTGACGCCAGGGCTGGTCAGGACCGGTCGGAGGTGATCAGACGCTTCGTCACCTGCCAGCCGGCGGTGGCACTCCAGACCAGTTCGTCGGTCAGCCGGGCACCCGCCAGGACGGACGGGCGCTCGCCCGGCAGGGTGGCGACGATCAGCGTATGAGCCTCGGCGATCAGCCGGCCGTCACCGTGCCGCCGCACGGTCAGTCCGCTGATCAGGTGGCGGTTGACCTGGCCGGTGGCCGCGCGCTCGGCACGCTTGCGCCGGCTGTGCTCGACGATGGCTCCCCGGCCGCGCAACGCATCCGGGGAGCCGGCGGCGGCGAACTCGGCCTCGGGGTGGAAGGTGGCGCCGTAGACATCCAGTTGACCGTCGTCCACGGCCTGCGCCTGACGGGCGTAGAACTGCGCCAGCTGCTCGTGGAGATGGTCCGTGCGGGCCCGCAGTTCGGCGCGCAGCGCGGCGCGGTTCACCTTGCCGTTGGTCGGCTGGCGCGGGATATCGGGCAGCGGCTCGGCGTGGACGATCCGCTGGGCGGTGGGGAGTTCGGCGTTGACCTCGGCAAGGATGGCGGGGAGTTCGGCGACCACGACGGTGGACTCGGCGGTGGACTCGGCGGTGGGCTCGGCGGTGGGCTCGGCGGTGGGCTCGGCGAGGACGACGAAGGCCATCGGGGCCGGATCGCCGACCGCGTCCCGGCCGTCCACCACGGCGGCGTCGCGCACCAACGGGTGCGCCAGCAGCGCCCGTTCCAACACCGAGGGGCAGACCAACTCGCCGGCGCGGTGGAAGACGTCGGCCACCCGGTCCAGCACGTACAGGTAGCCGTCCGCGTCCAGCCGCACCACGTCGCCGGTGGCGAACCAGCCGTCGGCGTCGAACGGTTCGAGGTCCGGGCGGTCCAGGTAGCCGAGCATCAACTGCGGTCCCTGGACCAGGAGTTCGCCCGCCACTCCGGGCGGCAGCGGGCGCCGGGTGACCAGGTCGACCACCTGCGAGCGGGTGTCGGGCAGCGCCGGACCGGCCGAGCCGGGGCGCGGGTCGACCGGGCCGTCGGAGTGCAGCAGGTAGGCGGCCTCGGTGAGCCCGTAACCCTGGAAGACGGGGACGCCGAACTGCGCGGCGAGGGTGCGCACCACGGGGGCGGGCAGGGTCGCGTTGCCGGCCGCGATCTGGCGCACGGTACGGAACTTGAGCGCTTCGAGCCCCGGGTCGGCGGCCAGCCTGGCCAGCGTCACCGGGAGCGCGTAGTAGTGGGTGGCCCCGTAGCGGTCGGCCAGCTCGACCGTCTCGGCGGCGCTGCCGCCCAGGCCACCCGGCCCGACCACCTGCGCGGCTCCGGCGAACACCGCCGCGTTGAGGTGCAGCGGGGAGAAGATCGGCAGCTGCGCGAAGAGCGTCGAGGCGGCGTCCACCCGGTTGGTGTGGGCGAACTGGGCGGCGCAGGACTTGATCGCGTGGTGGCCGAGCGCGACGGCCTTGGCCGGTCCGGTGGTGCCGCTGGTGAAGGCGATCGCCGCCGGCAGCACGCTCACCGCCGGCTGGACTGCGTCCGAGGGCACGGTGCCGCGCAGCCGACCTGGCGCCAGGTCCACCGGACGATCACCGCCGATCACCAGCACCTGCTCCAGCGACGGGAGTTCGGCACGCAGTGCGGCCAGCCGGTCGGCCAGCTCGGGGCCGACCAGCGCGACGGCGACCTTGGCGGCGGCCAGCAGGTGGCGCAGCGCCGGATCCGGCAGCAACGGGTTGAGCGGCACCACGGTGTTGCCGCTGCGCAGCACCGCGTAGTAGCCGACCGGGAAGTCCGGGTGCAGCAGGGAGGAGACGGCGATCCGAACGCCGTCGCGGCCGAGCCCGTTCACCAACTGCCCAGCCCAGACGTCGACCCGGCGGTCCAGCTCGGCGAAGCTCAACTCCCCGGCGGCGGTGTGCAGCGCGGGGTGGCCAGGGTGGCGGCGGGCGGACTCGGCGAGCAGCACGTCGACCGTGCCGGGCGGGACGGTGAGCATCGGGCGCCTCCTGGTGTGCGGGGTGTCGAGTGGCCGGCGGCGGGCTCAGCGGCCGGTACGGCGGCGTTCGGCGAACTCCTTGGCGTGGCGCAGCGTGGTGGCGCTGTTGGTGCCCAGCGCGTGCCGGACCCGCTCGCGGGCCTGGGCCACCGTGGCGTCCGGGCCGAGCAGTTCGGCGATGCCCGCCGGGTCGAGGGTGACGGTGTGCCAGGAGGTGGCGAGCAGGCCGGGGCCGCCGTCCGGGTCCGCCTCGATCACCCAGCGGCCGGTGTGCGCGGCCATCACGGGTGGCACCTTGACCTGCTTGTAGACGATGGTGGCGCGGTCGGCGAAGGAGAGCCGGACCGAACTGGTGGTGTGCACGCCGCCGTCCGGGGCGCGGGTGTCCATCTCCAGGTACTGCACACCGCCCCGCTCGCTGAAGTCGACGCGGGCCACGTGCGGCAGCCGGCTCGGCCACCGGTCGGCCCGGTCGAGGAAGTCGAAGACGTCCGCCGCGGCGCCGTCGATCCGTACCGAGTCGCGGAAGGTGAACCGCGGTGCGTCGGCGGCACCGTCGTCCGGCGCCGCCGCGGCCGCGGCGAGTGCCCGCAGCTCGGCGGTGCTGTTGCGGTCGATCGCCTGCTCGATCCAGGTCACCGCGTCCGGGTCGTCGGCCACGGCCGAGAAGTCGTGCAGCAGGACCACCTCGCTGCCGCCTTCGACCGCGCCGACCTGCCACTCGCCGCCCATGCCGGCGACCGGCGGCGAGGAGACCAGCTGGCGGAAGGCGACCCGGTGGCGGGCCGGGTCGAGCGAGCGGCGGGAGGTCCAGCCGCGCACCTCGCCGTTGGCGAAGGCCCAGATCCGCAGCAGTTGCTCGGCCTGGTCGCTTTCACCGTCGCTTTCGCCGACCTCGACGTGAACCGTGGGGCCGAAGACCTGCGGCCAGCCGGCCGCGTCGGCGATCAGCCCGAAGACCCGCTCCGGGCTCGCCGCGACGGTGATCCGGTGCCGGGTGACCCGGGTGCCGAGCAGTGCCACCGCTCTCTCCCTCCGATGGATGACTGGCGATCAGTAACTGCCCAACCCACCACAGACGTTGAGCGCCTGCGCGGTGATCGCGGCAGCGTGCTCGCCGGCCAGGTAGCCGACCATCGCGGCCACCTCCTGGGCGGTGGTGTAGCGGCCGAGCGGGATCTTGGCCTCGAACCGGGCCAGCACCTCCGCCTCGGTGATGCCCCAGTGGTCGGCGAAGCCCAGCCGGACCCGCTCGGCCATCGGTGTCTCGACGTACCCGGGGCAGACCGCGTTGACGGTGATGCCGCTGGTCGCCAGCTCGAGGCCGAGCGCCTTGGTGAAGCCGATCACGCCGTGCTTGGAGGCCGAGTACGGGGCGGCGAGCAGCACGCCCTGCTTGCCGCCGGTGGAGGCGATGCTGATCACCCGCCCTGGCCCGCCCTCGCGCATCCGACCGGTGGTCAGCACCTCGCGGGTGACGCGGAAGACGCTGGTCAGGTTGGTCTCGATGACGTCGTCCCAGAGTTCGTCCGGGATCTCCTCGGTCCGTCCGCCGCCGCCCCGACCGGCGTTGTTGACCAGCACGTTGACCGGTCCGTAGAGCGCCACGGCCTGCTCCACCAGGGCGCGCACGTCGGCCGCCGAGCGGACGTCGGCGCGGGCGCCGGTCACCTCCAGGCCACGCCCGCGCAGCTTGTCGACCACGCTCTGCACGACTCCGGCGTCCCGACCGCAGAGGAAGACCGCGTGCCCCTGCTCGGCCAGCAGTTCGACCGACGCCAGGCCTATCCCGCTGGTGCCCCCGGTGACCAGGGCCGTCCGGTGTAGCTGTGGCTCGGCCTTCACCTGCTGCTCGGTTTCGGGCTGCTGCTCGGACATCGGCTGCCGCTCCTCTCGGGTCCCCTCAGGCGATACCGCCGCGAGCTTCACAGCGCGGACTCGGCAGCGGCTACAGGGTGACTCGATCCGGGTGCGCCCGCTCGGCCCACCGGACCACGGGCGGGATCGCCAGCCCCGCCGCGACGAAGACCCCGCCCATCAGCAGCCAGCCGAACGTGCCCTGGCTGACGCACAGGTAGCCGAGGACCGAGGGCGCCGCGACATCGGCCAGCCCGTTGCCGATCCTGGCGATCCCGGTGTACTGCCCCTGCGCGTGCGCGGGTGCCAGGGCGTACTTCAGCTGGAACGACCCGGCCGCCTGCCAGATCTCGCCGACCGTGTGCACTCCCGCGCCCAGCGCGATCAGCAGCACCGCCAGGCCGCCGGGCAGCCCGGCGGTCAGCCCGATCAGCGTCATCCCGACCAGGAACGCCCACCCCGAGCGGCGCCAGGCACGGGCGGCGGTCGCGTTGGTGTCGATCCCCCGGCTCACCCGGACCTGTAGGAACACCACCAGCAGGGTGTTGGCCAGCGCGCTCGCCCCGACCAGCCAGCGCGGCGCGTGGGTGTGCTCGACGATCCACAGCGGCAGCGCGAAGAGCAGCACATCACCCTGGAGGGCGGTGATCGCGGCCAGTACCGAGTAGACCAGGAACGGGTGGTCCCGGGCCGCGCTCATCCGTTCGCCCCCGGGCGGCGGCGGAACCGGCGGCAGGGACGGCAGCCGGCGGGCCAGCAGGGCGGCGGCCAGGAAGCTGAGCGCGTTGCCGAGCACCAGGCAGACGTAGGCGGTGCGGGTGTCCAACTGGACGACCAGCGCGGCCAGCACCGCCCCCAGACTGCCCGCCAGGTTGACCACCGCCCGCAGGTAGGCCCGGAACGCGGCCGGCTTCGGCCCCGCCAGCCCTCGGGTCAGCGGCGCTCGGGCCGCCTGACTGGCCGAGCCGGCCAGCTCGGTGAGGCAGACCACGAGGACGAAGACCCAGAACGAGTGCACCAGCACCAACGCGGCCATCGCCAGGGCCTGCGCGGTGAGCGTCATCAGGTAGACCTCGCGCGGCCCGCGCCGATCCGCCAGTCGCCCCACCGGGATCCCGGAGAGCAGCCCGACCAGCGCGCCGATGCCCATCCCCACCCCGACCCGCGAGAGCGAGAGCCCGACCGAGCGGGTGAAGAAGAGCGCCGCACTGATCATGAAGACGCCGCTGCCCACCATGTTGACGAAGCTCGCGGTGGCGAGGGTGCGGCGCGGCCCGCGCTCCAGCAGCAGGCCGCGGGCGACCAGCCAGGAGGGTGCGGAGCCGGGATCCTCACCCGACGATCGGTCAGAAGTGGTCGCGGTATCGGTCTTCGGGTCGGCCGAGGCCACAGGTCGCCGTCCTGAGTCGGGGAATGGGGAGGACTCGGAGTATGCAGGCACCCGGAGCGGCGCGAGAAGGCATGCTGGGCAGGGGAAAGCTCACACACCTCGCGGGAACGAGTCGGCCCTGCGACACCGTTGGAACTACAGAGAACGAAGCGGTTCGCTGCTACGCACCCACCAGGCCGCGCGGGGTGCGTAGCAGCGAACGGGTGGTCAGTGCTGCTGCCAGCTGGGGTTCGTGGCGATGGCCGTCAGCTGGTCGATGGTCAGCGCCGGCGTGCCGCCCTGGATGTCGTAGCCGTTGGTGCCGTTGGTCTCGTTGATGGTGACCCCGGTGCCGTCCGGCTGCATGACCTGGACCGTCCAGCGGGTGGCGGGGGTGCCACCGCCCGTGGTGACGTCGGCCGTCGAGGTGATCACGCTGCTGCCGCCGTTCACCGCACGGGTCAGCTGCTGGCCGGGCTGGGCCTGGCTCTCGAAGGCCTTCCGGGGATCGCCGGCGCCCTGGCCCAGGTGGGGATCGACCGTGATCAGCAGCACGCTGCTGCGCCCGGCGGCGGTGACCGTCAGATGCGCCTCGCCCGCGGTGAGCTGCGGTGTGGAGCCGTTGTCGTGCTGCACACCGGCGGGCAGCAGCCGGTCGGCGCCGGCCAGGATGTCGGCCGGCTGCGGCGCCTTCGGCGAGGCCTGCCCGGACGACGGGGCGGAGACCGGACGGGCCGCGTCGACCAGCTGGTCCCAGGACCCACTGGTCACCACCGCGGTCAACTGGTCGGCGGAGAGCGCGGGGTCGGCCCGGGTGGCCGGAGGCGTCATCGTGCGGGAGTTGGACTCGTCCAGCCGTACCTGTCGGCCGTCGGTGCCGGTGTAGACCGCGTGCCAGGTCTTGACCGGGTTCGTGGGCGTGGCGGCCGACTTGTCGATGACCAGGATCGAGCCGTCCGGCCGGACGGTCCGGGTGCAGCCCTCGGTGGGCACCATGAACGGGTCCGAGCAGTGGGTGCCCTCGGTGTCGTCACCGAGCGGCAGGCCGACCGTGGCGGTGGACAGTTGCAGCAGTGTGGCGCCGTGGCCGTCGTCGAAGGTGAGCTTCGCCGCCGGCCCGGGGCCGGTCACGTGATCAAGGGGGTTCTGGTCGCTGGTCCGGCCCGGCGGGAGGAGCGGGAGGAGCGTCGCGAGCGCCGACTGCGGCGCAGCGGCAGTGCTCTGCTGGCTCGCCGGCGTCGCCGGGGCGCTGCCGGGGCGCAGTTGGCCGACGGCCAGGCCGGCCACGGCCAGCACGGCCACGCCACCGGCCACGGCGGCTCGACGGCGGGCGACGCGGCGGCGGCCGCGCCGCTCGCCGGAGTCGGCCAGCAGCTCGCCGGGCGTCTCGGGAGCGAGGTCGGCGGCCTCGCGCAGGAGTTCGGTGATGGAGTCCTCAAAGGGCATGGCGGAGCGGGCCTTTCTCGGTGGCGTGGATGGTGCGCGGGGCGGCGGCGGGCCGGGTCAGGGGCGGGCCGGGTCAGGGGCGCGGCAGCTCGTCCAACTGGTCGCCGAGCACGGCACGCAGCCGGTCCAGCGCCCGGCTGCTGCGGGAGCGGACCCCGCTGGCGCTGAGCCGCAGGACCGCGGCGGTCTCCTCGACGCTGCGGTCCTCCCAGAACCGCAGGACCAGGACCGCGCGGTCCTGGACGGGCAGTTGGCCGAGCGCGCGGAGCAGGGTGAGGCGCAGGGCTGGGTCAGGGTCGCTGACGGCCGTCTCCGCGAAGCGGTCGGTGACCTGCTCGGTGCTCGCACGGCGCCGGCGATGGGAGAGGAAGGTGTGGAAGAGCACGGTCTGGGCGTAGCCGGCCGGGTTCTCCATCCGGGATATCCGGCGCCACTTGCTGTAGATCCGCCCTAGCGTCTCCTGGGCGAGGTCCTCGGCGAGATGCGCGTCACCGCCGTTCAGCAGGTAGGCCGTTCGCACCAGCCGGCGACCCATCGCGGTGGCGAACGAACGGAATTCCAGCGGTTCCGGGGGTGCGGAACTCGTCGTTGTGCGGTCCATGCCTGGTTAACGCGGTGGGGTGGGCCGCGCGTCCCGGGCCGCGCACGGCGATGTCCCCCGGCGCGTGGGGGCGCCGGGGGACGGTGGGGGTGGTGGGGGCAGTGGGGGGCGTCAGGGGGGGGGGGACGGCGGTTGGGCGGACGGGTCAGGCGGCCGCGATCTTGCGGACCTCGGCGAGCTGCTCGGGTGCCTGGACCTGGTGGACGGCGGCGAGGAACTCGCGCGGGGTCTCGGCGCCGATCGCCTCCTCGGGCAGTTCGATGCCGTACTCGCGCTGGATCCGCCCGGTGACCTGGAGGATCGCCAGCGAGTCGTAGCCGAGCTCGTAGAAGGAGACGTCCAGGACGTCGCCGTCCAGGTCGACGGCCTCGTCCTCGCCCGCGCACTCGCGCAACAGCCGGGTGAGGTCGGAGAGTTCAAGGAGGGGCATGCCACATCCTTTCGGAGTTGGGTCGTTCGACGTGATCAGACATGATCAGCCGTGATCGGACGTGATCAATGGGCGGCGCGCACGACCAGGGCGGCGTTGAAGCCGCCGTAGCCGCGCGCGAGGACCAGGGCGGTGCGCAACGGGGCCGGCCTGGCGGCCCCGCAGACCAGGTCGAGCCGCAGGGCGGCGGCGGGCTCGCGCACCGGTCCGCTGGGCGGGATCACGCCGTCGCGCAGCGCCAGCAGCGCGCTGGCCACGTCCAGCGCCGCACCGCCGGCCAGCCGGCCGGTCAGACTCTTGGGCGCGGTGACCGGGACCCCGTACGGCCCGAACAGGTCGACCAGCACGGCGGCCTCGGCCCGGTCGAGTTCGGGGACCCCGGCCGCGTCCGCGAAGACCACGTCGATGTCGGCGGCGGTCAGCCCGGCGTCGGCCAGCGCGTTCGCCGCGGCGCGCCCGAGCCCCGGCGGGCGGCCACTGCCGGGAGCCGGGTCCATGGTGGCGGCGTAGCCGGCGAGTTCGCCGTAGCGGTGGGCGGCCCCGCGCTGCCGTGCCGCCGCAGCCTCCTCGACCACCAGGATCGCGCCGCCCTCGCCCGGCAGGTAGCCGCTCGCCTCGGCCGCGAAGGGCAGGTACTCCCCCGCCTCGCTGACCCGCCCGGTGGCGAGTTGGGCGACCCAGCCCCAGGGGCAGAGCGCGCCGTCGACCCCGCCGGAGAGCATCAGCCGCACGCCCTTGCGGACCTCCCGGCGGGCCTGGCCGAGCGCGTCCAGGCCGCCGGCCTGCTCGGTGACCAGCACGCCGCTGGGTCCCTTGGTGCGCTGACGGATCGAGATCTGGCCGGTGTTGACAGCGTAGAACCAGGCGAACGACTGGTAGGCGCTGACGTGTTCGCGGCCGTGCTCCCAGAGCGCCTGCAGCTCCCGCTGCCCGAACTCCACCCCGCCGCCGGAGGCCGCGGTGACCACCCCCGCCGCGTACTCGGGGAGTTCCTCGGCCCGCACGCCCGCGTCGCGCAGCGCCCAGTCGGCGGCGACCAGGGCCAGCCGGGTCATCTGGTCGGTCTGCGGCAGCAGGCGGCTGGGCAGGTGGTCGGCGGCGGTGAAACCGGGGACCTCGCCCGCCACCCTGGCCGGGTAGCCCGAGGCGTCGAACCGGGTGATCGGGCCCAGGCCGCTCTTGCCGGCCAGCGTGGCGGCCCAGTACTCCTCGGTGCCCAGGCCGTTGGGGGCGACCACGCCCAGGCCGGTGACCAGCGCGCTCATCGCCGCACCAGCTCGGGCCGGGTCAGCACCAGCGCGCTCTGGAAGCCGCCGAACCCGCTGCCCACGCTGAGCGCGACGTCGGTGCGCTGCTCGCGGGCCTGGAGCGGGATGTAGTCGAGATCGCAGTCCGGGTCCGGCTCGTGCAGGTTGGCGGTGGGCGGCAGCACCCCGTGCCGCAGCGCGAGCGCGCAGGCGGCGACCTCCAGCGCGCCGACCGCGCCCAGCGAGTGGCCGATCATCGACTTGATCGAGCTGACCGGCGTCTCGTAGGCGTGCCCGCCCAGGGCCAGTTTGAAGGCGGCGGTCTCGTGCCGGTCGTTCATCTTCGTACTGGAACCGTGCGCGTTGACGTAGTCGACGGCGCTCGCCGCGAGCCGGGCCTGGTCCAGCGCGGCGCCGATCGCGGCGGCCAACTCCCGTCCGTCGGGCTTGAGTCCGGTCATGTGGTAGGCGTTGCAGCGGGACGCGTAGCCGGCCACCTCGGCGTAGATGCGGGCGCCGCGACGGCGGGCCGCGGTCAGCTCCTCCAGGATCAGCACGGCCGCGCCCTCGCCCAGCACCAGGCCGTTGCGGGTGCGGTCGAAGGGGCGGGAGGCACCGCTCGGGTCGTCGTTGCGCGGAGTGGTGGCGTGGATGGCGTCGAAGCAGGCTGCGGTGATCGGGGTGATCGGCGCCTCGGCGGCGCCGGCCACCATCACGTCCGCGCTGCCCTCGCGGATCAGCTCGACGGCGTGGCCGAGCGCGTCCAGGCCGGAGGTGCAGCCGGTGGAGACCACGGCGGCCGGGCCCTCGGCGCCAGCCGTCCAGGCCACCTCGGCGGCGATCGAGCTGGGCACGAAGTGCCGGTACAGCTCGGGGACGGCGCGTTCGTGGTCGACGGTCCAGCGGCGGCCGTGCTCGCTGACCGCGACGTACTCGCGCTCCAGGCTGGTGGTGCAGCCGACGGCGGTGCCGACCGTGGTGCCGATCCGGCCCGGGTCCAGCGCGCCGGTCTCCAGGCCGCTGTCCAGGCCGCTGTCGGCGAGCGCCTCGCGGGCGGCGACCACCGCGAACTGGGCCGCCCGGTCGAGCCGGACGCACTGCTCGGCGCTCAGCCCGGCGGCGACCGGGTCGAAATCGCTCTCGGCGGCCACCTGGGAGCGGTAGCCGGTGGCGTCGAAGAGCGTGATGGTGCGGCTCGCGGGCCGTCCCGCCGTGAGCATCTCCCAGTACGGTCCCACCCCCGGCCGGCCGGGGGCGACCACGCCCAGACCGGTGATCACCACGCGGCGGGTCATCGCCGCCCTGCCTTCGCTCGGTGCCGCACCTGTGCCGTCCTCTCCCCGTCGTGAATGCCATGCTGCTGAAGCCTCGTCAGTATTCGCACGCCCGCTCGAAGCAGGCTCGATCCCTCAGTCGAGCAACTCGACCACGGCGCAGCTCCAGCTGAACCCGGCACCGATCCCCGCCAGCAGGCAGCGCTGCCCGGGGCGCAGCGCGCCGCTGGTGCGCAGCCGGTCGAGGCCGGCGAACTGGTCGGCCGCGCCCAGGTGGCCGACCGAGCGGCTCCACTGCCAGGTGGAGCGGTCCGGGTCGATGCCGAACGGATCGAAGAAGGTCGCCGTGAGCCGGCGCCGGCCCAGGTGCGGCAGCACGAACCAGTCGATCTCGGCGAGTTCGGTCTCCGCCTCGGCCAGCGCCGTCTTGATCGCCGCGCGCTGCCCCGCCGAGACCCGGCCGACGCAGAACGAGGTGCTCACCCGCGCGAAGTAGGCCTGCTTGGCCCGCTCCAGATCGATCACCGGGCGTTGCTCGAAGGGAGCCGCGCCGAACGGGTCGTCGCCCCGGTGCATGCCTTCCAGCTCCGGGTCGGAGACGGTGACCACGCTGCGCAGCCGGGCGAAGCCGCCACGCCGGGAGAGCAGCAGGGCCGCACCGCCGTCCGCGTAGAGGGTGCCTGGGTCGCCGGTCCAGCGGTCGAAGCCTGGCGGGCAGAACCGGTCGCCGGCGGTGAGCAACGCGCCGTCCAGCTCGGCCGAGCCGGCCAGGTAGCCGGCGGCGAGCTGCAGCGCGGCCATGCCGCCGTTGGAGAGCTGGCGGACCTCGATCGCCGGGCAGGGCTCGGCGAGCAGCTCGCGCTGCAGGTAGGAGGCGGGCGCCCACAGGTCGTGGCCCTGGTAGTAGACGCTGGCGTGCAGCAGCAGGTCGACCTTCACCTGCGGGGCGCCGGCCAGTGCGGCGCGGGCGGCGGCCACCGCGAACTCGGGTCCGGAGGTGCCGTCCGAGACGGTGACCGCGAGCGCCTCGGTCTGGCGGGCGGTGCGGGCGTCGAGCAGGCCCTGCTCGACCGCCGCCGCGACGGCGCTGGGGGCGGGCAGGCTGCTGCCGTGGCCCGCGAGGTAGATGGACTCGTGCCGCACGACGCCTCCCTGGCCGGGCCGGCTCGGCCCCGCCGACGGCGGTGCGGCCCGTGCCGGTCATGGTCCGGCGCGCAGCTCGAAGGGCAGTGGAGCGGCGGCCGGTTCGACCCCGGACGGCAGCCCGGTGCGGCCCTCGCCGAGATCGCCGAGGGCGACGCTGGCCAGGTAGCGGCCGTCCACCAGGCCGGTGCCGAAGCTCCAGCAGGCCCCGTCCACCGCCTGCCGCTCCGGCGTCGCGACGGCCTTGGTGGCCCCGGCCGGTTCGGACGGCTCGGACGGCTCAGACGCCTCGAACAGGTCCGGCGGGCCGTGGAGCGGGAAGCCGAAGCGGGTGAAGCGCAGCCGCAGGCCCGCGCCGATCGCCTTGCTGTAGGCCTCCTTCAGGGTCCACAGGCGCACCAGCGCGTCGTTGCGCCGCTCGGCGGGCAGCGCCTCCAGCGCCGCGCGCTCCTGGTCGGTGCAGGCGTACAGCTCGACCCCGGTGCCGTACATCCGACGGGTCGCGGCCTCCGCGTCGACCCCGATCACGCCGCGCCGGCTCAGGCCCACCAGCATCAGGCGCTCGGTGTGGCTGAGGCTGATGTCCAGTTGCTCGCAGCCACGCAGGTAGGGCCGGCCGCCCAGCCGGTAGGCCACGTCCAGCAGGTGCGGCGGGCAGTCGAAGACCGCGGCGGCCGTGGCCTTGAGCAGCAGCCGGGAGGCGACGAAGCGCGCCCGGGCCTCGGGGTGGCCCAGGCCGCGCTGGCGGATCCAGTCGCGGCCGAGCAGCGGGCGCAGCTCCGGGGCGTCCAGGTCCTCGGGCAGCCAGTCGTCCCGCCGGCCGTAAACGAGCGCCACGCCCCGGTGCGCCATCGACTCCCTGACCCGGTGCCAGGGGCCGTGCCGGCCGGGCGCCAGGTACGGGACCCCGACCAGCGTCGCCAGCTCCTGCGCCGATCCGAACGCCATGGCCATGACTACCCTTCACCTACCGTGGACAAAGTGCCACCCTGGCACCGCCCGCTCGAAGAATGCTTGACCCACGAAGCTTCCAGCCAGCCTTTAGTGCCGCCTGCCAGCCTGCGGCTCCCGACCACCGGACCATCGTCTCAGGGAGTAACGCTCATGGCCCTCAAGCGGATTCAGCTTCTCGTGGCCGCCGCGGCACTGACCGCCGGCACCCTCGCCGTGACCTCGGCCGCCACCGCACAGGCCACTGCACCGACCACCGGCCGGACCGCCGCGAAGGCCGACCGCGCCTGCGCCGGACTGCTCGGCAAGTCGCTGGACATCACCTTCGACAACGGCCTGGAGATGAAGTTCGACTACGCCGCCGACGGCACCCAGCTCACCGGCACGGTGCTCGCGGTCGGCGACTCGGGCGGCAACGTCGGGGTGACCAACACCGTGCCCGACTCGCTCGCCACCATCGCGAAGAACGTCTACTTCACCAGCTGGAACGAGCACGGCGGGCTCACCGTCAGCCTGACCGAGGACCTCAAGTCGGGCACCGCGCAGGCCTACTGGTCCTTCCCCAGCGGCGGCGACGTGCGGGTCGGCCAGCTGCACAGCGGCACCATCCGCTGCCTGAGCTGACCGGGCGCGGGACGGGACGGAAGCACAACGGCACAGCGCCACGCGCACCCTGACAGGCTCGCGTGGCGCTGGGGTCAGATGAGCGGCAGATCCCGGAGCATCACCGGGGTCAGCTGAAGAAGGCGTTCATTCCCGGGACGTCGGAGGCGAAGGTCTCCACCTCGGCGATGAGCCCGTCGCGCAGGCGGCAGACCGTGGCGAGGTGCTCGTCGAGGACGAGCTCACCACGGCGTGCGGTGTTGTGCTGGGACAGGACCATGTTCTCTCGGCTCGTCAGGATGTGCAGCAGTTCGAAACGGACGCCGTATCCGGCGACCTTCTGGAGTTGGGCGATGACGGCGTCGGCACCGGCGGCGGTGCCGGAGATGGCGTGGTCGCCCGGCAGGGTCCAGGTCGCGTCGTCGTGCAGGAGGGCGCGGATGGCGAGCCAGTCTCCCGCCTGGAGGGCGGAGTAGAAGCGGGTGCCGAGGGCGTGTGCGGCGTCGTTCACGGGGTTTCCTCTTCGGTTCGCAGACCTGACAACGGCTGGTGTCGGGGCTGATCCCCGCACTCAAGCAGCTGGTGCTGCCCACCGGGCCGCGTGCTCCTGGACGAACTGGGTGAAGCTGCGGGGCGGCTGGCCCGTCAGGTCGAGCACCGCGGTGCTGACCTCGTCTTCGCGGCCGGGCCGGACGCCGGCGTCGGCGGCGGCGAGGATCGCGGCGAACTGCGCGGGTATGCCCGCGGCCCGCAGTTCGGCCGCCTGCTGGTCCGCACTCGCGTGGACCACCCGGACCGGCCGTCCGGTGCCGGCGGTGATGATCGCTGCCGCCTCCGGGTAACTCAGCGCCTGCGGGCCGGTGAGCAGGTGGTCACGCTGATCGCCGGGGACTGCGTCGAGGTCGGTCAGCAGGGCCGCGGCGGCTGCCGCGATGTCCCGCACGTCGATCCACCCCACCCGGCCGTCACCGGCGGCGGTGCGGATCTCACCGTCTCGTCGGATCCGCTCGCCCAGCGGGTGCGGGCTCAGGAAGTTCTGCATGAACCCGGACGGGCGCAGCACGACCCCGCCAGGCTGGGCTCGGACCTGGGCGGCCAGTTCCGGCGCCCTGGGGGCAAGGGGGATGGAGGAGCCGAGAAGCACCACCTTGCGCACGCCGAGGCGCTGCGCCTGGGCCAGGAACGGCCCGACCGACGGCATCGGGTCCAGGCTCTGCCCCGGAGGCACCACGAAAACCCGGTCCTGTCCGGCCAGCGCGGCCGGATGGGTGGCCGGATCGTCCCAGTCGAACCGGATCGCATCCGGGTCGTCGGCGGCCGGGTTGCGGCTGGCCACCCGAACCGGCACGCCTTGGCCGCGCAGCAGACTCACCAGCTCGCGACCGGTCTTCCCGGTGCCGCCGGTCACCAGTACGCCGGTCATCGGGTCGGCTCCTCGGAAGTACTCGCCACGGTGTCTCCTTCAATCAGGGCTGACAGGAACGGGCCGAAGGCGAGGACGAGTTGCCGCACCGTCGACACATCGTTTGATGCTTGTCGAAGCATCACGAGATGTGACGGTAGGCTGAACTTCGATGCACGTCAAACGATGAGGAGGCGACGGATGCCACGCGCACTACCCGAACCCTCGGTCGACTCCTTCGACCTCACGGTCATTCTCAGCGCGCTGGCCGAACCGGGCAGGCGAGCGTTGATGACCGAGCTGTATCGCGGTTCGGAGCCGATCGACTGCGCAGTCATCGCCGAGAAGGCCGACCTCGGCCTGAGCAGCCCGACGATCTCCCATCACTACCGCGTCCTGCGGGAGGCGGGCCTGATCAGGACCATCGCAGAAGGACGCAAGCGGATCGTCACAGTGCGCCGCCTCGACATGGAGGCGCGTTTCCCCGGCCTGCTGAGCGCGGTGCTCACGGGGCGATGAGCGAGTCTTCTGCCGTCTTGCCCTTTGGGCATCACGGGCGGATCCAGCGCAGCAAACGCCCTCTCGGACGTAGCCGACCCGGCGATTCGCCTACGGCACCAACTGCGCGACCCGCAGGTCCACTTCGCGCTCCGGCCCGGCGCCGAGGATGGCCCGCTCCAACTCCCTCAGCCGCAGGCCTGGTTCGGCGCCCAGTTCGGCGACCAGTTGCCCGCGCAGCCGCCGGAAGGCGCCGAGCGCGTCCACGCTGCGCCCGCACCGGTGCAGCACCCGCATGTACTGCTCGCAGAACCGCTCGTTCAACGGGTATTCGGTGGTCAACGCGGCCAGCTCTCCTACCAGTTCGCTGTGCCGGCCGATCGCCAGCGCGGCCTCGGTGCGCCGCTCGACCAGGGCGATCCGGCGGTCCTCCAGGTAGCGTGCCTCGGCCTGCAGTCGGGGTCCGAACTCGACGTCCAGCAGCACCGGTCCCCGCCACAGCCGGTCGGCCTCGCGCAGCAGCCGCTGCGCGCTCGCCGGGTCACCCAACTCCAGTGCCCGCAGGCCGAGTTGTCCCAGTCGGTCGAACTCGGTCAGGTCGCAGGCCTCCGGCGGGGCGGCCAGCTGGTAGCCACCGTAGGCGGTGCGCAGCAGGCCCTTGGCGCCGCCGTCCGGATCGGCCGTGCCGGCCAGCGCCGCCTCCAGCAGCCGGCGCAGTTGCAGGATGTAGGTCTGCAGCGTGGTGAGCGCGCTGGCCGGCGGGTGGCCGTCCCAGAGCTCCTCCAGAATCACCGGCACCGGAACCACCTGGCCCGCCCGCACCGCCAGCAGCGCCAGCACGTTCCGCGGCTTGGCCGCGCTCGGCACCACCGAGGCGCCGTGCACGGTCACCGCCAGCGGGCCGAGTACGCCGATCCGTACGTTCATCCTGGGCACTCCTCTCACACGTCATCAGCCCGATCAGCCCGAGCCGCCCGCCACCCGCAGCGCCCGCTGGATCGCCCCGAGCATCCGGGTGTCCAGCGTGGTGGCCGCCCTGGTGTCGCTGATCCGGCCGCGGCCCGCGTCGTGCAGGGCCAGCCCGGCCAGGTGGCGCTCGCCCACCCGCAGCGAGCGGAAGGACCACGCGTCACGGTCGGCCGGGGTGCCGTCGGCGCGCCGCAGCCGCGGCGGCTCCTCGTCCACCTGGAAGCCGAACTCGGTGAAAGGAAAGTACATCCCCTGCCCAAGTGCCTTGGTATAAGCCTCCTTGAGCGTCCACTGCCGCACCAGCCGCCGGTTGCGGTCCGCCTCGTCGGTGGCCGCGAGCAGCCGCACCTCGTCCGGGGTGCACATCTGCTGCTCGCCGCCGCTGCCGTAGAGGCGGCGGTCGGCGGACTCGACGTCGACCCCGATCAGCCCCAGGGTGCTCAGGCCCACCAGCATCAGGTCGCCGGTGTGGCTGAGGTTGAGGTCCACCTGGTCGCAGCCGCGCACGTAGAGCCGCCCGGTCAGCGCGTAGCCGAACTCCAGCTCCTGCGGCGGCACGCCGACCGCGCGGGCGGCCAGTTGCTTGAGCAGCGCCCGGGTGGCCAGGAAGCGGTCGGCGGACTTGCGGCCGCTGCGGGCCTGGTACTTCTCCCAGTCCCGGCCGAGCAGCGCCCGCAGCTCGGCCTCGCCGGGCAGCGCGGCCAGCCACTGGGTGATCGAGCCGTAGGCCAGCGCCACCCCGTGTGCCTGAAGGTCCCGGTCCACCGGGTCCCACGGGCCGTCAGGTCCGGCGACCGCCCGGGGTTCGAGCAGCGCGGCGGTGCTCATGCGAGCGGGAGGTCGTAGAGGTCCAGCGAGCGGTTCTCGGCGGTGCGGCGCAGCACCTCGGCGCACAGGCCCACCTCGACGGCCGGCGGCAGCGCCGGGGTCCGGCGGCCGAGCCGGCGCAGCAGCCGGTCCAGGGCCAGCGCCAGCCACTGCGGTTGGGCACTGAACGCCTCGTGCCGCGGGTCGGCGTTCAGCTGGACGCCGAGGCAGCAGATCGCGGAGATCGCCAGCGCGTACCGGTCGGTGAGCGGGAAGGAGCGCACCGAGGCGGCGAACTCGTGCTCGTCATCCGGGAGTTCGAGCGCGGCTCGGCGGATCTCGGCGAGTTCGGCGACCAGCAGCTCGCTCTGCTCGCGCAGCAGTTCGCCCAGCTCCTGCGGTGCCCGGATGGCGATCACTCGGGCCGCCTCGGCGGCGTAGGCGGCCAGACCGTCCTGGCCGCCGAAGCTGGCCAGCCGGTCGGAGTCGATCGGCGGGACCGGGCCGTACGGGGTGAACAGGCTGCCGGGCGCGGCCCGGTCGGCCGTCCACTCGGCCGCCGCGATGCCCGGCAGGCAGGGCGCGATGGTGGCCTGGCACATCGCGGTGCTGACGTGCCCGAAGGTGATCATGGCCAGGTCGCGGACGTGCTTCTGGAAGATCGCGTGGTCCCCGTTGCGGGCGTGGAAGGCGTCGCCCATCACCACCGAGAGGTGGTAGAGCGCCTCGCCGGCCAGCTTGGGCACCAGGTACTTGCCCACCGCCGACAGCACGTTGGACTGCTCGGGGATCAGGTGCAGCGCCCGGGTCGCGGTGAGCGTGAGGCTGTCGCAGATCAGCAGGTCGACGAAGGTGCCGGCGAGCGCGTTGCGGGCCATCGGCACCTCGGTCACCGGGCGGCTGAAGGCCCGCTGGTCGACCGCGAACCGGGTGGCGGTGCGCAGCGCGGTGTCGGCCAGGCCCACGCACATGGCCGGCACGGTCGCGTGGATCACCGGGAAGGCCCGCAGGCCCAGTTCGACGCCGCGGCCCCACTGGCCGAGCAGCGCGTCGTCCGCCAGCGGGGCGTCGGCGAACTCCAGGCCGCAGATCCGCAGGCCGCGCACCGCGTCGGTGCGGTGCCGGCCCAGCCGGCGCACCCGCTCGGCGGGCAACTCGGCCATCGGAACCAGCAGCAGCGAGTGGGTGCCGCTCTCGCCCCCCTCTCCTTCGGCGTCGTCCCGCTCGGCGTTGTCGGCCCCGCTGCGCGCGAAGGCGATCAACAGGTCGGCCGTCTCGGCGTTGTTGACGGCGGCCTTGCGCCCGGCGATCGCCAGGCCCGCGGCGGTGCGCTTGGCCCGGAACTCGTCGTTGACGAAGTCGTTGCCGTGCGCCAGCTGCTGGAAGGCGACGGTGGCCAGGCCGCCGTTCAGCAGAGTCTCGGCGGTGCGCCGGCACTGAGCGGCGTCGCCGTTCAGCCAGACCACCATGGAGCCCATGAAGGAGGTGAGCGCGGTGCCCATCGCGAGCGTCACGTCGCGGCGGAACATCGGGCGCATCAGCAGGCCGAGACCGTCCAGGCCGACCAGCCGGCCGCCCAGTTCGGCGGGCACGAACTCGGCGTTCAGGCCGAGTTGGGCGTATCGCTTGACGCCTTCGACCGACAGCTCGCCCTCGTCGTCGGCGGCGAGCAGCGCGCTGAAGCCGACCGGGTTGTTGCGGTCCCAGGGATCGCCGAAACCCTCCTCGATCTCGGCCAGCCGCGCCCGCAGCACGGTGCGACGGGCGGCGCGGGCGGCGTGCGCGTCATCGGCCGTCGGGTCGGCCCGTCCCAGCAGATCCGTCACGGCTACCCCCAGCTCCTCGTTCCAGCCCAAGCCGGCGGACCGCGGACCGCGGACCGCGGTCGCACCGGCACTTGCGGCCAGCATGGCGCGCGGGTGCGGAGGGTGGCTTCAGCCCACCTCGAGGATCGGTCGGGTGTGTGTCGGGTCTGCGCTGGTCAGGCCGGGTGGCTCGGCGGCCGGTCAGGCCGGGTGGCCGTGCCGCTGGTCAGGCCGGGTGGCTCTGCCGGCCGAAGAGCACGCTGATCATCTCCAGCAGCATCCGCGGCGTCTCCGCCTCCACCACCAACTCCTCGGGTACCGCGATCTGGTAGGTCCTGGCCAGTACTCCGACCGCCTGGAGCACCGCGAGCGAGTCCAGCCCCAGCTCGTAGAAGCTCTCGTCGAGCACCTCCTCGCTCAGCTCGGTGCAGGACTCCTCACCGCCGCAGGCGGCCAGGATCCGGGACAGCTCGATCAGTCCCACCTGCGGTGTCGGCATGCCGGCCGTCCTCTCGGGTTCGGGGGCCACGGGCCGGTCAGCCCAGCCGGTGAATGGCGTCGAGATCGAGGTCCTGCCCCGCGGTCCACAGCCGAGCCGCCGCCGCCAGCACGCTGCGCCGGTCGTGCGCCGCGTTGCGCGGCCGGGCGCTGAGCATCGCGACCGCCTGGCTCGGGCCCTTGAGGAAGGCCGGGTGGCGGCGGATCAGGCTGTAGAGCCCCTGGCCCGGACCGGCCTCCAGGCAGAGGTGCCCGCCGGAGGCGAAGAGCGTGTCGAAGGTGGCCCGCAACTGCACCGGGCGGGTCGGCTGCCGGGCCCAGAAGCCCGGATCCACCGCCTCACCGGGCGCCATCAGCGCGGCCGTGGAGGCCGACAGCACCGGGATGGCCGGCGGCAGCAGGGCCACCCGCTCGAAGGCCCGGGCCGCCTCGGCGCAGGCCGCCGCGACCACCGGGCTGTGGTAGGCGACGCTGGCCCGCACCGGCATGCAGCTCAACTGGGCCGCGCGCAGCGCCTCGGCGGCCCGCGCCAGGCCCTGCCTGGTCCCCGAGATCACCGTCTGGTTGGGGCTGTTCACCGCCGCCACCGCGACGTCCGGCGGCAGGTGCGGCGCCACCTGGTCGGCGCCGGCCGCCACCGCCACCATCCCGCCGGCCGGCGCCTGGGCCAGCCGCTCGGCCTGCGCGCCGATCACCTCGACGGCGGCCGGCAGGCTGAGCACGCCCGCCAGGGTGGCGGCCGCGTGCTCGCCGATGCCCTGGCCGAGCAGCAGTCCGGGGCGGATGCCCCAGCTGCTCAGCAGCCGGCCGAGCGCCAGGTCGAGCGCGAAGATCAGCGGCAGCGCGCGCTCGACGTGGTCGATCGGCAGCCGCGGGTTCTCGGCCAGCCAGTCGTCGCGGACCCGGTCGCCGGCCGGGCCGAGCAGCGCGAACACCTCGTCCACGGCCTCGGTGAAGACCTGCTCGTGGCCGTAGAGCCCGAGCGCCATCCGGGGGTGCTGGGCGCCCTGCCCGGGCAGCAGCATGGCCACCGGGCGCGGCTGCCCGACCTCGCCGACGAAGACGCCGGGGCCCTGCGCGTCGAGCGCGGCCAGCGCCTCCTGCGGGTCGGCGGCCACCAGCGCGCCGCGCGCCGGCCCGGGCGCGGCGGCGCCCCAGGCGTCGGCCACCCCGGCGAAACCCGCCTCGCCGCGCGCCTTGATCCAGCGGCGCAGGCTGACCCGCAGCGCGGCCTCGTCCTGCGCGCAGGCGGCCGACCAGACCAGCAGCCGGACGGGCTGGGGCATGCGGCGCGGGGAACCGACGGTACGCAGCATGGGTGCCTCCTCTCCTCTCCCTGCGCTGGGGGACGCGGGGTTGGGCGTCGGGGGGGGGTTGGGCGTCATGGTTGGGCGTCATGGTTGGGCGTCGGAGGGCGAGCGTCAGGGGTTGGCCTTCACTCGCGCCGAACGGCCGCCTACCCCGGGCCACTTGAGTGGACCGGGGACGGCGACAAAGCAGAACAGTCTTTGGACAGACGATGACTGACGCGACGTCAGACGACCATCCGGCCGGGCCTGCCCCGATCCTGGCGCACCGGGGTCTCCAGTGCCGGGTCGGAGGAGAGGATGGCCCGCTGGAGCTGTTGCAGCCGTGGCGAGGGCTCCAGGCCGAACTCGTTGACCAGCGTGCCGCGCAGTCTCTTGAAGACGTCCAGCGCGTGCCACTGCCGACCCGACCGGTAGAGCGCGATCATGTGCTGGGCGTGCAGGTTCTCGTGCCAGGGGTGCTGCACGGTGAGCACGGCGAGCTCGCTGAGCAGCTTGTGGTGGCGGCCCAGCCGCAGATCGGCGTCGATCCGCCGCTCCAGCACGCCGAGCCGGCTCTCCTCCAGGCGCATCACCTCGATCGCCAGCCGCGCGCCCGGCTGGACGTCGACCAGGACCGGACCGCGCCACTGCGCCAGCGCGCTGCCGAGCAGGCGCGAGGCGGCCTCGTCGTCCCGGGCGTCCAGCGCCTGCTGGCCCGCGCCGGCGAGGCGTTCGTAGGACTGGACGTCCAACTCCTCGGGCCGGATGTCGAGTACGTATCCGTTGTACTGGGTGCGCAGGACGTCCTTGGCACAGCGCGTCGGGTCGGCGCTCAGTGCGCTGTCCAGGCGCCTGCGCAGTTGCAGGATGTAGGTCTGCAGAGTGGTCGGCGCACTGCGTGGCGGCTCCGCGCCCCACAGCTCGTCCATCAGTACGCTCGCCGGTACGATCCGCCCGGACCAGAGCGCGAGCAGCGCGAGGACCTGGCGGGGCTTGCCGGCGGTGGGCACGATGGACTCGTCGCACTCCGTGGCCTCCAACGGGCCGAGAATCTTGATCTCCACAGGATTGCCTCTCCCCCATACCGTCAGCGGGAGCCCTGGGATCCGCGGCCCCGGTCCTGCGGGCCGGTGCAGCGGGCCGATACGGCGGATCACAGCGCCTGAACATCCATCAGGATCGCAACACGGCAGGCGAGTTGCCCAGTGCGCGAGTCATGACAGCGGCATGAGGAAGAACCCGGGCAACCCGTGAAATTCTCACGCCAGGGGGGTGACGCTCCCACTGGTGGGGTGGCGGGGCTCACACCCAGAATTCTGCCCATGGCCCGCTCGGGCCACGCACCACCCAGCCTTGATCGCAGAGTGGAGTGCTCCCTATGAACACGATCAGCTCCAACGCCGATTTCAGAACGCTGTTCACCGCCTACCTCCCGGCACGCGGCAACAAGGAAACCACGCTGGATCTGACCATCGACGCCCTGGACGGCTGGCACCTCCAGGACGGCGCGGCGCTGAACCTCTGCGCCGGGCTCTGCGCGGCGCCCGCCCCGGAACCGCTCGGTGCCGCGCACGCCGCGTTGACCGCCCCGGCTGTGCTCGGCTTCGCCGCGGCATGACCACGGGGCCGGGGGACGGGGGACCGCTGATCGGCTTCCGGCGCGATCTGCGCCCCGAAGTGGTCTCGGGGGAGGCCACTTACCTGTTCTCGGAGCACGGCGTCACCGCCCTGCAGGGCGCGCAGATCGAGGCGCTCGCCCCGCTGCTGGACGGCACCCGGGACATCCCCGGACTGCTGCGGGAGGCACCCGAGAGCGTCTCGCCGCAGCAGATCGGCGACCTGATGGAGCAGTTGGCGGACGCGGGGCTGGTCGCCCTGCGGCCGCCGACGGCCTCCCCCTGCGACGAGCGGGCGATCGCCTACTGGGAGGCGGCCGGCCTGGACAGCGGCCGGGCCGCCGCCCGGGCGGCCACCGGACGGATCCACCTGGCCGCGGTCGGCCGGGTGGACCCGCGCGACGCCGCGGCGGCCTTCGAGGCCGCCGGGCTCGCGGTGGTCGAGGATCCGGGCGACCGGCTGCCCGGCGACCTGACCGTGGCGCTCTGCGACGACTACCTGGCGCCCGGTCTGGCCGCCGTGAACGCCGCCGAACTGGCGGCGGAGCGGGCCTGGTTGATCGCCCGGCCGTACGGCCGGCGGGTCTGGATCGGCCCGGTCTTCCAGCCCGGCGGCGGCTGTTGGAGCTGCCTGGCACACCGGTTGGGCGGCCACCGGCGGGCCGAGGCCCATGTGCAGCAGGCGCTGGGCCGGACCGGACCGGTCCCCCGCCCCACCGCCTCGATCTCGCCGCTGGGCGGCTTCAGCACCCACCTGGTCGCCCTGGAGGCGGTCAAGTGGCTGGCCGGCTACCGCTGTCCGGCCCAGCAGTCGGTGTGGACGCTGGACACCCTGACCATGGAGGGCCGGCACCACCAGCTGCGGGTCCGGCCGCAGTGCCCCACCTGCGGCGACCCGCAGCTGGTCACCGAGCAGCAGTGGCGCCCGGTGGCCCCGCGCTCGCGGCTGAAGACCTGCTACGGCGGCGGCGGGCACCGCGCCCAGCCCCCCGAGCAGGTGCTGGAGACCTACCGGCACCTGATCAGCCCGATCACCGGCGTGGTCAAGGAGATCCGCCGCGACCCGCGCGGCCCGGCCTTCCTCAACTCCTTCCTGGCCGGCGCCAATCCGGCGGCCAACCCGAACAGCCCGAACAGCCTGGCCGCGCTCCGTACCGATCTGCGCAGCAACAACGGCGGCAAGGGGATCAGCGCCGTGCACGGCGAGGTCAGCGCGCTCTGCGAGGCGCTGGAGCGGCACAGCGGCTTCCTGCACGGCGACGAGCCCCGGATCCGGGGCAGCCTGCGGGAGTTGGCCGACCGCGCGGTGCGGCCACAGGACTGGCTGCTGTTCGACCCGCGCCAGTTCGACGGCCGCCAGGAGTGGAACGCCCGGCACGGTGGCTTCCAGCACGTCCCCGACCCGTTCGGCGAGGACGACGTGGTCGACTGGTCGCCGGTCTGGTCGCTGACCGAGCGCCGGCACAAGCTGCTGCCCACCGCGGCCCTGTACTTCGGGACGCCGCAGCCACCGGGCGCCCGGTTCTTCCACGCCGACTCCAACGGCAACGCCGCCGGCAGCAGCCTGGAGGACGCCATCCTGCAAGGCTTCCTGGAGCTGGTCGAGCGGGACGCGGTCGCGCTCTGGTGGTACAACAGGACCCGGCAGCCGGCCGTCGACCTGACCGCCTTCGAGGATCCGTGGATCACGGAACTGCGCGGCGTGCACGGCGACTTGGGCCGCGAGGTGTGGGCCCTGGAGGTGACCTCGGACTTCGGGATCCCGACCGTGGTGGCGTTCTCCCGGCGCTTCGACAAGCCGGCCCAGGACATCGTCTTCGGCTTCGGCGCGCACTTCGACCCGCGGATCGCGCTGCGCCGCGCGCTCACCGAGGTCAACCAACTGCTCCCGGCCGTGGTCGGCGCCCGCGCCGACGGCAGCGGCTACCAGGGCGGCGACGAGGCGGCCCGCTGGTGGTGGCGGCACGCCACCACCGGCAACCAGCCCTATCTCGCGCCGGATCCGGCCCTCGCCCCGCGCCGCCCGACGGACTACGGCTACACCCCGCGCCGCGACCTGCTCGACGACCTGGACGCCATCCTGGATTTGACGGATCGTCACGGCCTGGAAATGCTGGTGGTGGACCAGACCCGACCGGACATCGGGCTTCCGGTGGTCAAGGTGATCGTCCCCGGACTGCGGCACTTCTGGTCCCGCTTCGCCCCGGGACGGCTCTTCGATGTCCCGGTGGCGCTCGGCCGGTTGGCCACACCTACCCACTACCAGGACCTCAATCCGATCCCGATCTTCGTGTGACACCCCGGCCGGGCGCCGGACCAGAAGGAGCATCCGAGGAGCAGCGATGGACCCGACAGCCAGTGCCCCGGAACAGTGTGCGAGCGCCACCGTGCTGCTGCGGTCGCTGCGCGAGGATGCCCTGGTGGAGCAGGTGTTCGGGCAGGACGCGATCACGGTGCTGACCCGCTGGGGCGAGGTGCCGATCGACCGGCCGGGGCCCGCCGTGCGGGAGGCGCTGCGCCGGATGGCCTTCGGGCCGGTCAACCTGGTCAACGTGCTGGCCGGGCTGTCGATCGGGGACGAGCACGCGGCGGCGCAGCACCGGCGGCTGGCCGAGGTGCTGGACCGGCTGCAGGGCACGGTGATCCAGACGCTGGCGCTGACCGACGGCGAGGGCGCGCTGCTCTCGGTGGTCCCGATCTCCGGCCAGGCCAGCACCACCGTCACCGCGGTCGACCCCGAACGGCCGCTGCGGCTCTCCCGGTTCGCGACGCTCGGCGCCGGCGGCGGGGAGGCCGTGCTGGAGTCCCCGCTGGCCCTGCACCGGGTGCTGCTGCACCACACTGACGCGGTGCTGATCGCGGCCGCGCTCACCCGCCCGACCAGCGTCGCGAAGCTGGCCCGCGCCATCGGCCTGCCCGGCGAGGCGATCGGCGCGGTGGTCGCCCACCTGGTGGCCACCGGCATGGTGCTGGTGGGCGAACGCGATCGGCTCGGCGGCCCGCGGTTCGCCGAGGACACCGATCCCGACCTGCTCGGGTGGGCCGAGCACGACCTGCTCTTCCACTCCCGCAGCCGGCTCGGCCGGCACGACGGCGCCTACGGCGCGGTCTTCCCGCAGGGTCAACGGCCGCCGCACGAGCCGGCGGTGAAGCCGCTGCCGCGCGGCAAGTACTTCCCGCTGCCCCGGCCCCCCGAGCGCGGCGCGGCCGAGCCGACCCTGACCGAGGTGCTGGAGTCCCGGCGCCCGGCGGGCCGGCTCGGCGACCACGCGGTCACCGCCGCGCACCTGGGCGAACTGCTGCACCGCGCGGCCCGGGTACGGGAGATGCACGTCGGCGGCCCGGACGAGGCGGCGGCGGGCACCACCACCGACCGGCCCTACCCGAGCACCGGCGACCTGTACGAGCTGGAGCTCTACCTGGTGGTCGGCACCGCCGCCGACCTGCCCCGCGGCATCTACCACTACGATCCGCGCGGCCACGGCCTGACGCTGATCAACACCGCCGAGGAGGCGGTCGCCGAACTGCTCGACGCGGCGATGATGGCCGCCGGGCTGCGGCGGGAGCCACCGGTGCTGATCACCCTCACCGCCCGGTTCGGCCGGCTCTCCTGGGTCTACGGCGGGATGGCCTACGCCACCACGCTCAAGCACGTCGGCATCCTGCTGCAGACCCTCAACCTGGTGGCCACCGCGATGCGGTTGGCCCCGCAACCGGTCGCCTTCGGGGACAGCGACGCGGCGGCCCGGGCCTTCGGCCTGGACTGGCGGCGGGAGTCCAGCGTCGGCGAACTGATCGTCGGCCCGTCGACGGCCTGACTCGATGTCAAACTGCGCGTGAATTGCCGAAGTAGTGGCTGGTTTCTGTGAAAAGACACATGCCGCGTACCCCTTGGAGTAGCTGGTGCGCCGCTACGATGTGTGCCGGTGGGGTGACCTCGGTGGTCAAGGGGGACGGATGTCACGGATGTCACGTCGGGTAGACGCGCACGGTCGCCGCATTCCGGTGGTTGACGACCGGTCCGCTGTCGGGCCCGCGTCGCGACTGTCGCGCACGGTGATCGCCGTCGTCTTCAGCGGCTTCGCGGTGCTGGCCGGTGTGCACACCATGACCCTGAGACCGGGCCTCAGCCAGGTGCTGGTCTTCACCGTCTCGGTCGGCGCCCTGCTGGCCCTGCAACTGATCCACAACACCCGCCTCGCGCCGCGCCCCGGGTCCCGGACCGCCTACGCCACCCTGGCCCTGCAGGCCGCGCTGGTCTACCTGCCGTTCCTGATGTTCGGCAGCGCCTGGGTCGGCATGCCGGGGTTCTTCGCCGGGAACCTGCTGGTGCTCACCGCCTCGCCGGTGAGCTGGGTGCTGTTCGGCCTGGTGGTGGGCACCCAGACCTGGGCGCAGTACCTGGTGACGCCCGACGACGCCTGGTCGATCAGCTACACGCTGATCTCCGCCACCATCACCGGCCTGATCGTCTACGGCATGCTGCGGCTCGGCGACCTGGTGGAGGAGGTCAAGCGGACCCGCGAGGAGCTGGCCCGGATGGCCGTCCAGCAGGAGCGCCTGCGCTTCTCGCAGGACCTGCACGACCTGCTCGGCTACAGCCTCTCCGCCATCACCCTGAAGACCGAGCTCACCCGCCGCCTGGTCACCAGCCACCCCGACCGGGCGGGCGACGAGCTGATCGAGATCCTGGAGATATCCCGCCAGGCGCTCTCCGACGTGCGCATGGTGGCCAGCGGCTACCGCGAGATGTCCCTGGACCAGGAGACCCGCTCCGGCTGCTCGGTGCTGGCCGCCGCCGACATCCAGATCGACCTGGACATCTCGCACGACCGGCTGCCGCCGCAGGTCAGCACCGTGCTGGCGACCGTGCTGCGCGAGGGCATCACCAACGTGCTGGGGCACAGCAAGGCCGAGCACTGCGCCATCAGCATCGAGCAGCGCGACCGGAGCGTGTTGCTGCGGATCGTCAACGACGGCGTGCAGCCCGCGCCCCAGGAGCAGCCGGCCCGGCGCGGCACCGGCATCGACAGCCTGCGCTCCCGGGTCGGCCGGCTCGGCGGCCGGCTCACCGCCGCCGTCGGCCCGGACGGCCGCTTCCAGCTGGAAGCCCGGGTCCCGTTGCCGGCCGACGGTGCTACAGCCAGCCCGCCTGGGACGCGATCCGGATCGCGTCGACCCGGTTACGCGCGTTGAGCTTGGTCACGGCGGTGGTCAGGTAGTTGCGCACGGTGCCGGCCGAGAGGTAGAGGCTGGCGGCGATCTCCGCCACCTCCGCGCCGCCGGCGGCCAGCCGCAGCACCTCCGACTCCCGCCCGGTGAGCGGGTTCTCCACCGAGTCCCAGGCGGCCAGGGCCAGTTGCGGGTCGATCACCCGCCGCCCCGCCGCCACCCCGCGGATCGCCTCGGCCAGCCGGTCCGGCGGCGCGTCCTTCAGGATGAAGCCGGCGACCTGGGCGGCCACCGCGCGCCGCAGGTTTCCCGGGCGGCCGAGGCTGGTGAGGATCAGGGTGCGGCAGGACGGCAGTTCCTTGATCAGCTCGGCGGCGGCGGTCAGGCCGTCGATGCCCGGCAGGTCGATGTCGACGATGGCCACATCCGGTCGCCAGTCAAGCGCCCGGGGCACGATCTCGTCGCCCGAGGCCACCTCACCGACCACCTCGATGTCCGGTTCGAGGTTCAGGAGCGCGACCAGCGCCCCGCGGACCATGTTCATGTCCTCTGCCAACATGACCCTGATCAAGCCGGACTCCCCACCTCAGCGCACGGTACAGCTCGCGCGTCCTGAGAGGGTTCTACCATCCAAAGCTGGGAACGCGATCACAATCCACAGCGGTGCGGATACGTTTCACCACCGGCCGTCGCCGGGCTCAGGGCAGCCACTCCAGCGGCGGCCCCAGCCGCTCGGACCGCCGGCCGAGCAACTCGATCTCCCAGTCGTCCCAGTCGCCGCCGCGGCCGTCCTGCCGGTCGAGCGCCAGGCCGCAGTCCCGGCAGCAGTACTCCTCCTCGACCGGGAGCGGCACCGCGAACTGGGCCGCCCCGGCGGTGCCCAGCAGCACGAGCAGCTGGTCCAGCAGCCGGACGAAGGCGGACATCAAGCCCAGCCGCCCGTCAGGCCGGCACCGCGACCGGGCGGCCGGCGGTGAGTTCGGCGGCCAGCGCGGCGAGTTGGTCACCGGTGCCGGCCGGCCCCCGGCAGGCGTTGAAGACCTGGAAGCCGTGCTCCTCGGCCAGCGGCTCCAGCAACCGGGAGAGCACCGGGCGCGGCCCGACCTCGACGATCCGGGTGGCACCCAGCGCGAGCAGCGCCTCGATCCCGTCGGCGAACCGGACGGTGGCGCTGATGTGCCGCACCCAGTAGTCGGCGCTCAACTCCTCGGCCGCCAGCGGTCGGCCCAGCACGGTGGAGACCAGCACGGTGGAGACCAGCGCGGTGGCGGCGGGCCGGTGGTCGACGGTGCGGGCCACCGCGCCGAAGTCGTCCAGCATCGGGGCCATCAGCGGCGAGTGGAAGGCGTGCGACACCCGCAGCCTGGTGGCCTTGATGCCGTGCCCGGCCAACCGCTCGCGGATCGCGTCCAGTTGATCGCCGTCGCCGGAGAGCACCACCTCGGCCCGGCTGTTCACGGCGGCGGTGCCGACCAGCGGGTGCGCCGGGATCAGTTCGAGCACCTCGGCCTCGCTCGCCTTGACCGCCAGCATCGCGCCGCCCTCGGGCAGCAGCTCCATGCCCTGCGCCCGAGCGGTGACCAGCCGGGCCGCGTCGGTCAGGCTCAGCGCGCCGGAGAGCACCGCGGCGGCGAACTCGCCGATGCTGTGGCCGAGCAGCAGGTCAGGACGCACACCGAGCTCGCCCAGCGTGGCGCCGAGCGCGTAGCCGATCGCGAAGAGCACCGGCTGGGCGTAGCCGGTCCGGTTGATCAGCGGGTCGGCGGCGCGGACGAAGTCGACCACCGAGCGGTCCAGGCCCGGGCGCAGGGCGGCGTCCGCCTGCTCCAGGTGACGGCGGTAGACGGGACTGGAGTTGTAGAGGCCCACGGTCATCCGTGGCTGCTGGCTGCCCTGGCCGGTGAAGACGAAGGCGGTCGCGGGGGTGGCGGGCACGGTCGGTGCTCCTCTCGCGGAACGGGACTGAAGTCGGCGCACTCGGCGCCGGGGCGGGGGCGGTGCGCTCGGCACCGACCCCGCCCCCTGGGGCGTGTTTCAGGAACGGCTCGCAGCGCCCGCCAGCTGCGCCGCGGCCTCGGCCACCAGCGCTCTGGTGAATCCCGGGAAGGCCTGGCCGAGGAAGTAGAAGTGGCCACCGGGGAAGAGCTGGTAGCCGAACTCCGCGGTGGTCTCCCGGGCCCAGCCGGCCAACATGAACTCGGGCGCCCACGGATCGATGTCGCCGCCGAAGGCGGAGACCGGGGCGGTCAGCGGGACCCGGTCGGGGTCGGGATTGTAGGACTCGACGGCGCGCAGGTCCGCCCGGGTGAGCCGGAGGAACCGTTCGACGAACTCCGGCACCTCGTGGATCCGGTCGGGCGTGCCGCCCATCGCCAGCAGCTGGCCGAGCAGCCGTTCGTCGTCCAGCTCGTAGAGCCGGCGCCGCACCCGCGCCTGGTAGCTCGGGCCGGCCCGCCCCGAGACGCCGACCCAGCCGGGCCGCTGCCCGGCCGCCTCCAGCCGGCGGGCCAGCTCGATCGCCACCAGCGAGCCCAGGCTGTGCCCGAAGAGCGCGAACGGCGCGTCCAGCCAGGGCTGGACGTCCTCGTAGACCGTGTCGAGCACCGCCGACAGGGTGGTCAGCGGCTCCTCCCGGGCGCGCTTGCCACGGCCCGGCAGGTCGATCAGCACCAGGTCCCAGTCCTCGGGCAGCTGGCGGGCCATCGGCCAGTAGACGCCCGAGGAGCCCCCGGCGTGGTGGAAGCCGAGCAGCCGCAGCGCGGGCCGGTCCACCGGGCGCGGGCGCACCCCGGTCCTCACGCGCCGCGCCGTTCACTGGCGGCGGCGACCAGCACGCCACCGGAGAGGATGTGTTCGCCGAGCCGCTCGAAGAGCTCGCCCAAGGTGATCTCCTCCAGGAAGTCGTCCAGCGGGACCTCGATCTGGTAGTTCTCCTCGATCCGCAGGGTCAGTTGCATCGCGATGAAGGAGTCGCCGCCCAGTTCCAGGAAGGTCTCGCCCTCGGCCAGGTCCTCCTCGGCCTGCAGCAGCGTGCGCAGTTGCTGGTGCAGGAAGGCACTGACGGCGGCGCGGTCGGCGGCCTGGTCGGCGGTGACGGTGGGGACGGCGGCCAGTGCCTGCACCGGTGCCGGGGCGGCGGCCCGCTCCTCGATCCAGAGCCGGCGGCGGCGGAACGGGTAGGTGGGCAGGTTGCCGGCCGCCCGCGCGCCGGCCGGGCGCAGCGCGTCCAGCCGCAGTTCGGCACCGGCGGCGAAGAGGGTGCCGAGCGCGCTCGCCAGCAGGTCCACCGCCTGGGCCGGCTCGTCGCCGGTGAGCGGCAGGCTGCCGCCCTCCCAGCGCAGAGCCGCGTCCACCGACTGGTCGGCGGCGGCCGCCCCGGGTCGCACCTTGAGGCCGAACTGACGCAGGATCTCCGCCAGTTGCTCGTCGGCGCGGCCGTGGCCCGCGATCAGCTCCGGGTAGGCCTCGGTCAGCGCGGCCACCGCGGCGGCGAGTTGGGCGGAGCCCTGCACGGTGCTCAGGGTGACGGCCAGCCGGGCCGGCTTGAGCTCGCGCACGCCGTGCTCGGCCGCCGCGAGCAGCGCTTCGGCCAGCTCGGTGCCGCTGCGCCCGGTGACCGCGATCCGGAACTCGAAGGCGGTGCGCCCGGCCCGCAGCGTGTGGCAGTCGGCGGCCAGGTCCGCCGCCCCGGTGCGGCTCAGGTGCCCGGCCGCCAGCGAGACCAGCTCGGCCAGGCTCTCCTCGTGCTTGGCGGAGAGGGTGACCAGCTCCAGCCGCCCGGGGACGGCCGGCGGCTGCTGCCGCGCCTCCTGGTAGGCCTCCAGCACCACGTGCGCGTTGGTGCCGCTCATCCCGAAGGCGCTCAGGCCCGCCACCTTGCGCTGGTAGCCGGCCGGCCAGTCCCGGCTCTCGCGCGGCACCGCGACGTTGATCCGCTCCCACGGGATCAGCGCGTTCAACTCGCCGTCGGCGGCGCTCAGCGCGGCCGGGATCCGGCCGTGCTGGAGCATCAGCACCACCTTGATCAGGCCGGCCAGCCCGGCGGCCGCCTCCAGGTGGCCGATCCGGGACTTCACGCTGCCGGTGAGCAGCGGTTCCTGACGGTCCGACACGCCGCTGCCGACCACCGCGTCCAGCGCGCCGACCTCGATCGGGTCGCCGAGCGAGGTGCCGGTGCCGTGCGCCTCGACGTAGCCGACCTCGGCGGCGGCCACTCCGGCGTCAGCCAGCGCGGCCCGCAACACCTCCTGCTGGGCCGGGCCGTTGGGCACGGTCAGCCCCGAGGAGGCGCCGTCGTGGTTGACGGCGGTGCCGCGCAGCACCGCGAGGATCGGACGGCCCTCGCGCTCGGCCTCGTCCAGGCGCATCAGCAGCACCATGCCGACGCCCTCGCCCCGGCCGTAGCCGTCGGCGGCGGCGGTGAAGGTCTTGGAACGGCCGTCCGGCGCCAGCGCCTTGTTCTGGCAGAGCGAGACCATCAGGTCCGGCGAGAGGATCAGGTTGGCGCCGCCGACCAGCGCGTAGCGGCACTCGCCCTGGCGCAGGCTGCGGGTGGCCAGGTGCAGCGCGACCAGCGAGGAGGAGCAGGCGGTGTCCACGCTGATCGCCGGCCCGGACAGGCCCAGCACGTAGGAGACCCGCCCGGCCGCCATCGAGTGGCCGCCGCCGGTGCCGTAGTAGGGGTCGATGCCGGTCTTGTCGTCCGGATGTGCCATCCGCTGGACGTACTCGGAGGTCATCATGCCGACGAAGACGCCGGCCTTGAGCCGCTCCTGGCGGCGGACCGGCAGGCCGGCCCGCTCCATCACCTCCCAGCCGGTCTCCAGCAGCAGCCGCTGCTGCGGGTCCAGCGCGGTGGCCTCGCGCTGCGAGATCCCGAAGAAACCCGCGTCGAAGCCGGCGATGTCGCTCAGGAACCCGGCCCGCCGCACGTAGGAGCGGCCGAGCTGGTCGGGCTTCTCGTCGTAGACGGCGCGCAGGCCCGGGCGCTCCTCGGGGATCTCGCTGAGCGCGTCCTGCTCGCCGAGCAGGAAGTCCCAGTAGGACTCGGGGGTGGTCAGCCCGCCGGGCAGCCGTAGCGCGGTCGCGACCACGGCGAGCGGGGCGTTGCGCTGCTCCTCTAGTTCACTGATCCGGGCCTTGAGCCGGCGGGTCAGTCTGTGCTGCTCCTGCAGCAGGGCGCGGTACTCGTCCGTTTGCATCTCTTCCTACCTCACAGGTCCATGGCCAGGTCGCGCCGCACGGCGGCGAGCAACTCGTCGTCGGAGAGCTCGTCGTCGGAGAATGGGTCGCCGCCGAGCTCGTCCGGCACCGGGGTCGCGGCGGTGGCCGCCGGGGCGGGGGCCAGCAGCCCGGTCAGGTACCGGGACATCTCCGCGACGTTCGGGTAGTCGATGGAGGCGGTGGCCGGCAGGTCCTCGCCGACCGCGTGGGCGAGCAGGGCGCTGAGGTCGATCGCCATGATCGAGTCCAGGCCGATCTCCTCGAACCCGGTCTCGTCCTCGACCGCCTCCGGGTCGCCCAGGGTGTCGCCGGCCAGCTTGCGGACCACCTCGCGGACCCGCTCCTCGCGGTCGTCCTCGTCGGTGACCGCGGCCAGCTCCTCGCGCAGCCAGCCGCGCGGCTGCTCGCCGCCGCCCTCGGCGGCGGGTTCGGCGACCGGCGGGCGCTCGGCGGTGAGCACCGAGAGCAGCGCGGTGCCGGGGTGGGTGCCCAGGTTCCCGGCGTAGCGGGTGAAGTCGGCGTCCATCGCGAGCAGTCGGGCCTGGGTGGTGCCGGTGGCCAGGGCCAGCAGCGGGACGGCGACCTCATCGCTCAGCACCCGGACGCCGAACCGCTCGGCGGCCCGGGAGAGCGCGCCCGAGTCGGCCATGCCGCCCTTGGCGCTGGGCACCCACGGACCCCAGGCGACCGCCGTGGCGGGCACCCCGCGCTCGCGCAGCTGCTGCGCCAGCCCGTCCAGGTAGCCGTTGGCCGCACCGTAGTTGACCTGTCCGGCGGAGCCGAGGGTGCCGGCCGCCGAGGAGAAGAGCACGAAGCAGCTCAGCTCCCGGCTCTCCAGCACCGAGGCCAGCGTGTCGGCGCCGGCGGCCTTGGCGGCGAAGACCTTGCGGTAGTCCTCCTCGGTCAGGTGGTCGAAGGCCCGGTCGGCGGTGCTGCCGGCCAGGTGGAAGACGGCGGACAGCGGGGCCATCGACTCGGCGGTGGCGACCGCCGCGCAGACGTCGGAGCGGTCGGTCACGTCACCGGCCACCACCTCGATCCGCACGCCGCTCGCGGTCAGCTCCGCGATCACCTCGCGGGCCGCCGCGTCGGGTGCCGAACGGCCCATCAGGGTCAGCGCGGTGACGCCCTGCCGGGCCAGGAACCGCGCCACGCTCAGGCCCAGCGCGCCGAGGCCGCCGGTGAGCAGCGCGCCGCCGGTCAGGTGCGGGGTGTCGGCGCCGGCCGCGGGCAGCAACCGGGCCACCGCGAGGCCGGCCGCCCCCAGGCTGAGCCGGGTCTCGGTGACACCCTCGGCGGCCACCTCCAGCAGCGCCTGGGCGAGCGGTTCGGGCTGCCAGCCCTCGGCCAGCGTGATCCGGACCAGCCGCCGGTCGGGCTGCTCGATCTCCAGCGCGGCCAGCAGGCCGAACAGCGCCTCGCGGACCGGCGCGGCCCCGGGTCGGCCGTCCACCGGCAGCGCGTACGGCACGTCGGCCGGCGCCGCCTTCAGCGCGGCGGCCAGTTCCATGGCCGCCAGCCTTGCCGCCTCGGCGCCTTGACGGTCCGTCAGATCACTGAACCGGGCGTCCACCAGCAACTCGGTGGCGCCGGGGCCCTGGGCGAGCGCGTGGTTGACCTGGTGGCCCAGGGCGCGCAGCCGCTCGCCGAGCCGGCCCGCCGGGACGCTGTCGGCGCCGGTGACCACCAGGGTGCGGCGGGACTGCGGGACGGTCGGCAGCGGGCGCGGCACCCAGCTCAACTCGTAGGCGTGCGGCACGCCGCCGCGCAGGCTGGTGCGCAGCGTGGTGCGGGCCGCGGCGCGGACCCGGAAGCCCTCGGCGACGATCACGCTGTCGCCGGCCGCGGTGAACAGGTGCAGGTCGGCGACGTCCACCCGGCGGCGCCCGCGCTCCAGCGTCTCGGACTGCAGCACCGTCACGTGGCCCCACAGGTCCTCGCCGGGCACCGGGCGGCCCGGGAAGGCGAGCTTGGCGGAGGCGAACGGGATGGCCAGCGCGGCGGCCGCCTCGGCGTCCTCCTCGACCATGAACCCGGCGATGCTCTGGAAGACCGAGTCGATCAGGCCCGGGTAGATCTGGTAGTCGGTGACGGCGTCCGGCAGCGGCGGCTGGGCGTAGCGGACCAGCGCCTCGTCGCCGCGCAGCCAGATGTCGGCGATCCACCGGAAGGACGGGCCGAGGTTGTAGCCCAGCTCGCGGAAGAAGGCGTAGAAGGCCTCCCCGGAGATGTGCCGCTCGGCGGTGGCCGCGAAGGCCTCCCGGTCCGGCGCGTGGGCGATCGGGCCCTCGGAACTCATCTTGCCGGACAGGTGGTTGACCCAGGTGCCGGCCTGCGGGTCGAGCAGGCTGTGCACGCTCACCCGGCTCGGGTCCGCCTCGTCGTCGCCCAGCAGGATCTGCAGGTCGTAGCGCTCGCCGTCCTTGATCACCAGCGGGCGCGGGCAGATGAAGTCCTCCAGCGCCAGCGGGCTGCCGTCCCCGGCCAGCGCCGAGAGCATGGTGGCCAGGTGCGAGGAGGCCGGGGTGAGGACGGTGTCCTCGATCCGGTGGTCCGTCAGGTACGGCGGGAAGGTGTCGCTGCGCTCGAAGGCGAAGGCCCGGCCGCGCAGGGCCGGCGAGCGCAGTTCGCTGCCCCAGTGGCGCAGCGGGGCGGCCCTGACCGCCGACCCGGCGGCGGGCTCGACCTTGGTCCAGTAGCGGGTGTCGGCGAACGGGTAGCGCGGTGCCGCGGCCCTGGCCGGGCCGCCGGCCCGCTGCACCGAGGCCCAGTCCAGGTCCTGGCCGTGCCGGTAGAGGTGGGCGGCGGCGGCGAGCAGGCTGGCCCGCTCCCCCGTGCCCCGGCTGAGCGAGGCGACGGCGCCCTTGGCGGGCACCAGGCCCGCGCCGACCACCATGTTCACCAGCGTCCGCCCCGGACCGATCTCCAGGATCGCGTCCACCCCGAGGCCGGCCAACTGCTGGACGCCGTCGTGGAAGCGCACCGGCTCGCGCAGGTGCCGGGACCAGTAGCGGGCGTCGTAGTCCGCGTCGGTGGCGACCTTGCCGGTCAGGTTGGAGACCACCGGCAGGGTCGGGCGGTTGAAGGTCATCGGCGCGGCGAGCGCGGCGAAGTCCGCCAGCATGCCGTCGATCAGCCGGGAGTGCGCGGCGGCCGGGATCACCAGGCTGCGCGCCCGGTGGCCCTCGGCCCGCGCCCGCCGCTCGACCTCGGCGACGTCGGCGGGCAGCCCGGCCACCACGATCGACTCGGGACCGTTGATCGCCGCGATGTCGCAGCTGGTCCCCGCGGTCCAGGCCTCGACCTCGGCGAGCGGGGCGGCCACCGAGAGCATCGATCCCGCCCCGGCCCGCTCCTGCATCAGCCGGGCCCGGTGCGCCACCAGGGTCAGGCCGCTGACCAGGTCGAGCACGCCGGCGTGGATCGCGGCCGCGATCTCGCCGACGCTGTGCCCGGTGACCACCGAGGCCCGCACCCCCCACGACTCCCAGAGCGCCACCAGGGCCAACTCCAGGACCACGGTGGTGGGTTGGATGAAGCGGACCTGGTCGATCAGCTGCTCGTCCGCGCCGTAGAACATCAGGTCGAGCAGCGAGAGGCCGAGCAGCGGGGCGATGATCTCGTCGCAGCGGTCCACCACCTGGCGGAAGACCGGCTCGCTCTCGTACAGCTCGCGGCCCATCCCGAAGTACTGGCTGCCCATCCCGGTGAAGAGGAAGGCGATGGTCGGGCGCCCCGGCGCCTGGACCACCGGCTCGCGCAGCCCGGCCAGCAGCTGCGCGGCACCGGCGCCGAGCAGCGCCCGGCGCGGGCCGAAGTGGGCCCGCCCGGTGCCCGCGGTGACCGCGAGCGCGGCCAGCTCGTGCTCGGCCGCCTCGGCCAGCCGCTGCTCCCACCGCTCGCTCAGCCGGGCCAGGCCCGGCAGGTCGGGCGCGGAGAGCGGCAGCAGGTAGGGGCCCGCCGCCGGCTCGAGGGCGGCCGGCTCGGCGGCCTCGCCGAGGATCACCTGGGCGTTGGTGCCGCTGAAACCGAAGCTGGACACGGCGGCCAGCCGCGGGCGGTCGCCGGTGCGCCACGGGGTGAGCGCGTCCACCACCCGCAGGTTCATGTCGTCCCACGGCACGTGCGGGTTGAGGTTCTCGGCGTGCAGGCTGGCGGGCAGCTTGCGGTGCCGCAGCGCGAGCACCGTCTTGATAACCCCGGCGATGCCGGAGGCCGACTCGCTGTGGCCGATGTTGCTCTTCACCGAGCCGATCTGCAGCGGCTCGCCGGGGCGCCGGCCCGGGCCGAACGCGGCCCAGGCGGCGGCCAGTTCGATCGGGTCGCCGAGCGAGGTGCCGGTGCCGTGCGCCTCCAGGTAGGAGATCTGCGCGCCGTCCAGGCCCGCGTCGGCGAGCGCCTCGTTGATCACCGCCTCCTGCGCCCGGCCGCTGGGCACGGTCAGTCCGGAGGAGGCGCCGTCCTGGTTGACGGCGGTGCCGTGGATCACCGCGAGCACCCGGTCACCGTCACGCTCGGCATCGCTCAGGCGCTTGAGCACCAGCACGCCGCAGCCCTCGGCGCGGACGAAGCCGTCGGCCTCGGCCGAGAAGGTCTTGCAGCGGCCCTCGGGCGAGAGCATGTGCGCCCGGCTGACGGCCACCGAGCAGGACGGGTCGGCGATCACGTTCACGCCGCCGGCCAGCGCCCGGTCGCTCTCGCCGCTGCGCAGCGAACGGACCGCCAGGTGCAGCGCGACCAGCGAGGAGGAGCAGGCGGTGTCCACCGCGAGCGCGGGACCGTTGGCCCCGAGCAGGTAGGAGATCCGCCCGGCCGCGGCGTTCAGCGCGGTGCCGGTGCCGAAGTAGGCGTCCAGCTTGCCGAGGCCGCCCTGTTCGAGCAGCCGCGCGTAGTCGGAGTTGGAGATGCCGACGAAGACGCCGGTCCGGCTGCCGCGCACGCTGTGCGGGTCGATCCCGCCGTCCTCCAGCGCGTGCCAGGCCGCTTCGAGCAGCAGGCGGTGCTGCGGGTCCAGGCTCTCGGCCTCGCGGGCCGGGATGCCGAAGAAGCCGGCGTCGAAGCGGGCCAGGTCGCTCAGGAAGCCGCCCTGGTCGGTGGTGATGGTGCCGGTGGCCAGCGGGTCGGCGTCGTGCAGCGCGGCGCGGTCCCAGCGGTCGGCCGGCACCGGGCCGACCGCGTCGCGGGCCTCGGCGAGCAGTTGCCAGAACTCCTCCACCGAGTCGGCGCCGGGGTAGCGGGCGGCCATCCCGACGATCGCGATCGGCTCGCCGAGGCCCGTGACGGGCGCGGCGGGCGAGCCATGCGCGGCGGGCGAGCCAGCGGCCTCGACGGCGGCGGCCGCCGGGCGCGGGCGAGGCGACCGGGCCGCGGCGGGGGTGTGCTTCGGCCCGTCGGCGAGCCGGGCGGCGATCAGCTCGGCGAGCTGACCCACCGTCGGATAGCTGAAGATCTCGGCCACCCGCAGCTCGACGGCGAACGCCTCGGCCAGCTCGCGGGCCAGGTCGACGGCCATGATCGAGTCCAGGCCGAGGTTGTAGAAGCCGACGTCCTCCGGCACGGCGCGGCCCTCGGCGTAGCCGAGCGCAGCGGCCAGCTGACGGCCGACGTGCACCCGGGCGGCCGCCAGGCGGGCTCCCTCGGGCAGCGCGAGCAGCTCGCCGCGCAGCGGCGACCCGACGCTCGGCGGGGCCTCGGTGGCGGCCCGCTCGGCCAGTTCGGCGAAGAGCGCGCGCGGGCGGCCCGCGCCGATCACCTCCAGGAACCGGGGCCAGTCCACCGGGCAGGCCAGCAGCAGCGCCGCGGCGTTCGGGGTGGCGGCGGTCAGGCTGGTGCAGCCGGTGGCCGGGTCCACCTCGCCCAGGCCCATCCGGGCCAGGTTGCGCCGGCCCGCCTCGTCGGCCATGCCGTCCAGCGCCCAGGCCCCGAAGGCCAGGCTACTGGCGGGCAGTCCGGCGGCGGCACGGTGCGCGGCCAGCGCGTCCAGGCCGCCGTTGGCGGCGGCGTAGGCGCCGCGGCCCTCGTTGCCCCACAGGCCGGAGGCCGAGGAGGTCTGCAGGAAGAAGTCCAGTGGCCAGTCGCGGCTGAGCAGGTGCAGCCACCAGGCGCCGGAGTACTTGCCGCGCAGCGCCGCCTCGAAGGCCGCGCTGTCGGCCTCGGCGAGCGGCGCCAGCGGCAGCGTGCCGGCCGCGTGGATCACGCCCGCGATCGGCGGCAGGCCCTCGATCGCCAGCGCGGCGGTCAACTCGGCGTGCCGGTCGCAGTCGGCGGCGCGGTAGTGCGCCGCCACCCCGGCGGCGGCCAGCTCGGCCAGCCAGTCGCGGGTGGTCGCGGGCAGCGCCTCGGGGGCGGTGCGGCCGATCAGCACCAGGTGGCGGGCGCCGCGCCGGACCAGGTCGGCGGCCAGCGCCCGGCCGATGCCGCCCGCGCCGCCGGTGATCAGGTAGGCCGCCTCCTGACGGATCGTCAGTTCCGGCTGCCAGTCGGCGGCCACCGGGCGCAGCCGGGCGCCGAACGCGGCGCCGTCACGGACCGCCAGCAGGTCCTCGACGGCCGTCCCGGGCGTCGGTGCGGCGGCGGTGGCCAGCTCCAGCACGGTGCGCGCGTCGGTGGCGGTGGGGGCGGCCGGCAGATCGATCACGCCGCCCCAGCGGGCCCCGAACTCCAGGCCGAGCACCGGCAGCAGGCCGTGCAGCAGGCCGTGGTCACCGGCCGCGATCCCGTCCTGCCCGGTGACCTGGCGCACCCCCCGGGTGAGCGTGAAGGCGCGGTGCCGGCCGTCCACCACCGCGAGGCTGCGCACGGCGGTGGTGACGGCGGCCAGCAGCGCCGCGCCCGCGCCGGCCGGGTCGGCGTCGTCCAGCCGCTCCGGCAGCGGGTCGGCGCGGTGGGCCAGCACCAGCGAGAGCGGGCCGCGCTGGTCGCGAGCCGCCCAGAACCGGCCCCAGGCCAGGTCGTCGGCGGGCAGCGGGCCCTGCTCCCAGGCCGGGAAGGAGCCGTCGGCGACCGGGCCGAGCAGCACGCCGAACTGGCCGCCAGCCTCGGCCTCCGCGGCCAGCAGGGTGAGCAGTTCGACATCGTCCCCGGCCAGCACCAGGGTGCTGCCGCTGACCGGCGCAGTCGGCGGGACGGGGTGCCAGGCGAGCTCGTGCAGCGGCACGCCGGCCGGCGCCGCGGGCCGCTCGGCGGCGGGCAGCGGCGCAGCAGCGGCGGCGGGGGCGGCCTGGGCCGCGGCGGCGGCCGGCGCGTGCCGGGTCCGCTCCCACGGGTAGTGCGGCAGCTCCACCACCCGGCGCGGCAGCGCGGGCAGTCGCCCTGCCGCCGTCCCCTCGGCGATGGTGACCAGCGGCGAGGCCTGGTCGGCGGCCAGCGCGCCGAGCGCGGCGGCGGCGCTGGCGGGGTCGGCGGCGGTGACCGTGGCGGTCACCTCCTGGCGGCTGCGGCCCTCGGTGACGGTGTAGGCGAAGGCGGCGTACTGGGCGGGCGCCAGCGTGGCGAGGCGCTCGGCGAGCCGCCCGGCCAGCGCGCGCAGCGCGGCGGGGGTCTTGGCGGAGAGCTGGAAGCCGGTCACCGGAACCTCGGTGGCGCGCTGCTCCGCCGGCTCGGCGGGCTCCGCGGGACCGACGATGATGTGCGCGTTGGTGCCGATCATGCCGAACGAGCTGACGCCGGCGTACCGGCCGCTCTCGGCGGCCCGCCACGGCTGTGCCTGACCCGAGACCGAGATGCCGGTGCCGTCCAGGTCGATCCGCGGGTTGAGCGTCTCGAAGTGCACCAGCGGCGGGACGACGCCCTTGCGCAGGCAGAGCAGCGCCTTGATGACGCCCGCGATGCCGGCCGCGCCCTCCAGGTGGCCGAGGTTGGCCTTGACCGAGCCGACGTGCAGCTTGGCACCCTCGTTGCGCCGGCCGAGCGCGGCGATGATGGCGTCCATCTCGATCGGGTCGCCCAGCGAGGTGCCGGTGCCGTGCGCCTCGATCAGTCCCAGGTCGGCCGGGGTCAGCCCGGCGTCGGCCAGCGCGGACTCCAGCAGGTCGATCTGGGCCAGCACGTTGGGCGCGGTGAAGCCCGAGGAGCGGCCGTCCTGGTTGATCGCCGAGCCGCGGATCACGCCGTGGATCCGGTCGCCGTCGCGCAGCGCGTGGTCCAGCCGCTTGAGCGCGATCACCCCGCAACCCTCGCCGCGGACGAAGCCGTTGGCCCGCGCGTCGAAGCTCTTGCAGCGGCCGTCCGGGGAGAGCGAGCGGGTCTGGTCGATGATCCGGGTCGAGCCGGGGGCCAGCACCAGGTTGACGCCGCCGGCCAGCGCCACCTCGCACTCGCCGCGCCGCAGCGCCTGCCCCGCCTGGTGGATCGCCACCAGCGAGGAGGAGCAGGCGGTGTCCACGGCCACCGCCGGGCCGGTCAGGCCCAGGCAGTAGGAGATCCGCCCGGCCGCGAAGCTGTGGCCGTTGCCGGTGGCCCAGTAGGCGTCCAACTCGCCGGTGTTCCAGTCGCGGTAGTCCTGGCGGCCGGTGATGCCGACGAAGACGCCGACCTTGGCGTCGGTCAGCTGCTCGGGGGCCAGCGCCGCGTCCTCCAGCGCCTCGTGGGCCACTTCGAGCAGCAGGCGGTGCTGCGGGTCGATGGCGCGCGCCTCGCGCGGGCTGATCCCGAAGAAGTCGGCGTCGAAGCCCAGCACCTCGTCCAGGAAGCTTCCCTGGTGTGGGAGTTCGGCCCATTCATCGGCGAACGGGGCCATCCGTCCGGGCGGCCGGGTGCGCACCAGGTCACGGCCGGACTCGAGCGCCGCCCAGTACGAGTCGAGGTCGTCGATGCCGCCGGGCAGCCGCAGGCCGACGCCGACCACCGCCAGCGGCTGGTTCCCGCTCGCGGCGTCCAGCTGGGCGCGCAGGCTCTTGATGGTGTCCAGGGCTCGGGTCAGGGGTGTCGCAGCGCTCTTGCTCGGTTCCATGAGTCCGTATCCAGTCCTCGTGACAGGGAAGTTGAAAGGCCCGCGGTCGGGGGGGGCCCCCCCGGGGGGGGGGGGGGGGGGCCCCCCCCCCCCGGGGGCCGGGGGGGGGGGGGGGGCGGGCCCGGGGGGGGGGGGGGCCCCCCCCGGGGGCCCCCCGGGCGGGGCCGGCGGGGGGC